>JAKEEG010000002.1 GCA_022616555.1 Ignavibacteriota bacterium | reverse complement strand
CTATCCCGGAAAGCCTCTCCCTGTGACGCCGTTCGTCGGGTTCCCGGCGCTGATCGGCGTCGTACTGTTGCTGCTCAGCGGCTTCAAGCGATACCTCGTGATGCTCATGGGAGTGCTCTTTCTTGGCGTCGCAGGATTGATCTGGTATCTCGTCACCGACGAGACGCTTATGCCGGGCGGAATCATGCTTCCCGAATTCTATAATTCGTTCGGTGCGATGCACGGAACGATTATGGTGTTCCTCGGCGTCGTGCCTCTTGCCGTCGGTGCATTCGGCAACTACGTTGTGCCGCTGCAAATCGGCGCGCCGGACATGGCGTTTCCGAAGCTGAACGCAGCCAGCTACTGGTCGTTCTTTGTTGGCGGCGTGGTGATGCTGATCAGCTTCTTCGTGCCGGGCGGCGCTGCGAATTCCGGCTGGACATCCTACCCGCCGCTTTCGAATATCGCCACGACCGGGCAAACGTACTGGTTGTTTGGCATGGTTGCGTTGATTACGTCATCTCTGCTTGGCTCCGTTAATTTTATTGTTACGATTATTCAGCTCCGCGCCAAGGGGTTCACGTATTTTCGATTTCCGTTTTTTGTCTGGGCGCAGTTTGTTACATCGTTTCTTCTCTTGCTGGCGTTCCCTCCGCTTGAAGCAGCCGGTGTTCTCCAGTTAATGGACCGCCTCGCGGGCACGAGCTTCTTCCTGCCGAGCGGCTTGGTCGTCAGCGGGCAGATTGTCGAAGTGAGCGGGGGAGGCAGTCCGCTCCTCTGGCAGCACTTGTTCTGGTTCCTCGCACACCCGGAAGTATATGTACTGATCCTGCCTGCGATGGGTATTGTCGGCGAAGTCATCGCCAACAACACGCGCAAGCCTCTTTGGGGCTATAAGGCGATGGTGTACTCAATCATCTTCCTCGGTTTCATGTCGTTCATCGTGTGGGCGCACCACATGTTCTTGACCGGCATGGGCACGGTGATTAGCGCGTTTTTCCAGACGACGACGATGATCATTTCGATCCCTTCGGTTATCATTCTGACGTCCTTGTTCTTGTCGCTGTGGGGCGGTTCGATTCGTTTCAACACGCCGATGTTGTTCGCGCTTGCATTCCTTCCGATGTTCGGCATTGGAGGATTGACCGGGCTGCCACTCGGATTGGCTCCTGCCGACATACACTTGCACGATACGTACTACGTCATAGGGCATTTCCATTATGTTGTTGCGCCGGGAACGATCTTCGCTTTGTTCGCGGGGCTCTATTACTGGTACCCGAAAGTAACAGGTCGCATGATGAACGAGACGCTCGGCAAAATTCATTTTTGGGGCTCGTTTATTTGTATGAATTTTATTTTCATGCCGATGTTCATCCAAGGGCTTGCCGGAGTTTCACGCAGACTGTATGACGGCGGAGAACAGTACGCGCATGCACAGGGCGTCTTGGGGCTTAATGAGGTGACCTCCATCGCGGCTTGGGTGATGGCGATTTTCCAGGTTTTCTTTATTATTAATTTCTTCTGGAGCATCAGAAAAGGCAAACAGGTCGAAAACGACAATCCGTGGAACGCAACGACGCTCGAGTGGGCAACGCCGACTCCGCCGCCGCATGGAAATTTCCTTCATGTGCCGGAAGTGCATCGCGGTCCCTACGAATACAGTCTGCCCGGCAACGGTCGGGATTTTATTCCTCAACACGAACCTGAGAAGGCATGACCACTATGCAGATACCCTATACCGTTACGGCTCGAACCGACAGCGGACTGTTTAATGCGAAACTTGGTGTGTGGCTCTTACTTGCCTCGGAAGTGATGCTCTTTGGCGCATTGTTCTCAAGCTATGTGCTTCTTCGTGTAGCCGCACCAACATGGCCCCACGGATATGATTTGCTCAACGTCCCGTTGGCTCTGCTGAATACCGTTGTCCTGATCACCTCCAGCGTTACGATGGTGATGTCCTGGGCGTCGTTGATGATGAAGGACTTTGCGAAGTACAAGCGCTACATGGGGTTGACGATACTCTGCGCGCTGATCTTTCTGGTTGTCAAGGGCTTCGAGTACGGTTCGAAGTTTTCACATGATATTCTCCCAAGTACCGATACGTTTTATGCCATTTATTTTACGCTCACTGGTTTGCACGGCTTGCACGTCATAGGCGGTATTGTCGTGAACTTTTATTTCTGGGGTCCAGGCAGCAAAATGTGGCAAACCGAACCGGAACGATTTACCAACCGCATTGAGATTGCTGGGCTTTACTGGCATTTTGTCGATTTGGTCTGGATATTCCTTTTTCCCGTTCTGTATCTTTTGTAAGGAGGAACGATGCACGAACAGCCTTCTGTTGAAGAAATCAAAAAGCACGTACGCAAGTACATCATGGTGTTTGTCGCCTTGATGGGACTGACTGTTGTGACCGTGGCGGTATCGTACTTGCATCTTGACGTATTTTGGGCAATTGTGTTGGCTTTGTTTATCGCCACGATTAAAGGGACGCTTGTGGCAGGATATTTCATGCACCTACTTTCCGAGAAGAAAATCATTTACTGGACGCTGCTGCTGACACTTGTATTCTTTATCGTGTTGATGGCCCTCCCGACGTCCGGATATCAGGGAAGAGTAGTATAATGTCGTTGAAGGCGTTCCATATCGTCTTTATCGTTGTGTCAATACTCCTGTGCTTTGGGTTCGGAGCGTGGCTTGTGTTGGCGCAGGAGACAAGCGCGCTTTCTATTTCAGGCGCAATTGTTTCTGTGACCGCCGGAGTATTTCTCATTATGTATGCGAAACGGTTTTTGCAAAAATTCAAAAAAGTGAGTTATCTTTAAAACAGGTTTTATGAGGTTTTCACTTCAACATATTGCGATGTTGTTGTTGAGCGTCATTGTTGTGCAGTCAGCCGCCGCGTGTCCAGTATGCTATGCTGACCCTGATTCGCAGACTTCTAACGCGCTCTCGTACGCAGTCGTCGCGTTACTTGGAGTAACGGGCACTGTATTAGGCGGTTTTGTTGGACTGTTTGTCTATTTGCGCAACCGTGCAAAGAAAATGACGCTAAATGGGACGGTAGATTTCCCAAGCATAAATTAACACAGGAGCACACCCGTACATGAAAGAACTTCTCGGACTGCCAATCGATGCCTCGGCACACGGTCCTGAACTCGATAGCCTCACTGTCATCGTTCACTGGTTGATGTTGGTGCTGTTCGTCGGCTGGGGGTTGTATTTCCTGTACACACTCTTCCGTTTTCGACAGTCTAGAAACCCCGTAGCGAATTATCACGGCACCAAAAGTAAAATCTCTACCTACGGTGAAGTTGCAGTTGCTATCGTGGAAATCGTACTTATTGTCGGGTTTGCTGTGCCGCTTTGGTCGCAACGCGTAGACGATTTTCCGGACGAGAAGGACGCAACAGTGATACGCGTTGTAGCAGAACAGTTTGCGTGGAACGCGCACTACGCAGGCAAGGACGGCATTTTCGGCAGAACAGACATTAAGCTTGTTACAGCGGAGAATCCGCTCGGTATTGACCGTGAGGACCCCGACGCGAAGGATGACATCTTCACGATTAACAACTTGAACTTTCCTGTCAACAAGCCGGTCATTATTTATCTTTCTAGTAAGGATGTTATCCATAGCTTTGGTTTACCGCTATTTCGCGTCAAACAGGACGCGATCCCAGGCGAGCGTATTCCGCTTTGGTTTATTCCGACGATGACTTCTGACGAGATTCGCGAAAGTATGACATGGGAAATGTCCACATCCGACACCGTGAGGTATCAGAATCTTGCTGTCATGGACAACTACATAGGCACTGACAGCACCGTTCTTGCGAGCAAAAGGGATTTCCTGACGCAAGAGACTATGGACTTACTCAAGCAAACCGGTATCGAAAGTATTAAAGTCTCGATGGATGTACCGACAGAAATTGCTTGCGCTCAGCTTTGTGGGTTGGGGCACTTCCGCATGCGCGGCTCGGTCAATTCCATGACACAGCAGGGATTCGACGAGTGGCTTGAGGTCGAGGCATCCTACTTACAGCAATAAGACAGAGGTCTGATTTTATTCTTTCATGCCTTTCATCGATGTGTAGTCGGGTGAAAGGCTGATTTTTTTCAGCATGGTATTCTTTTATGTCGTCTCCTTCGTACAATAAAGGGCTTCACTGGTTTGCCGTGTTCACGGCAGTCTGCACGCTGTTTCTGATTGTTGTCGGCGGTTTGGTGACGAGCACAGGATCCGGCCTCGCAGTACCTGACTGGCCGCTCTCGTACGGGCAGGTCATGCCCCCAATGGTCGGTGGCATTTTTTACGAGCATGGTCACCGCATGGTAGCCACGACAGTCGGCTTTTTAACTATTATTCTGGCAGTATGGCTTTCACGCAAAGAGCAACGACGATGGCTTAGGAGGCTTGGTTGGTTTGCCCTAGCTCTTGTTATCGTACAGGGAGCATTAGGCGGACTCACTGTTTTGTTTCTGCTCCCAACAGCCATCTCGGCATCTCATGCAACAATCGCTCAGACCTTCTTCTGTGTTGTCTCTTCGATTGCACTTTTTACCTCCAAGTGGTGGTTAAACTTAAGTCAAAGTAATACTCAACAAAATCTTGATTCAAATCTGATAACCTTAAGTATATTAACAGTTTGTGTAATTTATATTCAGTTAATTCTCGGTGCTGTTATGCGCCATACAGGGTCTGGACTTGCCGTTCCAGATTTTCCACTAGCTTACGGGCAATTGATTCCATCGCTTACCCCTGAGTCACTTGAGCAATACAATCGCCAGCTCATATACGCCGATATCAGGCTTGCCGCTGAGGGCGCTATAACGGCTGGGCAGATCGTTATTCATTTGCTACACAGAGTCTGGGCAATTGTAGTGACAGGAGTAATTCTCATCCTTTCGATGGGGCTTTACAAGCAAAAGCTGCCTTTATTAAAAAGCTATGCCAATATCCTTTTAGCCCTAGTGACAATACAAGTTACCTTGGGAATGCTAACAGTCCTAACGCGTAAATCAGTTGAGATTGCAACTGCGCATGTGGCTGTCGGTGCTGCTCTACTCGCCTTTACAGTTCTGCTGGCTTTATCCATCTTGCGGCTTTCAGGCAGATTTCATTTCGAGGTTTCCCTTGCAGGGCAAACCCGTGAGGCCATAGTATGAATATAGTTAGCCCGGTGAAATCATTTACAACTGCAAGGAGTTCTTTCCGTATTTTGGACTTCCTTGAGCTCATGAAGCCAGAACTTACCGGCCTCTCAGTGCTGACGACTCTCTGCGGTTATTACCTAGCCACAGACGGCGTGTTCGACGTATCCCGGTTTCTTCTGGTTGCCCTTGGCACCATGCTGGTGGGTGGGGGATTGGGAGCACTAAACCAGTACATCGAGCGGCACTACGACGCTTTAATGAAGCGCACAGAGCGGCGGCCATTGCCGTCTGGGCGTATGGAGCCGGGAACAGCATTTTGGTTTGGTACAGTGATACTTATTGCCGGAATAGTCATCATGTTTGTCTACGGGAATATCGTTTCCGGAATCATTGCAGCGACCATCTCAGCAGTTTACTTGTTTCTCTATACGCCGCTGAAACGCATCACGAGCTGGTCCACGATTATCGGTGGTATACCCGGCGCACTGCCGCCCGTGATGGGATGGACGGCAGCGGGAGGGGAGCTTTCCGCCGCAGCGTGGATTTTATTTGCGATACTTTTCTTTTGGCAGATTCCCCATTTCTACGCACTCGCGTGGATGTATCGTAAGGATTATGCTCGGGCAGGTTTTGCGATGCTTGCTGTAAAAGACCAGCTTGGCACACGGTTGAGTCTGGAAACTGTTCTTTATATTGTGGTGCTCATCGTGTCAAGTCTGGGACTCTACACAGTCGGTGTTGCCGGCATGCAGTACGTCCTAGCGGCGCTGGTGAGCGGCGCGCTTTTTCTGGTATATGGTGTTCTCTTTTTCCGCTTCTCGGGTAAAGCTGCAGAAGAGTCGATGGTGAAAATCAACCAGGTTTCGCGCCGATTGTTTTTTGCTTCGTTGTGGTATTTGCCTGTGCTGATGATCTTTATGGTAATTGATAAATTGTAGTAAGATTCCCCCACGTATTTATAACACTCATGTCCTTATCTGAGCTGCCGCTTCTCAACGCGTTGTTGAACTCCACAAGCGCGATCCTGTTGTATCTCGGACACCGCCAGATGAAGAAAGGCAACATTGCATTGCACAAGCGGTTTATGATTGCAGTGTTTGTCACTTCGGGCCTATTTCTAACATCGTACCTTATTTACCACTACAACCACGGCTCTCAGCCGTTTCAGGGAGAAGGCATTGTTCGGTATGTGTATTTCACAATTTTGCTTTCGCACACGGTGCTTGCCGCGGCAATTGTTCCGCTTGCGCTGGTAACACTCAAGCGTGGGTTGAAGCGCGAGGATTCGAAGCACAGCCGCATCGCGAAGTGGACGTATCCGATTTGGCTGTACGTTTCCGTGACAGGCGTGATTATTTATTTGATGTTGTACCAACTTTATCCGGCAGGATAAAGTTCATTCTAAGAAAGTCGTCCCTACTCCAGTCACACTTCCATCAAAAAGTTCTTCATAAGCTGTGTAAACGTGCGTTTGACGCGGTTGGCAGTGTTGGTGACTTCGGAGTGTGAGAGTTTCTCACCGGTTATACCAGTGGCGAGGTTGGAGATGAGGGAAATACCAGCTACGTGCATTCCCAGTTGTCGAGCGGCTAGGATTTCGGGTACGGTGGACATTCCTACAGCATCGGCTCCAATGCGCCGGAGCATCTCGATTTCAGCAGCAGTCTCGTAAGTAGGACCCTTGAGCCAGCAGTAAGTTCCTTCCTGTAGATCGATCCCCATTTTGCTTGAGATGGTTTGGAGAGTTCCAGTAAGCCTAGGGTCAAAGATATCGTCAGGGTATGCAAGAGGCCTCTCCAATGTGCTAGATTTTATCTGATCTAGATCAAGCTTATATCTTGATTTTAAAAAAGTTAAATCAAGTATATCACGAATAACCATAAGGTCGCCGGGACGGAATTTTCTGTTAATTCCTCCGGCAGCATTTGTCACAATGAGTGATTTTGCACCGAGAGCCGAAGCGACCTGAATAGGGAAAACAACAGGTGGGAGGGAGGCCGTCTCATAGAAATGCACTCTGCCCTTGAAGACCAAAAGTGGCTGCGATTTTCGTGCTCCCTGTTTGATATGGCCGAAAACGAGTCTGCCCTCGTGTCCTTGAACAGTAGAGCGAGGGTAGTACGGGATTTGAGATGTAGGTATCGAGGCAGAAACTGTAAGCTCATCGGTGAAATCCCCCAGCCCAGACCCGAGCACAAGAGCGAGGCTTGGATGAGCCTCTGTTTGTTCCAGGATAAGTCGAAGAGCGACGTCTAACTGCTTTTGTTCTATCACTTAACGTCCTGTTAGTTCAACCACCAATAAGTATTCCAGCGATTGTAGCTGTCAGCATTGTTGCCAACGTTCCGCCAAGGACAGCCCGTAGTCCTAGAGCTGCTAAATCCTTACGACGATGGGGCGCCATGGGGCTAAGTCCGCCAATCTGGATCGCAATTGAGGAGAAATTTGCAAATCCACATAAGGCGAATGAAGCCATGATGATGGCCTTCTCGGAGAGAAGTTTGTTGGCGGTAATTTGTTGTGCCATTTCCGAGTACGCTACAAATTCGTTTAGCACAACCTTTGTACCAATTAGACTCCCGAATTGGAACGCCTCGGACCAAGGTACTCCAATAGCAAAAGCGACAAATTGTAGCACAAACCCAAAAATCAACTGTAAGCTGAGCGGTTGACCGTACGAGGCTTGTAGCGCTTCGTTGACTCCAATTATTCCGCCGAGCCATGTCAGTATTGAATTAAATAAAGCTATCAAAGCTATAAAAGCCAATAACATAGCGCCAACGTTGAGAGCTAATTGCAGTCCATCTCCAGCTCCAGCAGCTGCGGCTTCAATGACATTTGAGGCGTTTTTTTCGACGTTGACTTTGACTGTGCCCTTGGTCTCGGGCTCGCCAGTCTCTGGAAAAATGATTTTGGAGATTAAGAGTGCGGCGGGAGCAGCCATAATGCTTGCTCCCAAGAGCTGCGCTGCGAACTTAACTTGCGCAGCCTCAACCGTAATGCCATGCGTTTGCGCGAAGGAATATCCCAACATTTGAACGTAGGCTGCCATTACACCGCCGGCTATCGTCGCCATTCCGCCCGTCATGATGGTCAACAACTCGGAATTTGTCATACCGGAAATGAACGGACGAATCATTAGCGGCGCCTCGGTCTGCCCAACGAAGATGTTTGCGGTATTGGAGAGCGATTCTGCGCCGCTCGTGCCCATTATTCGCGCCATCACCCAGGCCATACCTTGAACAATCAACTGCATAACGCCGAGATAGTAGAGAACGGACATGAGGCACGAGAAGAAGATGATTGTCGGAAGCACTTGGAAGGCGAAGAAGAATCCCATTGAGTTTTCCGTGCCCGGCGGAAGTGCGAGGTTGCCGAAAATAAACTTTGCACCTTCGGTGGTAAAACCGAGAATGATCACGAAGAGCCCTGCCACCCAATCAAATGCGACCTGAGGCCAGCCGAGAGGCGAAAATACTTCTCCCAACTCACGGCCTTTAATAACTAGAACGCCGAAGAAAATCTGCAGTCCAAGCCCAGTAGCGACGAGCCGCCAGTTGACGCGGCGCTTGTTGTTCGAAAATAGCCAAGCGATACCCAATAGCACTCCAATACCAATGATACCGTGAAAGGTTGAGAGTAGGCTCATGAAGGGCTCTCCATATTAGTTTTCTGCCGGGGGTTCGTAACACCGCCGGCAGCGGGCTTCGTAGATATCCTTCGTGCCTACAAGGACGCGGTCCTGCTGGGCGGTTTTGCGTTGTGTGCGGTCGGCAGGATTGCCGCAGACCATGCAGATGGCAAGCGTCTTTGTAATGTATTCGGCGACAGCGAGAAGCTGTGGCATCGGTTCAAACGGCTTACCGCGATAATCCTGGTCGAGTCCAGCGACGATCACGCGTTTACCGCTGTTAGCAAGCTGTTCGCACACATTCACCAGATCGCCCTTGAAAAACTGTCCCTCGTCGATGCCAATCACCTGTGCGTCGGAAGATGTTTTAAGAATGTCTGCAGCATCTTTGACAGCGTAGGAGATGAGTGTTTGTTCGCTATGCGAAACTATGTGCTCGGCGCTGTAGCGTGTATCGACTTTTGGCTTAAAGACAGCGACTTTCTGCTTGGCGATTTGTGCGCGCCGAAGACGGCGGATAAGCTCTTCCGTTTTGCCGCTGAACATACAGCCGCAAATGACTTCAATCCAGCCGGTGTCTTTAGGTATTGTATGTGATGCTGAGGTATCCATTCTAACGTTTTTGTTTGAGTGTGCGCTCGAGGTTACGGCTATCGAACGCGTGCGGGATAAGGTCTTTCAGCTTTTGTTTTTTTATTTTTCCTTTTGGATTTGCCATGATGACATCGATGTTCCCGGCGAGGTCCCACAGCACCTGCCTGCAAGCGCCACAAGGCGGGGTGATGTTTGGATCGTCTGAAACAATGGCGATGGCTTTAAAGTTACGGTCACCTTCCGACACGGCCTTGAAGATTGCGGTGCGTTCAGCACAGATGGTGAGGCCGTAGCTACTGACTTCGATATTACATCCTGTGTAAATGTGACCGTTGGAAGCAAGCAACGCGGCGCCTACGGGGAACATGGAGTAGGGAGTGTGAGCGCGTTTTTTTGCGCGAAGCGCTTCAGCGACAAGCTCCTTGCTCCGGTTTGGCATGGGGTAAAGTGTTCCAATCTTTTATGATTAGCGCCGAAAATATAGACAGAAATAGGCTGAAAGGCAATGAAAACAATCGTTTAGTTAGCTGAGGGATGGTAAACGTCTGTCACGTTTGACTTGTACAGGATCGAACATGAACAGCCAATCAGCAATAGACCGGCTAATAGCTTTGGGTAGCCAAGGAGAAACCAAGGGAACAATTCGGACTGGGTGTTTTTGTAGGGTATGGGTATCGCAATCAGAATTACGGCGAGCATGATTATAACATTACTCAGGCTTAACGTAACTTTGGAATTATCGGCCGCGAACATTTTTGCGAGAAGCGCGAAGGTCAAAGGAAGGAATAGAACGTAGTGATGCTGTTCCGCCAGCGGGGCTGTAACAACTGCCGTTGCAAGCAACGCAGAGTACGTTAACGTGTGATGTGCACTCCCGGCTTTTTTTCCGCAATACAATACGAAGACAATCAGAGCTGTCTGAACGATAAATGTTATCATCTGCACGGAGTTCAACGGCAACGCCAGAAGCGATGAGGAAGGTGGCGCTGGGTCAGAATGCAGCAGGTGTGCAAACAGGCTGGAGAGTGTTTGGTACGCAGTGTTACCGACGATTGTTGAAATGAGCTTCAGAAAGACATTTTCGTAGTAAGCCGACCATACTTCCTGCCCCAAGAATGGCAATGAAGCAAATACCAAGGACATAAAAGCAGTAGTGAAAACGATCCAGCCTTTATACCTCTTGCTCAGTAAGAGCCAGGCGGCATTCAACAAGCCGTACCCTTTGATGAACACCATAAGTCCTATCGGCCATGCAGCGGAGTAATCCTTCCTTTGTGAAAAACCCTGAAGACTGAGAGAATACAGAAACAACAAGGCGATATACAACTGACCGTACGCCATATTCTCGTACGACGGCCTCCACAGACAGGAAAGTGCTATTAGGGCTAAGCCGAGATGACTGAGTGTGGGTATTTCATATATTCGGAGGAGTTTTCTGATAGAAGCGGCATAGAGGGCGAGCGAGAGGAGAGTCCAGATAAACTTTGCAGTTACTGGCTGAAAAACGGCTAGTGCCGCTAAAGCAAAAGCATTTGTGGGAATATTATTTGGCGCGTCTTGAACACGACTGAAACCGAATTCGGTAAGTTTCTGATTAAAATACTTATAGTCGAACACGTCAGGAGTAAATTCACCATCGAGTAGCAATTTTGCATAGGCGTAATACGCTGCGAACCCGTGTGTGAGGAAGGTTGAATAACGAAATGAGTACGAGACAAATAGAAAGACAGAAAACGCAGCAATAATTGTCAGGTACCGCTTATCCGGGGCGATAAGTTCACGGTAACGCGCTTTAATGGAGGTTGCGGTCAACGAGTGCTTATCCTTTAGAATGCATCCATAAACGCCTTCGTTGGGCTCACATAGAGAGTACAGACGCACTCCTGGCAGCGTTGCAGTGAATATGCCCGGACGCTTTTTCGCGTTTGTTGCATGATGTTACTGTTCAATAGCGTTTCAATGTTCGCTGTGCGGATATTCCCGACTGGTGGCAGAAAGTAACACGGCAGTACATCGCCCGTTGAAGTGATCACCGTTGAAACCATAGGCGCGTTGCAGAGGTTCCGTGGAAAGGGCCGAGTCCCGCTAAGCGCTTCGAAGTATTCCGCGAGATGCATTAGTTTCTGAACGTTTTCCGCGATAAAACCATCGCGTATTTCAGCACCATACCGGGCGATAAATTCTTCCATCAGTTTTCGAAATTCGATTGTTTCTGATTTGCTCAGAACGATATTGGGCTGGTGTTCAATCTTGCCGGCGTTCTCCCTGTTGAACGCACGGGAAGAAATATCAGCGGCAAGGAAGGAAATTCGGTCGACGTGCAACGACCGCGCCAACTCGACCATATCGCTCATCACGCGAAAATTTTTCTTCTGGACCACACTGCGAATTGAGACAATGGGGCGCATAGGGGACGCGATGACGCTTCGAATTCCCCTGAGTATGTGTTCGAATGCCTCGACGCCGCGAATCTCGTTATGGAGTGCAGCAGTCGGTCCGTCTATTGATACGATGATTTCCTCGAAGAACGAAGCGAGTTGTTCGTAGCGTTTTTCCAACAATAGACCGTTTGTGAGAAGCGATTGCTTCACGCCGAGCGATTGGAACGCTTTACAGATTTGCGTAAGGTCGCGGCGGAGTAGAGGCTCCCCGCCTGAATACACAATGTGCCGCAAGCCCAGCCGAGACAGATTGGAAGCGAGCTTCCGGATTTCATCGAGCGTTAGCTCTCCAGGCAAGGGGTCCCGGTATGAGCACATAACGCATTTCAGGTTACATCCGGCAGTGACATACAGGATGGCGATTGGCAAGGTGTACGCATATGTAGTGACAGTATTGAGGAAGGCAGGGAAATTCATACACTCGTGTTTTTCTTTTTGATTTTCACGACGGCGAAAGAAGCCGGCGTGCGCGATCCTCTCAGTTTGGAGAGAAAAGGTCGAAGATTCCAAACCCACCCATACGGCGGCGAAAGAACGTCTACAGTGCAATGTTCTTTGAGATGGTTCAGCATTCGAAACGTGAGAAAACTTCCAGCAAGGCTTTCCGGCAATATTATTCCATGTTGGCGTTTGAACGACTGGGCTTTTTCTTCCACCATTCCGTTGCCACTTGCATCGTCAGGATAGATTGGGGAATCCATAATAAACATCATTCCGTCGCTTTTCAAGTATTGTAACGTATTTTCGATAAGATGCAGCGGCTGATTGGAGTAATGAAGCGAGGCATTAAAAATAATTACGTCAACAGAATTCCTTGAAAAAGGTAAATGGTTGAATTCAGCTCGCGCGACTTGGATTAACCTTTCGTAATTGTTCAGGCGCTTGAGAACGCCTAAGCCGTCATAGTCGTCTTCGTAGATATCAACCGCAACGGGGAGGTGACCGAGTTGTGCGAGGCGAAGGGAAAGCCAACCATTCCCCGCGCCGAGGTCGAGTACACGCAGCGATCTTGGCGACGCTTCTTGCTCAAGTTGTTCCAGGAGACAGACGTATGACCGTGCGCGTATTGCCCACACCTGCGAATGCAGGTTGGTACTATCGTAGTACGGCAGTTCTTCGTAATAGCGCGAGTCATGACTGCCCCAGCGCTCGCTGTTCCGTACGGTACGGTATATTTCCAAAAATCGCTCGATCTCCGTGCGGCGATTTGCCGGCAGAAAGTCGGGAATACCACGCCTGATTGGAAATGATAGCATCTCGTTCTCGCACTTCCACTGATCTTCCATTTTCACGAGTTTTCCCTTGCAGGAAGGACAGACAAATACGCTTTCATCCTCTTGAATTTTGGACGGAGTGAATTGATAGATGTAGAAAGTCTCAAAAAGCGTGGTTTTTCGGTACAGTAGTTCGTGCGAATAGTTCTGATCGCGAAAGATTTTCAGAAAAAGCGGAACGTTGGAGTCGGTCGAGACGATCAACATGAGACTCCCGCCAGGACTCAGGTACGAGATGGACTGGCTTGCGAATTCCTTAATAAGCGTTAACTGTTCGCCTCCGTGTAACGCAAGCTGGTGAGTTGACCCATTGTTGCCTTCAAGGTACGGCGGGTTAAACAGGATTATGTCGTATCCACTCTCTGTGACATTGGCGAAGAGATGGCCTGAAAAGAGATGGATATCCGACTGAAAACCATTGTTGCGAAAGTTTTCAGTAGCGCATTTCACCGCTGCCGGATTGATATCGCTCGCAAACACGCGCGCACCTTTTCTTGCTGCCGTTAAGGCGAGAATTCCAGACCCAGTCCCCATGTCCAGAATCTTCTTGCCCTTTAGGTTTTGGGTCAGCAGGAAATCTGAAAACACCTTTCCGCTTTTGAACAGTTTTGGGTGCATAACGGAAGGTTCGATGAGGAGCTTCATCTCATCGATTCGCGTTGTCGTTCGAGAGCGCACAACGTGCCGGTAGTAGAGGCTGTAGAGAAGAGAGCGCCAGAGCGAAATGATGCGCGCGAGCATAGCCATATGAGTGGAGATTAGAGCCCCTCGATTTCCGGCTGCCGATAGCGAAAGAGACGAAAGAGCACCCGAAGCTCTAGAGGAAACGCGAGCGTCTGAGTTTTGTACCGCCAACTGCTGATAAGCTTGAGGATTTTTCGCTGAGTACTTGTGAGCCTCGTATCGGTTACCGTTGGGAAGTAGCCGTTGAGCACGCGCTCAAAATTTTTAAATCTCTCGTAGTGCTTCGGCTTTAGCCAGGGAATAACCGGCGTTTTTCTCAAGTCGAAATCGTGCCACTTGGGGTCCAGCCATTCATCCAGAGTTTGGGGAAATTGGAAGCCGTAGTGCCGAGCAATGTGGAACAGCTCCGACTCTTCGAAAACAACAGGCGCGTACATGTAGAGTACGATTTCAGCGTTGGGGTTTATTTGTTTCACATGACGAATAAAACGCATGTTGCGGTCGAAGTCCTTATCAACTTCTTCGCTAGGATTGCCAAATACGAATGAGAATTCCGGAATAATGTTGTAACGCTTGAGCCGCTCTGCCAGCTTGAGGACAGTGTCGGGCGTTTGCGTTCCGCCCTTATTCATCTGCTGCAAAACTTCCTCGGACGCGGACTCCGCGCCGAAGAAGATCATTTTGCATCCGGCGCGGGACATTATTTGCAGCGTCTCGTCGGAGTAATCGAGCACCGTATCCGGGCGTCCTTCACCCCACCAGGTGATATTGCGGTGTATGACTTTTTCAGCGAATTCGTGCGTGCGTTTTTCTGAGGTAAAGAAATTTTCGTCAAAAAATTCCACGGCGTTGACGCGATACCGTTTTTGAATTTCCCCAATGTCGTGAATCATTGTGTCGGGAGTTTTTGCAAGCCAACGCGCGCGATATACACTCGCAATAGCGCAAAATCCGCAAAGGAAAGGGCAACCAAAGCTCGTATATTGTGCTGCCGTGCGGGTACCGAGACAGCTCTTTCCCACGTAACGCTCACCTTCAACTTTATGGTAGGGTAGGAGGGGCATTTCGTTTGGGTCTGCTGGCGTTCGTGGAGGGTTTTTAACGACGTTACCGTTTTTACGGAATGACAAACCATGAATGCTGTCGAGAGGGCTTTTGGAATTTCCCTCCAGATAATTGATAAGCTCGAAAAATGTTTGATCGCCCTGTCCGCGCACAACAAAATCCACATAGCCAGACTGCAGGATCGTTGTGGCATGGAGCGTTGCAAAATATCCACCCCATATAATGTTCAGATTCGGGAATTTGTTCTTTAAATATTTTGAAATTGGTATTGCCTCAAACAACTGGGGACCAGGCATAACCGTGATGCCTAAGTACTTGAGGTCGCCCCGCGCTGCCATTGTTTCCAGTCGTGCCAGAGCATCTTTATGGATATTCTGGTCGACGATTTCGTATGGATACTTATTCTCCAATCGAGCGCCGACGTACATTAGCGAAAGTGGAAAGCGATGTTTCCATTTCGCACTGGTAGGGTTAAGAAGTCCAATCATGTCGATATTGTCGTTTCGTTCGTAGTTAGAAGTTCTAAAAGGTCATTATCGACGCGCAGTTTGTCCGGGAACGCCTGCTTCAGGATGCGCATGATATACAGCTCGTCGTACGAATTGTGGCCACGGCCAGTGTTATCATGCGCCCAACTGCCATCTCGATTCTTCAGCGGATGCAACCGCGTAGTTTCTTTGGTAAGCAGATGCCCGCCGCCGTGATAAAAGGTCATTCCCGCGACAAACAGGTGGTCGATGTCAAAGCTCAGTAGGTCGGCAAGCGCCACCAGACCGGTTCGGGGAAAATTCCCGTTAAGACTACGAATGAGAAACTTGCTCGCTCTGTACACCAAGCGAAAGTCGAGGCTAGATTCATCTCGGGCAATAAGCTTGCGTATGTCCGAAACGACGGTACGGTCATGACGAGGGCACGCCGCAGAGGGTTCTCCAGTGCTGTCGTAGTTTAGACTATTATTTGTGCATACGAGAAACTTTCGTTGGCCGACGCCAGTGCCTTTATAAAACATGTTGAGTGGGAGCTTTTCTTCTCCAAGGATATTTTTTCGGATAATGACTTGGTTTGCATAGAGAATGTCGGTTCGTTCGCCCACATCAGGAAGCAGTTCGCGAACACCTAGATATTCAAAGGCATCATTAATCCGAACCACAATGTCGTACGAATCGATCAGGGCACCGAGTCGTTTTCCAATGAGTGTCCTTGCGGGTCCAACCAACGCGACGCGTTTGCCATTTACGAAGTGCGAGAAATTGATGTCGTCATCAAGTTCTTTCGCGCTGCTGCGGATATTCTTTATTTCACGCAGCACAGCAGCGGGTTCGAGCGTGATACTGGGCGTATGGTCGTTCGGATGCTTTGGTGATCTTCTGCGTCTCATGACAATCATATAATGATCGCCGAGTGCGCGAACCAAGGGTAGAGAGGCAATAGATTGTTCGACGCGTTCAAGCCACTTCGCTAATCTGGGAAAATGCTTCACAAAGCTTGTTGCGTGCGGCGGGGCAGAGATAATATTGAAACCCTGGATGCGTACAACTTCAAACCCACGGTCGAAGGCTTTGGCAAATGTACGCGGCGAAAAATAGCTTACGGTAAATGTGTTATTCCCGAAGCCTGTTGCCTGTACATTTGCCTTAAGGCGCCTGACAGCGAATTGAAAGTCAAGCTTTAGAAGTCCGGCAAGAAATTCCCACAGGGAAAATGGTGGCATCACAACGGCGAGAAAATAGCTGCCGGGATTCGTTATTGCGGTTAGCTGTTCTGCAACCTTTTCGAGTGAGGGCACACAATTCAGCCCTCCGAAGTTAGACATTACAAGGTCAATTGTTTTGCTGTGGACCGGGGCGAGGCTTTCAAAAGAAGTTTCATAGAAGCTCACATTTTGCAGAGAATATTTCGTTACACGGAGGCGCGCTTGCTGTATCATTTGAGGGGAAATATCAGTGCCGACGACCCCATATCCCTTCTGCGCGAGTTCAACCGCATCAATGCCTATTCCACAGTTGATGTCGAGTATCGTTGACCCGGCTGGAACAAGCGATGCGATTACCGTGTACACTTTCTGCCTTATACTGCGAGTGATGTCGTTTTCGAGCACAGTTTCAAACGACTCGGCGACGGTATCAAACGCTTCGGCAACGCGTGCAGTATGGAGTTTATTAGTTATTGGGGCTGTTGACATGACGAGGAAGGTGCTCGAGTTGTTCTAATTTTTTCAGTTCGAACGGAAGCGTCATCCCATGATACAGCATTGATGCAAGAGACCGGAGAGCGCGCTTGCCGAGACCCGTGGGATGTACTAGTACTTCTTGTGCAGTCCTTATTCCGCGCCAGACACTGAATTTCTTGTGAACTATTCGATGCAAGGCGCGGTAGAAGTCCGGGTGATATTCTCCTGCGAACATCATATCAAGGTCCTGGCTATCCCGCCAATTCTGCTTTTCATGGAGCTGAGATTTGACGCGGTCGTAAAATTTTGTGCCGGGCAAAGGATAAGAAACGGATACGCCGATTTCATCCGGTTTACAATCTTTAACAACTTGCAGTGTTTTCTCGATGTCCGATTTCGTTTCACCGGGATAACCAAACTGCAGAAAAAAACCGACGCGGATATTGGATTGCCTCAGTTGCGAAGCCGCTTCATAGATTTGCTCGATAGTTGTGCCTTTATCCATTGCATCGAGGATTTTTTGAGAACCGGATTCTGCGCCTAACCAGACTGTTTCACATCCCGCTCGTTGGAGATGCCGGACGGTATCCTCTTTCAACAACAAGTCAGCGCGGGAAAGGCATTTAAACGGTATTTTGACATTTTGATTATTGACTGTGTCCGCAAATAATGGGATCCAGCCCGGCTTAAGGCCAAAGATGTCGTCAGCAAACCATAGATGGTTAGGATTAGCAAATTGCTTAAGGAACTTCATTTCCTCGACCACGTTTTCAGGACTGCGCGTATGGTAGACTTGCCCATAAATAGGCTTTGCACACCAATTGCAGTGAAAGGGGCATCCACGCGTGGTAACGAGGTTGAGCGAAAAGTAACCATGCCGGGCAATCCAAGCGTTGCGGTACCGCTGAAGGTCGATTAAATCCCAGGCAGGAAAGTGTATCTCATCTAAATTATCGACAAGCTCCCTGCGCGGGTTTTTTTCATACGAGCCATTAGAGCGATACGCCAAGCCGTGGATGGTGTTGGGAGACTTGTCCTGTGACTGCAGCAGCGAGACTGCCAATTCAGCGAGTGTGTTTTCCGCTTCTCCGCAGATGACGTAATCCGCACCGTGCGCGAAGTATTTGTCCAAATGGTCTGTAGCGTCCGAGCTAAAGACAATAACAGTTGTTCCGTGTTGCTTGCCGATCTGGATCATGCGGAATGCCGCTTCGCGCATTCTGCCGAGACACATTTTCGTTAAGTAGTTAAACTGGTCATCGTAGATAACAAGGAGTTTTGGCTTGTGTTGCAGTAGAGCCGGAACAAGGTCTTCCTCCGATTCAGCCAACATCATATCCTGAAGTGCAACGGAAAGTTTATGCTGACGCAAGAAGCTTGCCGCGTAGAGCGTACCGAGCGGCGGGTACGGCTTCATCGCGCGATACTCCTTCGGGTCGAAACGGAGAAAATAGGAATGTGTCAGTAAGACGTCAGTCATGTAATTCGAACCGTGCGAGCCGTTCATAGTACGAAGCGAGAATCTTTGAAGCGAAGTCGCCGTTGTACGCTGTTGAGAGGTCACGGCTGCAATGAAAAATTTCGTTTCGTTTTTCGTCTGAAAGATGAGGATACCGTTTCTTCCACACTGCCTTCCAGAAATCCATCAGCCGGGTATCAAGCCAATCAGCGAATTTACTGAAAAATAACAACTCGAATGCGCGCTGTGATAACGGCCTTCGTGAGGGTGTTTCGTGTGCGTCAGTGATTTTCGCGTTGGGTAAAAATTGTTCGGTCCAATTATTTCTGCGTTGGTACGACGCAAGGAGCCCGGGGTTGAGCAGCGGCTTTAACGTTACCAGTTCTATCGCTGTGTACATGCTCTGCTCGCTCACAACAAAATTTTGTTCCGTCATCAAATGATTAATGCAAAAATATTTTTTTCGATTAAGCAGCGCCAGTTTTTTGAATGCGATCAACAAAGTTCTGCAGATCCACAGTCTATCGTTTTCCGTTACGATGACAAAATCGACGTCACCTTGCTCGCTTGCGACACCCTTTGCTAACTCCCCCGAAACAAAGACACCCCGAACGAACGGAAAATATTTGATGAGGGATGTCATCAATGAAGCAATTGCCCAGTGACGGCGCGCGCGTTCTTCTTTCGCCAGCCGTTCTCGCACGCTTTGTTGGTTATTTTCGGTTAAAAAGAAATACCCATCCTCGTACTTGATGTAGTCGGTTAAAGGAGCAGTGTGGCAGGCTTGCTCGACAGCGCCTGGAGATGTAGAGTTAGACGGAAGGAATGTATATATCTCTACCGCTGTTAGCGGGTGTTGGAAGATGTCGAAGTAGGAGAGGACACGAAGCACATCGCGTTGAAGAGGCGTTGCGCCGGCAACCGATGCTCGTTCAGCAGTGACCGCTGTGTGAGGTAGAGCACCATTCTGCAAGGGTTGCAAGGATTGTGTCTTCTCCATTGGCACCTCATAATGAAAACGTGATGAACGAATATGCCGGGACAACGTAACGGCTATCGGGCCGCGGGCGAGTTATTAGTTTGGATACGAAGGTTGAAAGAGAAATGGATTTTTGCTATCTTTGTATAATTCATAATTGGTTGCGCACTGTACAAGACAGAAAGTTTACATTGGCCCGCCCTCTGACTCGTTTGGCAATCTTCTTCGGCGTTGTTTTTCTTATTTTTTTTGTCGTGGATAGCTACATCATGCCGCGTTATGTTCAACAAGGAAAAACCACGAAAGTTCCGAATGTCCTAGGTTTACCGCTAGAAAACGCCATTCAAATTCTTGCCGATAGCGGCCTTATCGGAAAAAAAGCTGAGGAGCGTCAAGACCGGCAGTACCCTGTCGGCAGTGTAGCTAGCCAGACGCCTATGCCCGGCGCCGAAGTAAAATTCGGCAGGGGGGTGTACTTGACCATCAGCGGCGGAGAACCCCTCGCTGCTGTGCCATCACTACGAGGCCGTTCCGTTCGAGATGCCACCTTTGCACTCGAACGTGCAGGTCTCCGCATAGGGCCGATTCAGTACGAAATCTCCTCGGATTTCCCTGCCAATACAATTATCGAACAACAAATTCCTGAAAGCACAATGGTCGCCTTAGGAACGAAAGTAAGCGTCAAAGTTAGCCAGGGCGGACCCAAAGAGCAAGTTGTTGTCCCGGATGTTGTGAGACAACCCCTCACCGAAGGCGAGCGCCGCTTGCTGCAGGCGGGTTTGCGGATCGGCAACGTCGTCTATCAAGCCAACCCCGATCTCTTGCCGAATACGATTGTTGAACAATTCCCGCGTGCCGGCGAAATAGTGCCCGCAGGGCAGGCGGTTGACATGATTGTTACTCGCAGAGCCGACTCTGGTGCTTCCAACGAAAATTGAGATGGATTCCTTCCGTATAGCGCCGTCCATTCTTGCATCTGATTTTTCGCGCCTTGCCGAGCAAATCAAACTCGTTGAACAAGCCGGCATTGATTGGATCCATCTTGATATTATGGACGGTCATTTCGTGCCTAATATCTCGTTTGGTATACCCGTTATCGAATCTGTTCGCAAGGTCACCAAAGCCACCTTCGATACTCACTTGATGATTGAACACCCCGAACGCTATCTTAAAGATTTCCGCGCTGCCGGGTCGGATATTATCACCGTGCACCAAGAGGTATGCCCGGATTTGACGCGGGTGATAGAACAGATTCACCAGCTTGGCGCGAAAGCGGGAGTAGCCGTCAACCCGGATACGCCTTTGTCAACTCTGAGTGATATTGTTCCGCTTGTTGACCTGATTCTGATTATGTCCGTCCATCCCGGTTTTGGGGGACAGCAGTTTATACAAAGCTCGTATAAGAAATTAGAAACCGCGAGACAAATGATTCACTCCGCCGGGAAAAGCATTTATCTCGAAATCGACGGGGGAGTCGATGCGACGAACATTGCGCAGTGCGTGAAAGCCGGTGCAGACGTTCTCGTCGCGGGAACTTCCGTCTTCCGACAGCCGAATATTCCAGCCGCTGTAAAGAACCTTCGTAAAGTCGCCTTGGCTGCTTAAGTAGATTCACACTCAAGATATTGTACCCCTGCTTCAAAAGCAACTGCGATTGTTTTACACGACAATAACCAATCAAAACACCCGTGTAGAGTGAAGTAAAATCCCGACTTAGCGGGATTTTTGTTTTTGGTATCGTTGGAAAACAATCAACGGGAATATGTTGCACGGAAATACAAAAAGAGCTTCTTGTAAATTTTTGATAAAAAGTCCTTGACTTTCCCTGAATAATTCCTTACTTATTACTGTAATAACCACGGTAAACCTTACTTATTAAGGTCGTGCTTTTTAAACTCTTCAAGCGTTATTGCCGGTATGACCCTCGACGAAATAGATGTAAAAATACTAGATATCCTGCAAAAACAGGGCAGGACCCGCCGCAATGACCTTGCTGAAAAGGTCGGGCTTTCTCTGCCCGCCGTGAGTGAACGACTCCGCAAGTTAGAGGAAGCAAGCATTATTTCGGGTTATTTTGCCAAGGTCGACCACAAACAGCTCGGCAAAGATATTACGGCGATTGTGATTACGACGGTGGATTCTTCCAAACATTTTGCGTCGTTCACAGACCATGTGAATTCAACGGACGAAATTCTAGAGTGCCACGCAATTACAGGCGAGGGCACGCACGTGTTGAAAGTCAGGACGGACAACACGGGAAGCCTGGAAAAGTTGCTTGCAAAAATTCAAACGTGGCAGGGGGTGGTGAAAACCACCACCAGCGTAGTTCTTTCGACCACGAAGGAGACATTTCGCATTAAGGTCTCCAATCATAAAGAAAAGTAATTAACAATCAACCCTTCATTCTCACGCACTTATCCGCAAGGAGCGATATGGCTACAAAAGCGAAAACATCGGGTGGCGTCGAAAATGTCTTCAAGATCATAAAAGACAACGACGTCAAAATCATTGACCTCAAGTTTACAGACTTGATCGGTCAATGGCAGCATTTTTCTGTAATGGCGAGCGAGTTCGAGGCAGAGATTTTTGACGACGGCATCGGTTTTGACGGGTCGAGCATCCGCGGCTTCCAGAAGATTCATGAAAGCGATATGCTCTTGTTTCCTGATCCGGAAACGGCTTTTATCGATCCTTTTACGGCTGTGCCGACATTGAGTTTAACGTGTGATATCGTTGACCCGATTACTCATGAGAATTACAAGAGAGACCCTCGCAATATCGCAAAAAAGGCAGAAGCCTACTTGAAGAACACCGGCATCGCCGATACGGCGTTCTTTGGACCCGAGCCGGAGTTCTTTATTCTCGATAACATCCGCTACGACCAATCGCACAACTTTGGGTATTATTATATCGACTCTGATGAAGGCTTCTGGAATAGCGGAAAGAACGATGTGAAGAATCTTGGCCATAAGCCGCGGTTTAAGGAAGGATATTTCCCGGCAGCGCCTATCGATACATTGCAAGATTTGCGAACTGAGATGGTGTTGACACTCCAAGCCGCTGGAATCGTGGTCGAAGTTCATCACCACGAAGTTGCGACGGCGGGTCAAACGGAAATCGATATGAAGCGCTCCGAATTGACCAAAATGGCTGATAATTATCTGCTGTACAAGTACATCACCAAGAACGTTGCGAAAAAGCACGGCAAAACGGTGACGTTCATGCCCAAACCGATTTTTGCGGACAACGGCTCCGGTATGCACGTGCACCAAAGCTTATGGAAGGGCGGAAAGCCGTTGTTTGCCGGGAACGGTTATGCCGGGTTAAGTGAAATGGCGATGTACTACATCGGCGGATTGCTCAAGCACGCAGCAGCTTTGTGTGCATTTACGAACCCAACGACCAATTCGTACAAACGGCTCGTACCGGGTTATGAGGCGCCTGTGAATCTGGCGTACTCACAACGCAACCGATCGGCGTCGGTGCGTATTCCAATGTACTCCTCGAATCCAAAAGCGAAGCGCATTGAATTCCGCTGTCCGGATCCGACGGCCAACCCGTACATTGCTTTCTCTGCCTTGCTGATGGCAGGGCTGGATGGCATCATCAACAAGATTGACCCAGGCAAGCCGTTGGACAAGGACATCTATGACATGGAACCCGAACAACTGCGCGATGTTCCCTCGACTCCCGGCTCGCTCGGCGAGGCACTCGCTGCACTTGAGAAGGATCATGATTTCTTACTGAGGGGCGATGTTTTCACAGAAGACCTCATCGAGACGTGGATCGACTATAAGATGGAGAAAGAAGTAAAACCTATGCAGCTCCGTCCGCATCCGTATGAGTTCATGCTGTATTACGATGTGTAAGATTTTGCTCCCTATCGGAAGGATTTTATTTCGATAGGTGTAAAGAAGAAGGAGAGAACCCGCTTCGTGTACGGAGCGGGTTTTTATTTTTCGTAGGGGCGTATAATAATGCGACCCTACTCTTATTGCATTTGATAACCCTTCTTGCTACTTTCTCGGTGCTGAAAAACACACAGTATGGACTATACCCGCATCAAATATCAGGTCGAAAAGCGCATTTGTTCCATTACGGTCAGTAGGCCTGAGAAGCACAACGCTCTTGACGACCGGATGATCAATGAGCTTTCGTCTGCGTTTCTCAGCGCGCAAAAGGATTCCAACACGAAAATTGTACTCTTGAAGGCAGAGGGAGAGTCATTTTGTTCCGGCGCCGACCTTGCCTACCTGCAGCAAATTTCGCAATACGACTTCCAGCAGAATCAACAAGATTCAAATAATTTGATGAAATTATTTCAACAAATTTACACTCTGCGTAAGCCGGTCATCGCCCTTGTGCATGGCGCTGCGCTTGCCGGTGGTTGCGGACTTGCAACGGTGTGCGATCTCGTCCTAGCCTCGCGCGAGACGGCGAAGTTCGGCTACACCGAAGTGAAAATCGGTTTCATTCCGGCCATCGTCATGGTATTTTTGGTGCGACGCATTGGCGAAGCGCGTGCTCGCGAGCTGACTCTCCGCGGTCATACAATTAATGCCG
Organism: Ignavibacteriota bacterium; assembly: GCA_022616555.1. Taxonomy (GTDB): domain Bacteria; phylum Bacteroidota; class Ignavibacteria; order UBA10030; family UBA10030; genus JAKEEG01. Next base: position 26,121 of record JAKEEG010000002.1, on the reverse strand, counting down.
AGCAGGCGCACCAGATCGGGTTGGCTAATCAAGTGGTCGCCGAGACAGAGTTAGAGGAAGCGGGTTATAAATTGGCAGAGGAGTTGATAAAAAATTGCAGCGGAGCTTCGATGGGACTGATTAAAGAATTGCTCGCCCGCATACACGGCATGTCCACCGCAGACGCTCTTGACTACGCCGCCAACTTGAACGCACTGACCCGCATGACAGATGATTGCAAGAAAGGCGTAGAAGCATTCCTCAAAAAAGAACCAATCAAATGGTAGTGAAAGGGTACTGAATGCACGAACTTGCTAAGGCAATCCGCGACGTTCCTGATTTTCCTAAAAAGGGCATTGTCTTTAAGGATATTACGACTTTATTGCAGAATCCCGAAGCATTCAGAAAAGCGTTAAATATTTTCTATGAACGCTACAAAGACGAGAAAATCACCAAGATAGCAGGAGTGGAATCGCGCGGCTTTATTTTCGGCGCTGCGTTGGCGTCAAAGCTTGGGGTTGGATTTGTGCCGATACGAAAAAAAGGAAAACTGCCGGCGGAACGAATTAAAGAAGAATACGTCCTCGAATATGGCACTGATAGCATCGAAATCCATACCGACGCTATTCACAAAGGCGAGCGTGTGTTGATTCACGATGATTTGCTCGCAACCGGTGGTACGATTCAAGCGGGCTGCAAGTTGGTAGAGCGGTTGGGAGGGGAGATTGTAAGCCTCGCTTTTCTCGTCGAGTTAACGTTTCTAAAAGGCAGAGACAAGCTGCATCGCTACGACGTTTTTTCTATCATCCAATACGATTCGGAATAAGTCGACCTTTCATCTTCATACGACATGATTTCCGTTGGTCAAGAAGCACCTGATTTTGAGCTGCCAATACACACAGGAGGTACGTTTCGCCTTTCTGATTACCGCGGAAAAACTCCAGCCGTAGTGTATTTTTATCCAAAGGATTTCACCACAAATTGCACGAAAGAAGCCTGCTCGTTCCGCAATGGGTACAACGACATTCAGCAGTTTGGCGCACAAGTGCTCGGTATTAGCGGCGATGACATTGAGTCGCACAAAAAATTCGCTCGTGTGCACAGGCTAAATTTCCCGCTTGCGAGCGACGCGTCGTTGGATGTCTGTAGGGCATACGGTGTTTTGTCTTTTGGGTTTCGCATCCGGCGCGCCACGTTTGTCATCGACAAGCAGGGTATCGCACGTGGAAAATTCGTTCATGAAATTCTCATCGGCCGTCACCTCGGTGATGTCCTTCGCTTATTACAAGAAATGAATGTGAACTCTTAAGGACTTTCCTGCATGCACACTATTATTGAGCCGTTCAAAATAAAATCTGTTGAGCCCATTAAGTTTACGACTGTGCAAGAACGCGAAACGATATTGAAGCGAGCTTGGTACAATCCGTTTCTCTTTTCGGCTGAGGACGTTTTGATTGATTTGCTCACTGACAGCGGCACATCTGCAATGAGCGCTAAGCAATGGGCGGGGGTCATGGATGGCGATGAATCGTACGCGGGCTCGCGAAGCTTCTTTCGATTCGAACGAGTGGTACGGAAGCTGACAGGCTTCAAGCATATCATCCCAACTCACCAAGGACGTGCAGCGGAAAAAATTCTTTTCTCCATCGTCGGCGGCAAAGGTAAATCCATACCCAATAACTCGCATTTCGATACGACTCGCGCCAACGTGGAATATTCCGGGGCGGAGGCAATGGATTTTCCGACGCCCGAAGGGAAGAAACCGGAAGTGATTGCTGATTTCAAAGGCAACATGGATTTGAACGCGCTGAAAGCATTCATCGAAACAACCGGTCCCGAAAAAATCCCGCTCTGCATGCTGACTATCACGAACAATTCAGGCGGTGGCCAGCCCGTCTCCATGGCGAATATCCGCGACACTAAGAAACTGTTGAAGAAATACAACATACCGCTTTTTTTGGACGCATGCCGCTTTGCAGAGAACGCGTTCTTCATCAAAAAGCGGGAGAAGGGATTTGCGAAGAAATCAATTTTGGAAATTGTTCAGGAGATGTTTTCGTACGCAGACGGCTGTACCATGAGCGCCAAAAAAGACGCCCTAGTGAATATGGGCGGCTTCTTGGCCATGAACAATGACCGGCTGGCTACCCTCTCTCGCAATATTCTCATCGTCACAGAGGGGTTTCCAACATACGGCGGACTTGCAGGGCGAGACCTGGAAGCGATAGCACAGGGCCTTGAGGAAGTTCTCGATGAGCATTATTTAACGTACCGTATTCGTTCCGTTGAGTATCTGGGAGAGAAGCTTACCGCTGCCGGTGTGCCGATCGTCCGACCGCCCGGCGGCCACGCTATTTATTTAGATGCGAAGAATTTCGCGAAACACATCCCGCCGCAGCGATATCCCGGCCAGTCGATTGTGTGTGAGCTGTACCGTGTTGGAGGCATTAGGGGAGTGGAAATCGGCAGTGTGATGTTCGGACGAAAAGACCCAAAGACGAAAGAATTTATCGCACCGCCGATGGAGTTGGTGCGTTTGGCTATCCCGCGCAGGGTCTACACCCAAAGCCATATCGACTATGTCGTGGAAGTTGTCAAAGATGTGTACGCACATCGTGACCGTCTTAAGGACTACGAAATTATTGAAGAAGCTCCCGTCTTACGCCACTTCACCGCCAAGTTTAAGCCTCTCTCGTAAAATAAAAACGTTGCCATACGAGAAAATCGTTGCTTCCGAAGGCGTATCTTCGTAAATTTTCACCGACTGACGCTTCGGGAGCCCTATGACAATTTGCTCTGTTTGCCAGTTCGAAAACGACGATTTTGCCGTTACGTGTAAGAATTGCAAGGGCTTTCTGCAAAACCGGATTCCCAACCTCGATCTATTTGAAACAACGTGGGGGGTAATCGAGTCGCCGCGGGCGGCCTTCCGGAAGATTGCGATTGCAGAACACAAGAACTTTGTCTTGCTCCTGTTCGGGCTGTTTGGCATTGGCCTTTCTTTCACCGCCCTGTGGCAATTTGAACTCGGCGACCGATTTTCGACACTGCTTGACTTGATTGTGTTTGCTATTGTCTCAGGCCCCGGCGTCGGCGTGTTGGTGAGTGTGTTCCTTGGAATCGCGTATCATGTGCTCGCAAAGATCGTAGGCGGCAAAGCATCGTTCCGAACATCCGTAGGGGCGTTCGCATACTCGCTCACACCGATATTGATTTCAATTTTTCTCGTATTGCCGATTGAGCTGATGACGTTCGGGATATACATGTTCACATTGAACCCTCATCCGTACGTCTTAAAGCCGTTGTCATATACGCTGCTCATCGGGTTTGATTCACTCGTTACCGTTTGGGCGATTGTCTTGCTGGTTGTTGGAACTGCGGTCGTTCACAGCCTGAGGTGGTGGAAAGCTTTGCTCGTTGTGCTCTTGTTCCTTGCTCTGGTCTGGGGAGCAATTGAGCTGGCAACCCAAAATGTGCCGCGCTATTTGTAGGCGCCCGCGAAATGACGCGCGAGCGATTTGAAGAAATTGCGCAAGCTGCATTCGATAGTCTGCCTCCGATGTTTACCGAACGGGTAGAGAATGTCAATATTGTCATTGAAGATTACCCGTCGGAAGAGGTTCTGAAGAATGTTCGAGGCGGTAGGGATTCGCTGCTAGGATTGTACCAAGGTGTCCCGCTTCCGCACCGCGGGTCGTGGTACGGCGCCGTGCCGGTCGTACCCGATACGATTACACTGTTTCAGAAGAACATTGAAGCTGTCTGTAAGAACGAAGAAGAAATCGAGCGGCGCATTGTCGAAGTTTTATTCCACGAGCTGGGGCATTACTTCGGGATGAACGAGAAGGAAGTGCGTCGTGCGATGAAGAGGTTCCTGTAAATTTTGCCTATTCACTCAGAAAGGATTTTATGCCGAAAGTTATCTTGCAGATCTCGTACGATATCCGACCCGAAAAGCACGACGAGTATTTGAAGCTCGTTGAAGAAATGAAAGCGCATTTTGTCAGTGAGAAGAAGAAAGACTATTCAGTGTACGAGCAGCGCGGAAAGAAATTTTCGTACGTTGAACAATTTGTCTGCCAATCGATGGAAGAGTTTGACGCGCTGGAAGACGACCAGGACGAGCGGGGGGAAGAGCTTGTGAACAGGCTTGAGGGGTTACTGCAAGAAGGGAAATCCAGGTACGTGACTCTTGCCGAAGTGGGATGATGTTATTGCCCGTTTAAACGAAAAAGCCCAACCATTGCGTTGGGCTTTTTCGTTCTTATGCTTCGAATGAGAACGTTAATTCCTTCGCTCAAGCTTAATCTTCAACGTTTTCGTTTCGCTCCCGCGCTTGACAACCACGTCAATCTCTTCGCCCGGTTTGTACTCACCGAGAGCATACGTATAGTCGTATACATTTTTAATATCTACTTTTCCGAATTTAATCATCACATCTCCGCCGAGGATGCCGCCCTTCGCCGCCGGGCTTCCTTCCCGAACACTGGAGATTTTCATGCCCTCGGACTGGTCGGAATAATCCGGCACGGTGCCGACATACACGTTAAAACCGCGCATTTGACCGGTTGGGCGAGGCGCTTCAACTTGCGCGTAGACCGGGCGCTGAACAGTGGTGTTTAAGTCGAGCGCAATCTTTTCGATGAATCGAACAACTTGTTCCATTCCTTCTGCATTAATGCGCTCGGAATCGTCTGACGGTTTGTGGTAGTCCGCATGTGTTCCTGTAAAGAAGTGGAAGACCGGGATTTTCTTTCCGTAAAACGACGAATGGTCGCTTGGCCCAAAACCGTCTTTGTTTAGTTTGAGTGCGAATGTCGAGTCTGCATTATATTTGTTGATAAGCGCTTCAAATCCGGGTGAAGTGCCGGTGCCGAAAATAGTCAGTGCGCCGTCGTTTAACCTGCCAATCATATCCATATTGAGCATAGCGACAACACGTTCAAGGGGTATGGTGGGGTTTTTCACAAAGTGCGCTGATCCCAATAAGCCAAGCTCCTCACCGGAAAACGCCAGAAAGAGCATAGTGCGCTTAAGTTCTTTCTTCCGAGCAACGAACGCTTGAGCCAGCTCAAGAAGTCCGGATGTGCCCGAAGCATTATCATCCGCACCGTTATGGATAGCGACCGTATCAGGCGAGAGCGAACCCTCCCCGCCAAAACCGAGGTGGTCCAGATGCGCGCCGACGACAATAATCTCGTTCTTGAGTTGGGGATCATTGCCTTCAAGAAACGCAACAACATTTCGGTCCTTTGCGTTGATTTCCTTAATGTCCGTTGTCAGGTCGATGGATGTTTTCGGAAGAAGAATCGATTGCGGAGCCTTTGCATTTTGAATTGCAACTTGAAGTTCGCGCAAAGCCTTGCCAGTCGGGGAAACGAGAATGTCAGCCGAGCGTTTGGTGATGTTCACAACAGGAATACCGCTGTTCATTCCGCGTCGATTATAGCGGAACGCAACAAAGTTATCCGGCTCATCGTCAACTGGACCGCTGACAATCAACACCGCAGCTGCGCCTTTTTCTTTTGCTTTGTTGATTTTGTAATCGAGCGAAGTAAACCCGGCAAGCTCGCTGTGCGGATTGCTTTGGTCTAGTGTGCCCCGCAAGACGAGAACGGCTTTCCCTGCCGCGTTAATCCCTTCGTATTCATCATACTTATTGGTAGGGGAGGAAATGCCGTAACCTACGAAGACAACCTCGCCGGAGTATGTCGCCGAAGATGACTGTCCAAGCGGAGCAAAATCCTGCTCGAGTTTAAGCTCAGAGTTTTGAACCATGAGTTTATTGTGTTTCCCAAGCTCAGCACCAGCGATGAAGTCGAAAGGCTGAAAATACGTGCCATTTTCTCCGGCAGGCTTTAAGCCATAAGACTTAAACGAGTCTGCGACATATTGAGCTGCGCGCTCAGCCCCGCGTGTACCTGATCTGCGTCCCTCTAATTCATCAGAAGCGAGATATTTGACGTGAGCGGCGAGCTCTTTTGCAGTGACCTGAGGGTTTGACTTTGGTTGTGCTGAGGCAACTGCAATTGCAAGGGAAACAGAAAGTAGCAGAGAGAAGAAAAATCGCTTCATCATTTTATTTCCTTCGGTGCATAGTAATTTGCCGCGTCGAACCACTGCCCGGAAATTCCGGCTCCTGCGGCTGACGCGAGATAGACGAAAACATCGGTGACTTCCTCGGGTTTGCGAAGGTACGATTGGTCTTCCGTCGGATATGCCTGACGGCGCATTTCGGTCGCCAGTGGCCCAGGGTTCACAGAGTTGACAGAAATATTGAATGCTTTCAACTCTTCGGATAAGACTTGCGTCATACCTTCGATGGCGAATTTCGAGACCGCGTACGCACCCCATTTGGCGCGGCCGGTTTTTCCAACTGTCGAAGTCACATTGATGATCGCTCCGGATTTCTGAGAGATCATACTCGGTACAATTTTATGCGTAAGGTAGTACGTGCCATTGAGATTCGTCTGCACAACGCGCTCCCACTCTGTAGCTGGATACTCCGCTATCGGCACGCGCGGACCCAACGCTCCAGCGTTATTCACCAAAACGTCGATAGTGCCAAATTCATTCAGAAGCGACTGCACAAACGCGTCGACCTGCTTCTGGTTGGAAATATCGCACACATGCGTGTGAACACGAGTGTTAGGATAAGCCGCGAGAATTTCTTTCTTCACGCTATCGAGTTCCGCTTGAGTTCGTGAACAAAGAGCCACCGACGCGCCTTCACTTGCAAATCGCAGTGCAAGTGCTTTTCCAAGCCCTTTTGATGCCCCGCTGATGACGATATGTTTGTTTTGTAGTCTCATATGCCCTGTTTATGGAGTGTCTTCAACCCAATCGGCGATGAACACGTTAAATTCGTACCTGCCCTTCGCATTGCGGTCGGAGACGAAGACAACCCGTGTCCCGTCTCGTGTGAACATCGGAAACGAGTTGAAGCTCCCGCCGAATGTAATCTGTTCTCTATTTCTCCCGTCCTTATCCACTATGTAAAGATTGAACGTCCTGCCTTTGGGATCCGTAACATTGGAAGAGTAGATGATGCGGTGGTTATCGGGATGGAAAATAGGCGCAAAATTCGCGCTCCCTGTGTTTGTCAACTGCTTTTTGTTCGAGCCGTCTGCGTTGGCGACGAAGAGCTCCATTCGTGTTGGGCGGACAAGTTGCTCCCCTAACAGAGCTTTATATTCCGCAATAGCGGAGTCGGTGGTGGGGGAGTATGCCCGCCAGACGATTTGCTTCCCATCCCACGAGAAGTTCGCCCCGCCGTCATAGCCTATGCTATTTGTAATGCGCTTAACGTCGGAGCCGTCAAGATTCATTGTATAAAGTTCAAGGTCGCCATCTCGCGAGGAAGTAAAAATAATACGGTCGCCTACCGGAGAAATCGTCGCTTCTGCATCATAACCGGAACTGGAAGCAAGAACCTCGGGATCAGAACCGTCGGCATTGGCTGTGCAGATTTCGTAATCATTCCAGACTCCCCACACATACCCCTTGGATTTATCCGGTCGCGGGTAGCAGTCAGGATGTGTTGCGTGTGAAGACGCGTAGAGAATGCTCTTCCCGTCCGGGAAAAAATACGCACATGTGGTGATTCCCTTGCCGGTGCTCACCAGCCGTTGGTCAGACCCGTCGATGTTCATCGTGAAAATCTGGTCGCAGCCGTACGGCTCGCGTGTCGTTTGGAAAATGAGCATCTTCTCATCAAAGGAAAAATATGCTTCCGCATTTGTACCTCCGAACGTCAATTGCCGAATATTCCTGAGATGCTTTTCTTGAGGATGCCGCAACGGGTCATCGTTTGTTGCGGCGCCGCTGAAGAGAAAAAAAGTGAATATGACTGTCACAATGAGTATGAGACGAGCGAGCTTTTTCATAGCATTAATCTTGTTCATGAAGAGGGGGATAACTAGCATTGGTTTGAAATGTAGGATTTATTTACCGACGGGTCAAAGACTTTCTGTATCTGGTCTAACCTGATATGGATGGGTGTATCTGAGGCTACTTCAACGCCATCGAGAAATTCTTCTTTTCCTTTTGCGTAAACGTTGGTAACGCGAATTTCCCGCTCGGTATTCTCAATCGTAAGAATGAGCTTTGCTTCCCGCATCGCGGCAACTTCAAAAATATCGTATAAATCACACGCTATGGATTTATACTCCGTGCTCATTGTATTGCCTCTGCTTTAGGATTGAATTCATAGAGCGCTTTCGCTAATGACTGAGCATCGTACGCTGGCGCGGAACATACAAAGTTCGAACACACATACGCAGCCGGCTTGCTATACGACTGAATCATCCCTCTGACCGCGGGAGAGACATGAGAAGATTCGTTCGGATCGACCCACGAGATGATAGCGTTCGGTTTGTATGCTGCTAATAAAGCAGAATGAAATAAAGCTTCCCCAGTTGGGTCCTTTTTGGGAGAAACTACCACGATGTGCGGTGGGGGATTGAGGAACATGTCCAATGCGCTGAAATATGTTGCAGCGAAGATACCGTGATTTTTTACTGTTCCTGCAAAATACTGAAGTGCGAGTTCTGCGGTTTTCTGGTATTCCGGTTTTTCAGTTAGGGTATGAAGCCTGAGTAAAGCAATAATCGCAACCGCGTTGGCGCCCGCAGTTGGGGAATCTTGTATCGGCTTGTTCTTAATTTGCAGAGCGCCTATTGCGTTGGCGGTTACCGGAATATCGGTAAATCCTCCCTCTTCTGTATCCCAGAAGTACTTCATTGTTGATTGAGCCAGTGATTCAGCTTTTTCTAAGTATTGTTGCTCACTTGTTATCTCAAAAGCATCCAATAGTGCTTGAAGAATCTCCACCTGGTCATCAAGGAAAGCCTCTGGGGACAATACCGCTAAACGATGAGAAATCAAACCATCATTGGTTTTGTGGTCGGTGAGAATCCGCTGCAGCGACTTCAAAGCAAACGAACGATGCTCGTTTTGCCCAAATGCGCGATATGCGTGCAAGTACGCTGAAATCATCATCCCGTTCCAGCTTGCATAAATCGTTGTATCGACAAAGGGAGGCTTCCGTTGCTCTCTCGCTTTCTGCATTTTTGTTTCGCCGCTGTCTAAAAGCCTGCGTACCTCGTCTATAGGCTTACGGGTAATCTCGGCGATTTGGTCGTCGGCATGGTCTACAAAGAGAACGTTCTGCGTCGGATCGTGGTGCATCTCGCCCTGCTCGTAAATATTGTAGCGGAGCTTCAGGACATCCAATTCATCCGCGGAGAGAATCTTTCCCGCATCATCGAGTGTCCACGTGAAATACGAGCCATCGTCTCCAAAGCTGACATCGGCATCCTGGCTGGCGTAAAACCCACCGCTCTCTCGGTCTGAAAGCACCCCATCGATATAACGGATTATATCAAGTGCAACATCCTTGTAAAAAATATCACCGGTAGCTTGGAACGCGTGTGTATAGTTTTTCAACAGGGGAGCATTATCGTACAGCATTTTTTCGAAATGAGGAACAATCCACTTTTCATCCGTGCTGTAGCGATGAAAACCGCCGCCGAGCTGGTCGTACACTCCACCGTTAGCCATGGCGCGCAAAGTTTTTGCAACAGCATCGATCATCCATTGTTCCCGAGTTTTATCATAGCGGGAGAGAAGAAGCTCAATTGCCGACGGATGCGGGAACTTCGGAGCGCCGCCGAAGCCGCCGTACCGGACGTCATGTTCGCGAGAGATGCTATTGAGAGCAGCGTCGATCAGGTTGTCACTGAGTTCAGTTTGCTCGCTTTCTCGGTTGAGATAGCTCTTCACCACGCGGTCGATTTCTTCCGCGTTTTGGGTTGCTTTCTCGGGTTCCTTTTGATATGTGTCGGAGATGACCGTTAGTACTTTTGGAAATCCCGCGCGCCCGTGGCGGTCTTCGGGTGGGAAGTACGTCCCGCCATAAAATACTTTACCGTCAGGCATGAGGAATGCCGTCAAAGGCCATCCGCCCTGTCCGCTGATGGCGCTTACAGCAGCTTGGTAGCGTGCGTCGACATCGGGACGCTCATCGCGATCGACTTTTATGGCGACGTACCGCTCGTTGATCAACTTCGCTATCGATTCGTTCTCATAGCTTTCCATGTCCATCACGTGGCACCAGTGGCACCATACGGCGCCGATATCCAACAACACCGGTTTGTTTTCTTTCCGAGCGCGTTCGAATGCTTCTGGGCTCCACGGATTCCAGTGTACCGGTTGATGGGCAGCAGAACGGAGATAGGCGCTTTGCTCTTTGGAAAGGAGATTCATTTATTGTAATTTTTCCAACGCCTCTTTGAGTCGGTTAAAGTCCGCGTCGTCACCAACGCTATATTGCAGGTCGATATACGCGAGCTTACCTTCCTTATCGACGACAAACATCGTGCGCTTGTTCATTCCCGAATCAGGATTATAGCTATTGTATGCCTTTGCGATGTCGTGCAAATGGTCGCTGAGCAACTTGAACGGCAGATCGTGATGTTTTGCCCATTCGAAATGAGAATATACATAGTCCCCGCTGATGGCAAGGATTTCCGCATTTAGCTTGTCGAGATTTCCGAAATCGTCTCGCATGGTACAGACTTCCTTCGTGCAGCCGGAGCTCCAATCGGCGGGGTAGAAGGCAAGCACCACGTTTCGCTTGCCGAGGAAGTCTGAGAGCTTCAGCGGCTCGCGAGAGATGGCTTCCTTCGTTGCGTACCTGAGCTCGAATGCCGGCGCTGGTTGTCCGATTTCCAGTTCGGCGGGTGCGGCTGATTGTGCCATAAGCATACCTCCTGTACACAAAAGAATGCAGAAAATGGCTAAAGTTTTCATAGATGTCTCCTCCGGAATAAGAAAAGTTACGCCGAGATTGGATGAAATGCAAAAGTAGGAACTTAACGGTCTAACATGGGTGTTCTATGCACAGTTCCAAGCACCGAGACCGACAAAATGCTTCATTGCATCTCGCGTGGGTGTTCGCTATATTCGTACAACAATGAGTGACCGAGTCCGAAAATATCTTTCTGTGCTAAGCCTTGTCTTGTTCCTGAGCGGATTCGCATTTGCGGATATCGGGCATTCACATTTCGTCTCCGCCGAGTTTAATTCTACCACATCGTTTCAAAGTCACGATTGCCAGGATAAAGAGCAACACAAACCACTGGACGTGCGTTTTCACTGCGTCCAGAGCTGCCGCGTTCTAGGCCTTTCTCACGCGTTGGCGCCGGATTCGTTTCGCCTGAATATCTCGTTCGAGTTTGTCGTATTGAACGATTCACAGGACGGCCTCAGCGCACCCTCTCTTCTCAACGAATCAAAACGCGGACCCCCGCGGATCTCCTAGCTGTTCCCGTACACTAACTACGATCACTCTCGGAACGATAATGATTCCGAGAATGATTTAACTTCATAGTTTAAGTGGAGGAGGTCATGCAAAAAATTGTTTTATTATTCTTTAGCGTTTTGTTCGGTGTATCCGGTGTTCTGGCTGAAGAAATTTCAGGACGTGTCGTTGATGAACAAAACAGGCCGCTACAGTTGGTCAATGTTTCTTTGCCCGCCGAGCATCGAGGAGCGGTGACTGATGAAGACGGCAGGTTTGTCATTCAAGGTTTGCGACTTGGTGTCTATATTCTTGAGTTTAGCCTTGTTGGGTATAAAAAAGAGACACGGATCGTTACGGTAGATGACGACGTCGAGATTGCAGTCACCCTCTATGTTACTTCAATTGAAGTTCCCGGGGTTATCGTGACAGCAACTCCGCAACCTACCGATGCACTTTCTTCTTCACAGTCCGTAACTGCAATCGAAGGGAAAGAATTACTGAGGTTGCGGGGGGAGAGCATCATGCAAACGATTGCCAACACTCCGGGCGTTTCCACGTACTCCACAGGCTCGGGAATTGCAAAACCGGTAATTCGAGGTTTAACTTCTCAGCGCGTGCTGATAGTTGCTGACGGCACTCGACAGGAAGGCCAGCAGTGGGGAGATGAACACGGGCCCGAGATTGACGCATTTGACGTCGAGAGAGTTGAAGTAGTACGCGGCCCAAGCAGCGTGCTCTACGGTTCAGATGCCCTCGGTGGCGTCGTCAACATCATTAAGCACGAATTACCCGATGCTGATAAAGGTGCGCCGAAACTGGGCGGCGAGCTGGCCCTTAACGGCTTCACGAACAACGATCAAATGGCGGGTTCGTTTTCTTTGTTCGGTACAGGCGGGCCGATTGGCTATCGCGGATATATCAGCTCACGTAAGTCGGGAGATGTCACTACGCCTGCGGGCACTCTTTTCAATAGTGGCATCGAGGAGCTCAACGGCGGCGGACAATTGGGCGCCGAAGGTCCGTGGGGACATTTCTCGATCGACTACTCTCGATTTCATCAGGAAACTCAAATTCACGAAGACCCCGCAGAGGATCCCACAGCAACTCCGTTCCTGAGGACTGAACATGAGAAAGTACATTTGCATGGAGACTTTCCGACCAGTGTGTTGCGTTTCGAACTCGACGGCAGCTGGCAGCAGAATAACCGGCGAGAGTTCGAAGAGAAGAACGCGCCAGCAGAAGCTCTTCATCTCAAATTGAGCACACTCTCCCTGGATATCAAGGGTCATCATTCTCCGATCGGGAATATCTTTGGGACAATCGGATTTTCTCTGATGTCTCAAAAGAATGAATCACTTGCCGAAGAGAAGCTTATCCCCGGGTACGATTTTCTCAATCTCGCAGGGTTTCTCTACGAAGAGATGATAATCGGGAATTTTAACCTCTCGCTCGGAGTGCGCTATGATACCCGCGAGGTCAATGTCGAAGCAGAAAGCGACCTCGGAGTTGCTGAACAAACACTAAACTACGGAGCGTTGAGTGGAACAATAGGCGGTGTGTTGCGTCTCTCGGAGCAATCTTCGCTTTCAGCGAATGTGGGACGCGGATGGAGAGCCCCGACACCCTTTGAGCTGTTTGTTGACGGTGTGCACGAAGGGACTGTGCAGTATCTGGTCGGCGACAATGCACTTTCCACCGAAAGCTCATTAAATATTGACCTATCATACCGTTACATTACCAACAGGATGCAGGCCGAGGTGACGGTATTCCGGAACGCAATCAACAAGTACATCTACATAAGCCCTACTGGAACATTCGACCTTGTTTCTGGCTACGAAATCTATCTTATCAAACAAGCCGATGCGACATTGATCGGTACGGAAATTTCTCTTCAGGCTCAGGTAGCAAACTGGCTTGTGTTGAAGGGAGGGTTTGATTATGTCCAAGGTGAAAATGAAACTACCGGCAAGCCCTTGCCCCTGGTTCCAGCCTCGCGTTTCAAAGCAGGTGCACGCTTACTCACATCGGAGATGGGCCCAATTCTCGACCCGTATTTTTCCATTGACGTACGTGCAGTGATGAAACAAGATCGTATCGAAGATTATGAGCTGCCGACAGGCGGTTATACACTTGTCGATATTGGCTTCGGTGGCGCGCTCGCGCTTGGGAGCAAACGTATTTCCCTCGATGCCGGAGTAGAGAATCTTCTCGATACGGAATATCGAAGCCATCTCAGCAGGTATAAGGCGTACGCTCTCAACGCGGGAAGGAACATCACGCTGAAGGTAGGAATCCCGTTTGACATCGTGAATTAACAGACCTTTAAGCGCACACAGCTTCAAAAAGGGGGGGGGCGGCATTGACTTGTTTGATGCCGCCTTCTCGTTTAACACCATTATTCAGCTTGCCTATCAGCACAACGTTGGCGATATTTACGATCGTTGACATTACAAGACTACCTCAATGTCCCTCAACAATAAAGTCGCCTTGGTTACCGGTGGTGCCGGAGCGCTCGGTTCCGTAGTTGTTCAGCGGCTTCTCAAGGAAGGCGCTAAAGTTGCCGCCACGTATTTCAGCGATAAAGAGAAGCTGCCGGCGACGCATCCATCCCTCAAATTCATTCAGGCAAATGTTTCCCTGGAGGAAGATGTCGTCAGGTTGTTTGACGATGTCGTGAAAAGCTTTGGGAAACTCGATATTCTCGTGAATACCGTCGGTGGGTTTATACCGGGAAAGCCGGTCTCAAATACCAGTGTCTCCGATTGGGACAAGCTCATGACGCTCAACCTTCGGACCACCTTTCTTTGCATGCGTGAAGCTTTGCGAAAGATGAAGGGGCAGGCATATGGCAGGGTTATCAGCATTGCGGCAATGACGGCGCTAAAGCCATCTGCAGGCAAGAGCGCCTACACTATATCTAAAGCAGGAGTCGTTCTCTTAACCGAAATAGCCGGTGAAGAACACAAGGGAACCGGTATTACCGTTAATGCGATAGCCCCAAGCATTATTTTTACGAAGGAGAACGTAGAATCCATGCCCAATGAAGATACATCCAAATGGGTAAAGCCGGAAGAAATTGCCGACATTATTTATACGCTCTGTGCTGAAGCAGGAGGGAAGGTTAACGGCACAACTATTAGGGCATTTGCAGGAGTTTAACGGCTGACAACTCGTAGAATTCATATTGACTTTTAGTCCTTCTTTTGATATACTTTTTACTAGCTTGTTTCGCATACAGCGTACTCTTTAAACTTCAGGAGGAATATATAAATGGACATCTTGGGTCTGGTGACGTTTTTCTTCCAGGCAGCTTCGGATCAGGGAGGTGCTCTGAACTGGCTACAAACAAAATACGTGGATGGCGGCGGTTTTATGCACCCTATCCTCGCTACTCTTATTATCGGACTTGCGTTCTGTATTGAGCGGTTCTGGACACTGAATAAAGCAGGCGTGAACACAAGACAGTTCCTTATCAGTGTAAAAAAGGCATTAGATGAGGGCGGCATCCCAAAAGCGTTAGAGGTGTGCTCTAACAACCGCGGCTCCATTGCCAGCGTGTTTCAGGCGGGACTTCTCCGCGCAGACGAGGGCATTGAGGCGGCCGAGAAAGCCATCATCAGCTACGGCGGTATCGAGATGGCATTCCTCGAACGGGGTCTCGTCTGGATTTCCTTGTGTATCTCCATCGCACCCATGCTCGGATTCACCGGAACAGTGCAGGGTATGATCGAAGCATTTGATGCTATTAAAGAAGCACGCAACATTTCTCCTGAAATTGTCGCAGGCGGTATCTCTGTCGCCTTGTTGACCACACTCTTCGGGCTGGTGGTGGCAATGATTTTGCAAGTTCTCTACAACTACTTTGTGTCACGCATCGACCGGTTGGTCATCGATATGGAAGAAAGTTCCATCGAGCTGATCGATTCGCTCGTTGTGCTGAAATCCGGAAAAAAAGTTTCCGACTCCCATAAACGATAACGTGGGTGCGCCGCCTATCCGACTATGCTGAAAAAACGAAATAAACAAGAACCCGAAATCCCGACGAGCTCCATGGCGGACATCACATTCCTCCTGTTGCTCTTCTTCCTCGTGACGACAACAATCGACGTCGATACGGGCATTGGGTTGGTATTGCCTCCGCCTCCCGACGAGACGCAGCAAGTGAAGGTCAAGACGGAGAACTTGTTAAAGGTTCTCGTCAACGCCTCCGGTGAAGTGTTGCTGGATGACGAACTAACCTCGGTTTCGGAGATCCACGAAATTGTGAAGAATAAAGTACGGGAGAACGAAAAGCTCATCATCTCTGTTAAAGTAGATAGACAGACCCCGTATCGGATTTATATTTCTACGCTGGACGAGATCAAGCAGGCGTACCAGGACCTCCGTGAGGAGTATTCGCTGAAGACGTTCAATACGACGTTGAACCAGTTAACGAAAGAGCAACTGGCGGATGTACGCGACAAAGTCCCGCAGAAGATTTCCATTGCGGAACCAGAACAACGGTAACCAGACTCCAGGACGAGAACATGAAGTTCAAAAAGAAACAAGCTTCGACGAAACAGAATATCCCAACGTCTTCCATGCCGGACATCATTTTTATGCTTCTGATGTTCTTCATGGTGGCGACTGTTCTCCGCGAGTACGACGTAAAAGTGTCGTACCAGCTTCCGTCGGCGAAACAGCTAGAGAAAATCGACAACAAACGGTTGACGTCGTACATCTGGGTGGGACGGGACGAGCGTGTGCAGATTGACGATAATATTGTCCTCATCCCGGAAATTCAACAGATCGCAGCGCGCAAGCGGCAGGAAATCCCCAACGTCATCATGTCGTTGCGTATCGACGAAGGGGCTAAGATGGGTGTTGTGACCGATATCCAGCAACAACTGCGGAAGGGCGATGCGCTCAGGATTAACTATTCTGCACTACAAAAACTGTAACGAAATCAACCTTTCAAAGGCTGAAACTCGCATGGTCTCGATGTTGCAAAGGCAAGTGCTGTAGCGCACTTGCCTTTTTTACTTAAATTCCGATATTCCTATGACAGCAAACAAGACATTAAATGAGCGCGTAACGGAAGACATGAAAACCGCGATGCGCTCCGGCGACAAGACTCGTCTCGAGACGCTTCGATCTTTGCGCGCGCATTTCATCGAGCTTTCCAAGCGTGGCGAGAACAAGGGGATCACTCCCGAAGACGAGCTCGCCGTGCTCATGAGCGCTGTCAAGAAGCGCAAGGAAGCAATCGAGATGTATCGGCAGGGCAAGCGCGAAGAACTTGCCCGCCAGGAAGAGCAGGAACTGGAAATCATCAACGAATATCTCCCCAAGCAAGCGACACGCGAGGAAGCCGAACAGGTTGTTTCCCGTCTCGTCGCCCAAACCGGCGCAGTGACGGCGAAAGATTTCGGCAAGGTCATGCCGCTTGCGATGAAAGAGTTGAAGGGAAGAATTGATGGCAAGGTCGTGCAGGAGCTGGTTAAAGCTAAATTAGAGGGGTGATATATGTTTGTCGATTTCGCTATTGTGCTCCCCATTATCTTCGGCGGGCTGATTGGGTTTCGCGACGGTTCTGTACGCAAGATCGTCTCAATCGTCGTCGCGTTCGCGGCGATGTTTATCGCGAAATTCTTCATGGATGACCTCGGAGGAGTGTTCACCGATTACCTGAACACCGACCCGTCCTGGGCGCCTCTACACGCCTACTTGATCGTATTCTTCAGTATTCTCTTCCTGCAGTCGCAGCTCTACCGAATACTGACGGACAAATACAAGATCGGGGGCATGGCGGATCGTATCACCGGCTCGGTATTGGGCGGTCTTCATACTGCTCTGGTCGTCAGCGTTGTCCTGACTATTTTTGCCGTGAAGGACATTCCCGGCGAGCGCACCCTCAGGGAATCCCGCTCGTACAATTTCGTCAGGAACGTCGCAACGGACATGCTGGATATCGTGACGGAAGCAGTCCCCCAAGCTTCCGGGACTATCGAAATGCTCAAAGAGCAGGGCGTGCAGACTCTTGGCACTGCGGTGGATTCTGCAAAGGCAGCCGTCGAGAAAAAAATACCTCTCGATTCACTCCCAAAGCCCAAGGAGTGACATAAGAAAAATACCAACAACAATGAGTTCAGCCGTTTCCCCTCAACGCCCCTTTGCCGCCGCACTCCAGAAGCTCGAATTTGACAAAGTACTAGACCGCGTCGCACGTCTCACCAGTTCCGAACCCGGCCGCGCCCAGGCCACCTCGGCGTATCCGCTCACGGATATCACAGCCATCAATGAGGAGTTGAAACGCGTCTCTGAGGCCAAAGAACTACTCATAGCAGAAGGCACCATCCCAATTGACGGCGTTAAAAACATCTCTCCAGCGCTCCAAAAAACACGAGTGGAGAACCACATCCTCACGGCAGTTGAGTTGCTGGATGTCGCTTCCACATTGAAAACCGCTCGCGTTATGCACGGCTTCCTCACGAAGAGAAAAAGTATCTACCCCCATCTTGCCGTGTTTCTGCCGCGGCTCTTTTACGAGAAGGTAGTCGAGTACAACATCGAAAACGCCATCGATGAATCTGGTTCCATACGCGACACTGCTAGCAAAGAGCTCAAGCGGATTCGGCAGGATATTATCGCGAGCGAGGAATCCCTACGCAGGCAGCTCACGGCAATCGTCCGGCGCGTATCGGAACAGGAGTTTGCGCAAGAGGAGATCGTCACGACACGCGACGGCCGGCTGGTAATCCCGATTAAAGCAGAGCATAAGAAGCACGTGCCCGGCTTCGTCCATACAAGCTCGGCAAGCGGCGCAACTGTATATATCGAACCAGCGGAATGCCTTGAGTTGAATAACAGCCTGCGGGAGCTTCACCTGCAGGAATTCCGCGAGATCGAAAAAATCCTTCGCGATCTTACCCGGCAGGTGCAGGAGATTCAGGAGCCGTTGGAACTCAGTCTCCAAACTCTTGCCCTCATCGACGTCATCGTCGCTAAAGCAAAGTATTCCATCGAAATCCTGGGCAATGCGCCATTGGTTTCCGCGGAAAGCCGGCGTGTCAGGCTCGTCCAAGCCCGTCACCCGGTGTTACTGCAACGGCACGGCCGGGAGGAGGTTGTTCCGCTTGATGTGGAGCTCGGCACTGATGGTGTCGTTACGCTTATAATCACCGGGCCAAACGCAGGGGGGAAGAGCGTCGCCATGAAGACCGTCGGCATTCTGGCTCTCTGTGCACAAGCTGGCTTGCACATTCCAGCTTCTCCCGAATCTGAGCTGCCGTTGTTTGAAAATGTCTTTGTCGATATAGGCGACGACCAATCGATTGAAAACGACCTCAGCACCTTTAGCTCGCATCTCGTTCGCCTCAAAGATATCGTCACGGGCGCGAACAGCACATCGCTTGTACTAATTGATGAGATTGGAGCCGGAACAGACCCAGCCGAAGGCGCGGCTCTTGGTGCAGCAATACTTGACGAATTAACTAAACGGCGTGCAATGACTATTGCTACAACTCACCACGGCGCCTTGAAAGCTTTTGCCCACGAGACGCCCGGCATGGCGAACGGCTCGCTCGAATTCGACCAGGCAACTTTGAGCCCCACATACCGTTTCCGTTTTGGGGTTCCGGGGAGCAGTTACGCGCTTGAACTTGCGGAACGGTTGGCAATCCCTCCCGGTGTTTTGATTGAAGCGCGCAAACACATGGGCGAGGAAAAGACAAAATTAGAGTCGCTTCTAGCTGAACTGGAAAGCCAGATGCAGGAACAGCGGCGCCAAAGCCAGCTTGTCAGCGGCGAGCGTTCTGAATTACAGCGTCTCATCGATTCGTACGAAGCAAAGCTTGCAGAAGTAAAAAGGGACGCGGCTTCGGTGCGCAAAAAAGCCGTCGAAGAAGCACAGGCGCTTATCCAGAAAGCTCAATCGACGATTGAACGCACCGTCAAGGAAATCCGGGAGCAGGGCGCAGACAAAAAGCGAATTCAGTCGGCGCGGGAGGAGGTCACGTTACTGCAAACGGAGATTGCAGGACTTCACCAGGCAACCCCTGAGACTATTGAAGACGAGACATTTGCCGTAGGGGATTCTGTTCGCTTGCGCGATGGCAGCGAGGTAGGCGAAATAACCGAACTGCGCGGCAAGGAAGCCGTTGTCGTCTGGAGTAACGGTAAGCTACGCGTCCCAATCGCGAAGCTTGTGAAGGATAAGAAGTCAGCCGGTTCGGTAATATCCTACCAGACTGACTCTAATTACGAGCCGCAGGCGGCTCCAGAAGTGGATTTGCGCGGCATGCTAGGCGATGAGGCGATCGAAAAGGTCCAGCGTGTCCTTGATGATGCTATTGTCTCGGGTCTACACCGGGTGGATATTATCCACGGAAAGGGGACAGGAGCACTTCGCAAGAAGGTCACGGAATTCCTCAAGGGCTATCCGCACGTGAAGGCTTTCCGCCTTGGCGAGTGGAACGAAGGCGGCAGCGGCGTGACTGTTGTGGAGCTGGGATAAGTTGTAGGTGTAGCCGCAGGCTTCAGCCTGCGAGTTTAAAAGTAATATCAAACAATGTACATGCTTGAGCACAGCTCGTAAGAGTACTTTGTCAAACTTTTGTCCCCCCTTAGTAAGGTGACGCGAGCGATTTCCGCGAGCAGGGGGTCTATTTTTTCAACCTTTTGCTTTGTGGTCTTTGTGGATCAATTTTGTCTTACTTAATATGCGACAGCGGCCAATAAACCGCCTCCTCATCGCCAACCGCGCGGAAATCGCTGTCCGCGTGCTCCGCACATGTCGCGAAATGGGCATTACGACCGTCGCGGTATTTTCTGAACCAGACCGTACCTCGCTTCATATCCAACTTGCTGATGAGGCTTATCCTCTCGGAGGAGTCACAGCGGCCGAAAGCTATCTCAACCAAAATAAAATACTCAAAATAGCTCTTCAAGCAAAGGTTGATGCAATTCATCCTGGCTATGGATTTCTATCAGAAAACTCAGAATTTGCTGAAGCAGTGCTTTCTGCTGGAATTTTGTTCATTGGCCCCTCCCCAAGGGCGATGAAGCTTCTAGGCGATAAGACAGAGGCGCGAAAGCTTGCCCGCAAAGCCGGAGTGCCGATGGTACAAGGTACGGAAGATGCCATTCTCGATGATGCTGACGGCTTGAAGGCAGCCAAAGAGGTTGGCTTTCCCGTGCTCCTGAAAGCTGCGGCGGGAGGAGGAGGGAAGGGCATGCGCGTGGTATCCTCCGCCAAAGAATTCCAGAGTGCTCTTCGCTCAGCCAGGTCGGAAGCCCAGAGCGCTTTTGGAGATGACCGGGTTTATCTCGAAAAATATGTCGAAAAACCGCGGCACGTGGAGATTCAGGTTCTCGCGGACAACTACGGCAACGCTATTTACCTCGGCGAGCGCGAGTGCTCTATCCAGCGCCGCCACCAGAAGGTGATCGAGGAATCTCCATCCCCGTTAATGACTCCGGAACTGCGAATGCGCATTGGCGAGGCAGCCGTGCGCCTTATCCAGTCTGCAAATTATTCTAACGCCGGCACGGTAGAATTTTTAGTGGATGCTGAGAAGAATTTTTACTTTCTTGAAGTCAACACACGGCTGCAGGTCGAGCATCCTGTAACGGAAAGCGTCCTTGGCTTAGACCTTGTCAGAGAGCAGATTAACATCGCTGAAGGCAAGAAGTTAGCTTTGCCGCAGGAGAGTATCGCATTAAGGGGTCACGCGATGGAATGCCGCATCTACGCTGAGGACCCGGCCAATAGTTTCTTCCCATCTACGGGAAAGCTGGAGCGATATCTTCTCCCGCAGGGACCACGTGTGCGTGTGGATAGTGGCTTCCAGTCTGGTGATACAATCTCTGTGTATTATGACCCACTGATTGCAAAGGTTATTACCTGGGGGGAGACAAGAGAAGCTACTATAGCTGCAATGCGCCGCGCACTGGAAGAATTTCAAGTCGACGGTGTGAAGACGACTATTCCGTTTTGCCGCTTTGTTTTGGATGATGAAAAGTTTCTCGACGGCGATTTCGATACGCACTTTGTCCAACAGCGATATAAGCGGGAAAGATTATTCGAGAAAAATGAATCCGAGCTTATCGCTGCGGCGGTAAGCGCCGTTCTCTTAAGACGTACTGCCAGCATGAGTACAAACGGCGTAGCGCATCCTCAGTCGGTGAGCAGATGGAAACAGCAGAGGGAGGAGCATTTCAGATAATGGCGCCTTCAACAGAAGAGTTTCTCGCAACTGTGGAAAGGGAGCAGTTGAAGGTGAGTGTGCTCAGTGATCACCGTATCGCCGTCAACAACCGCGAGCACTCGTATGATTTCGTCCAAACAGCGCGCGGCGAGTATTCCTTGCTCTTGAACGGCAGGTCGTACCAGATCTTTGCCGCTGGACAGTTTGATGATACTGACTCTCGGCTTCAAACATCATACAGCATTACTTTAAATGGCCATGAGTACATTATCGAAGTTGATGATAAACGCTCGTTCCTTCTAAAGTCATTAGCGGAGGGTAAAAAGTCATCCGCTGGGTCGGCAGTACTACACTCACCCATGCCCGGACTCGTAGTGAAGGTCGAGGTCCAAGAAGGTGAAGAAGTGAAAGCAGGGCAGGGCCTTATCGTGCTCGAGGCAATGAAAATGGAGAACGAATTGAAAGCGACTGGCAAAGGGAAGGTGACCGCCATTCACGTCTTGGCTGGTCGCAAAGTAGAAAAAGGAGAAAAATTAATTACGATCGCTAGTAGTTGAAATAAAATTCATTAAATTTTGTCCCTCTAACCAAGGGGGACGCGAGCGTTTTTCAGCGAGCAGGGGGTTTCTAAATCCGTTTCTCAGCATTTCATTCAACTATTTTTACTTATGAGCACCCAAACCCTGACCGAAACCAAACCAGAACCAAAAGTCACGCTCGAACTCGCCCTTGAGCATGGATTAACCAAAGAGGAGTATGAAAAAATACTCCAGATCCTGGGCAGAGTCCCAACCTACACCGAACTAGGCATCTACAGCGTCATGTGGAGCGAGCATTGCAGCTATAAGAATTCCATAGCCATGCTCAAAACGCTGCCTCGCTCCGGGGGCCGATTGCTCGTGGGAGCAGGGGAGGAGAATGCCGGGCTTATCGACATCGGCGATGGCTTGGCAGTGGCCTTTAAAATCGAGAGCCATAACCATCCTTCCGCGGTCGAGCCATACCAGGGTGCTGCAACCGGCGTAGGCGGTATCATGCGGGATATCTTCACTATGGGTGCTCGGCCGATCGCATCGCTTAACTCACTGCGTTTCGGAAATCTTACGGATAAGAGGGTAAAGCACCTGTTTAAGAATGTTGTTAAAGGCATTGGAGATTATGGTAATAGCTTCGGTGTACCTACAGTAGCAGGTGAGATATATTTTGATGACTGTTACCGTGATAACCCGCTTGTGAACGCTATGGCTGTCGGTATCGTCGAGACCAACAAGGTCGCCAAAGCCATCGCCAAAGGATTAGGGAATCTCGTTCTTATCGTCGGCTCATCAACGGGCAGAGACGGAATACACGGCGCCACCTTTGCCTCAGAAGAGATCAGCGAAGCATCTGAAGCTAAGCGGCCTTCAGTTCAAGTAGGCGACCCCTTTACAGAAAAACTGCTTTTGGAAGCTACGCTTGAAGCCATTGGCCAGGGTCTTATTGTAGGGATACAAGATATGGGAGCAGCTGGTTTAACTTGCTCTAGCACAGAGATGAGCGCCAAAGGAAACTCCGGCATGGAGATGAACCTCGACAACGTACCTTTGCGCGAAGAAGCGATGACGAGCTACGAAATTCTGCTCTCCGAATCGCAGGAGCGTATGCTTTTGGTGGTTAAGCCTGAGAATGAAGAAGCGGTCAGTAAGATATTTAGAAAATGGGACTTAGAAGTAAGCGTAATAGGTAAAGTGACAGGGGGTGAGTTTGTTTCGATTTACCAAAACGGCGAGCTTAAGGCGAAAGTCCCAGCCGAAACTCTGGTCCTCGGTGGTGGCGCACCGGTCTATCATCGTGAGACGAAGGAACCGACGTACCTCGCGACGGTAAAGCAATTTGATCCTGGCACATTACCAATTCCAAATGACTTTAACGCTGTGCTCCTAAAGCTTCTGGCTGCACCGAATATCGCCAACAAAGGCTGGGCGACAAGGCAATACGATTCCAAGGTCAGATCGAACACTGTTGCTGAGCCGTTTTCGGACGCTGCCATAATTCGACTCAAAGGTACGAACAAAGCGCTCGCGGTTAAGACAGATTGCAATGGCCGGTACGTGTATTTGAATCCCCGTAGAGGTGCACAAATCGCTGTAGCTGAATCAGCTCGAAACGTTGTGTGTACAGGCGGTTTGCCGCTAGGTATAACAAACTGTTTGAACTTCGGAAACCCGTACGACCCGGAGGTCTACTGGCAGTTTAAGGAGGCCGTAGGCGGTATAGGCGACGCATGTCGTGTCTTCGAAACACCGGTCACTGGCGGCAACGTGAGCTTTTACAACGAGAGCCCCGATGCTGCGGTGTATCCGACGCCTGTTATCGGAATGGTCGGGCTTGTTGAGAACATGCGACATGTGACACGCAATTATTTTAGCAACCCCGGTGATATCATCATACTCCTGGGAAAGTTCGGCGAAGAAGTTGGTGGCTCTGAGTATCTATACCAAGCGACCGGCAAGGTTATCGGTGATGCTCCCGGGTTGGATCTCAACTACGAAAAGCGCTTGCAGGAATTATGCCTGAAGCTTATTCGGGCCGGGATTATAACCTCGGCACATGACGTCTCCGAGGGCGGCTTGGCTGTCAGCCTTGCTGAATCATGCATGGGCAGCGGCCAACCCATAGGCGCTGCAATCGAGCGGCTGCCCGATGGTATTCAGCGCCTTGACTTTGCATTATTTGGAGAGTCGCAATCCCGTATTATCATTACTGTTAGATTGGATGATCTCACGCGCACTGAGGACATGATAAAGTCAGATGATATCGACTTTACAGTTCTTGGACAGGTTACACCTGAGCCTCGCTTAATCATCGGTAAGGCAATAAATATCCCAATCGAATCCGCCCGGTCCGCCTATGTCAATGCCATTCCTACACTTATGTCGGAATGAGCAGGGCAGAAGTACGAATTCACGCCTCGTAAGGTGTTGAACCCTAACAACTTGTATGAAATTTCGCCCCCTTTATAACTTCCCATAATATATATTATATAACAAACCGATGGAGTGAAAAATCAACCCGTATTGACGGTATCATTTTAAATTTGTAATCTTTACAAAAATGAATTTTTTACTTGACAATGTCAGTTTTAGTTGGTATATTGGGTCAGAATGTGACTCTTGCTATACGTGGGTGTTTAGTCCATGGCAATACCCTCAGATACGATTCATATTCCGCAGTTTACCTGCCAAAAATCGCCCCCTACAAATCTATAAAATCACTTTATACATGCCCTAAATATTGCATGCGTTTGATTCTGTGCAATCATTTAGATTAACAGCATCAGCGAATATCCGCGTAATCCGCGGGAATCCGCACTTGCCTAAGTCGAAGGTGTGTGGCGTCGATGATCCTCGCGAAATCGGGGCTATTCAGCGGTAGCGCCGTCTTGAATGCATCGACGTGAAACGCCGAACGCACGCTGTTCATTGCCATCATTGGCAGCCTCGGCCTCGTGGCTGTCCGCTTTGTATACCGCTGTCCTGAACTAGTTGTAAGGACTAGTGGACTTGCAAAGCGACTTCACACGGACGCAACAGCCGTTCGTGCTCCGCATAAATTCCTAGGAATGAAAGCGGGCTATCCAAGTTCCTGTGTGCATTTCCATGCTAGGATAGGTCCTCGTGGGACGGTGGATGCGTGAAGTGTATAGCCACGCCCCGCACTGGCACGCGGGGACACCTTCGATTTTAGGTTATTGCAAGATGATGAGAAGGGAGATAAAAACAGGAGAATCAAGAAGTTAACATATCGAACTAAAAGAAAAAGCGATATCTGATAGGGTTATAACAAAGGCAAAACCGACAGACAGTTAGACCTCTACCTCACCCTTAAAAGTAATCTGAGCTGGACCCTTGAGGGTTACGCTGTGGAAGGAATCCGTACTTCCCGCAAAGTTAACGACGAGAGTTTGATTGCTGCGTGTAATCACTTGGACAGGTGGCATAATATCCCATAGCACTGACGCGATGATCGCGCAGGCAACAGAGCCTGTTCCGCAGGCTAATGTTTCGGCTTCTACACCGCGCTCGTACGTCCTCATTTTTATGGACTTAGCACCGACTTTCTCAATAAAATTCACATTCGCTCCAGCAGGCTGAAACCGTTTGTGGTTCCGTATTTCCCTACCGAGGGAATCAATTTCTGCTTTCTCAAGAAACCCCTTAGTGCGCGATAGACTTTGGACCGGAATGACTACGTGCGGAGATCCTGTATCAATGAAATGAAGTTTAATTTTTTTGCGCAGGACTGGGAGCATGATGTCTAGTTTCAACCCGACTGGGTCTTTCATCCTAAGCGTAACACTGCCGTTGCTGATATCGGCATGGTATACAAAATCAAGTGCCTCAAACGTGTGGCTTTGTTTGGCAATTCCTGCCGACGCTGTAAAAAACGCAATACACCGCCCGCCGTTGCCGCACATGCCGCCATAACTGCCGTCGGAGTTGTAATACATCATCCGGTAGTCGGCTTGTTGGCTTGGCTCAATGAGCAATAACCCGTCGGCGCCTATCCCCCATCGTCGGTCGCACAGCTTGCGAGCAAGCGCTGCACCGTCGGTAATGGCTCTCGTGCGGTTGTCGATCACGACAAAGTCGTTTCCGGCACCGCTCATTT
>JAKEEG010000063.1 GCA_022616555.1 Ignavibacteriota bacterium | reverse complement strand
GCCAAGGTATATCCGAGCGAATCGCATACCCCTCGCAGCACTGTAATTTGCTCCATGAGGTCCGCGCGGGCTTTCCCCACCGTATCGCAAACACCGGTGTTGATTTCAATCATCGCCTGCAAGAGCTCGGGTTTGATCCGAATGCGCTCACCGCCGAGCTTTTCGAAGATCTTCGGTGCGCCGGCAACAAGGTCCTTCGTCTGCTTATCGATGATTTGCAGCTCCATCTCAACGCCGAGCGACATGGTCGGCGAGCTTCTAAATTGTAAAGGCATCGTCTACGTTCTCTCCACTTTTGCCAGCATCATGTCAAACTGCTCTTTACCGGCGATGAATTCAACTTGAATTTCCACAGCATGTACTGGGTTGCGTTTCAAAAAACTTTCCGTTAACACCCTATCTCCTTTGAGTCTTGCAATATCTTTTTCAGTTGTGACGATCATTTCGGACCGTGTTTCCGCGTACGAGCGCTCAATGGCTTCGATATCACTTGCCGTAAACCGGTGATGATCCGCAAACCTGTGATGCTGTTTGATGTCAACGGAAAGCGACTTCAACGTTACCTCGAACTGCTCGGGGTCACCAATGCCCGAGAAAGCGACAACTTTCGTACCAGCCACAGACTTCAAGTCTTTTGTATCGCCAGTCTCTAAGTTTCTTAGAACTGACAAACGGAATCTCATTCCCGCGACGGGTTTATTCATCCGATCCGCGAGCAGATTGCGAACGTTAGAAAACATTTGCTCATCAGTGCAGCGCGAAACGACAACGATATCGGCGCGCCGAAGTGCGCTTAAAGGCTCCCGCAAATTTCCAACCGGCAGCAACCACGACGCTTCACCTGCAGGGACGACAGCTATATTAAGGTCGCGATGCAAATACCGGTGCTGAAATCCGTCGTCCAACAAAATCACGTCCGGCTTGAAGCTGCCGATAACTTGCTTCGCGGCCCGCACGCGTTTCTCATCAACCACCACAACAACGCCGTCCAGCTTATCAGCGAGCAGGCTTGGCTCGTCACCAGACTCCGCCGCGTCGGCACAGCGCTGCGCTCCATTACTCACAACAACGTAACCTGTTGTGTTCCGCTTATAGCCGCGACTGATAATTGCTACTTTCTTTCCGTGCTCTCTGAAATATCGAGCGAGGTATTCGACGAGCGGCGTTTTGCCGGTACCGCCAGCAGAAATATTCCCGACAGAAATCACCGGGACGTTAACCTTCGTCGTAGATAACACGCCCATGTCAAAGAGCAAGTGCCGCACGGCAACGACAATGCCGTACAGAAGAGCAAACGGAGCGAGGAGAATTCTCAGTCCGCTCACAGTTCACGCCATCTGCAAAATGCGTTCGGCGACCTTCTGCGCAGCCCCGTGCTCGCCGAGCATGCCTTTGATCTTGCCGAGTTCGGCGCGCATCGCGTCTGCCGCCTGCTTATCATTCAGCAGCCGCAGCGCTTCGCGTGCAAGGTTTGCCGATGTCGCTTCGTGCTGAATGTACTCCGGCGCTATTTGTTTTCCGGCGACGATGTTCACAAGCCCAATATTCTTGATGCGCACGAATAATCGCCCGATCAAATATGTGATCCACGACGTTTTGTAGACAACAATTAACGGCGTTCCGAGACAAGCTGTTTCAAGCGTCGCTGTGCCGGACGTGACGAGCGCGACATCCGAATGACTCATCACGTCGTACGTCGCTCCTTTAATCAACTGTGCACCGTTGACATTATACATCGTGGTAAAATATTTTTCGTCTAATGTGGGCGCTACACCAATGACAACTTGCGCCCCCGACTCGGCGGCAACCCTTCGTGCCGCAGAAATCATATTAGGGAAAATACGCTCGATTTCTTGCACTCTACTTCCAGGCAACAGCCCCAACACCGGTCGCACTGGATCAAGTCCGTAACGCTTGAAGAATCCTTCCCGTTCAAGTCCCGGCTTCAGCACTTCAAGCAACGGGTGGCCGACAAACTCCGCGTCGATGCCCTCTTCCTTATACAACTCCACCTCGAAGGGAAACACCACCAGCATCCTATCGACTATCCCCTTCATTTTTTTGATGCGGGATTTCCGCCACGCCCACACCTGAGGGCTGATATAATAGACGACGGGGATGTTGTTCCGTTTCGCGATTTTCGCAAACCGCAGGTTAAACCCCGGGTAATCGATCAACACCACAACATCCGGCTTCTTAAACAGTAATAGCTGTTCTAGCGCTTTCTCGACCGAATAAATGCGCGGCAGTTGTTTCGCCACTTCGGCAAACCCCATCACGGAAAGCTCGCTCACGTGGTACACAAGCTGCATCCCCTCACGGCGCATGTTATCGCCACCCACGCCAAAAATTTCCAGCGTATGGTGCATCTGCATCAACTGCCTCACCACGCCGGCGCCGTGCAAATCGCCGGAGGCTTCACCGGCGATCATCATGACCCGCCTTACCATGCGGCACTCCGCGCCCACAGTGCGAGACCAACCAGCACGATTGCCTGCCACGTGCGCTTTTCTGAGCGAGCGGCTTCTTTCCAATTGGGCTGCTGCCCGCTCTGCGCAGACGTTTTATATGGAGCGAGTCTCGGAAAAAATCGCGGCACGTGCTTTTTGTATTCTAGATATCCCGCGCCGAATTCCTTTTCAAGAAATTCCTCTTCTGCCGAAACAATCAGCGCATACTGCACAGCGAAATACACCGCCGTCGCACCCACCAGCCACGGGAACAAGGCGTTCGAGGCGACGCCGATGCCCACATAGAGCAGCATATTCCCCACATAGAGAGGGTTGCGAACGATCGCAAAGGGCCCCGATACGATCACCGCAGGCGCTCCGACGTTTCCCGTCACTCTGGTCAAACTTCCAGCATACGCGACACCCCAAAACCGCATCCCCTCGCCGAGTAAGGCGAGGATCGCGCCGACAATCGCTGTTTCAATCGTCGGCTGGGCGAATGCAAGCATCACCAGCAGAAACGGAATCGGCGTGTAGCTGCGATAGCGAAAGAGCGTTTGGCGAAAATCTGACGTGGGTTCGCTGTTCAAAGTTTTTTTGGACTGCGTCTCCGAAGGAGTCCTTCGGACAATCATTATTGACGCAGTGTCGTCCGCCTCGGCGGACGACACTCCTTCCTTAAATTTATCCTTGCATAAATACGTCGCGTCGCGCCATCACCGCTTCACGGCGCTGTTTGATTCTCTTGTGTCCGAGAACATCCTGAAGCCGGCTCTGCACATCTCCAAAATGATCGTATGTGTGGTACGTGATATTCTGCTTCTGACAGTATGGAACCAAGCCGTCCTTCGCAAACACGACATCCGCGTAGCGCACGGGACATTCGTCCGAAATCCCATCGCCCACGTATACAATCACATCTTCATCGCCTGACATGGTAAGCAGGTGATTCCGTTTGCAATTTCCGCAACGCTCGCACTCGGCATCGCGATACGGAAACGACGGAACAAGCCTCGTCGCTCCGTCTTGCTCGACAAACTCCACGTGGTTGGCAAACCACACAAGACGTCCGAGTTTGTAATTGTTGAGCACTCGCTCAACGTAGGCGTCGAGCCCGTCGCTAAGAATCGTTACCGGAATTTCACGCTCTTCACAAAAACGAATAAACTCCGGGAAATGCGGGTCAATGTCAAACCGGTCAACAAACCTGATAAATTCTTCGCGGCTCAGGCTCCCCATAGCAGCGCATACCTGCGTGAGACATTCCCTTGCATTAATCTCACCGTCGATATAACGCCGGACGATTTCCTTCGCCTTCTCGCCCGCGTATTCACGAAACAACGAAGCACCTACGTCCTGATGCGCCACCGTACCGTCAAAATCACAAAAAACTCGTACCATACTTTTTTAAATATTAACCGCAGAGGACGCGGTGAGCGCAGAGACAAGAAAAGCATTGCTTGTATAGATTTTTCTCAGCGACCTCAGCGTGCTCAGCGGTAATCCTTCACAATACATCTAACCCGCCAATGCCTCATTGAAGCGTACGGAGACAAGCTTCGAGACGCCCTCTTCTTCCATCGTCACACCGTAGAGCGCATTGGTGGCTTCCATCGTCCGTTTATTGTGGGTAACCACAATAAACTGCGTGTTGTCGGCAAACCGTTTGATGATGCGCGTAAACCGGTCGATGTTCGTATCGTCCAGCGGCGCATCGACCTCGTCCAAAATACAGAATGGGCTAGGCTTCACAAGATAGATAGCGAATAGCAGGGCGATAGCTGTGAGCGTTTTCTCACCGCCGGAGAGCAGGTCGATGGACGTCGGGCGCTTGCCGCGAGGCTTGGCGATAATTTCGATGCGCGCTTCGAGCGGGTCGACGCCTTCTTCGAGGCGCAGGTCGCACTCGTCGCCCTCATCGAACAAGCCCTTGAACGTGGCGATAAAATTCTCACGTATCTTTTCAAACGTGCTGAAGAACTGCTTCTGCGCGGTGGTGTTGATTTCATCGATTGTCGCTAGCAAGGTCTTCTCCGATTCCTCCAAATCGCCACGCTGGGCGTTAACAAAATCCAACCGCTCCTTCTCGCTCTTATATTCCTCGAACGCCGCAAAGTTGACAGGACCGAGATGCCGGATTTTATCTTTTAACTCCCGCACACTTTCACGCGCAGCTGAAAAGTCGTATTGCTCGTTGTCCGGGAATTCCTGCAACTCCAGTTCGACCTCAAACTCCTCCTTCGCGCGCTGCTTAATGCCCTCGGCTTTCATCGTCAGTTCCTGAAGTTTAAACTCCAGGTCGTGCGCGGACTTTAACGAGCCTTCGTGCTTCAAGCGCTCGTCTTTCAACTTCAACTCTATTGTGTGCACCTGACCGCGCTTTTCTGTTAATTCCTTATCGGCGGCAAACTTTTTCTCTTTTAGTGCGTCCAGCTCGGCACGGGCAGAGACCAGCATCTCGTCGGTCTCTTTCATATCCTCAGCCAAATGCTCAATCTCTTCTTTGGCGGAAGCAATGTCGGCAGTGCGGCGGTCGAACGTCTCAGACAGTGTTTTGATTGTCTCTGTGACATGCTCGATGTCCTGCTGGATGCTACGTTCTTCGGACTTCAACGAGAGCACAGTGACATTCGCCTCGTTGGCGACGCGTGAGTATTCGTTCCAGGTCTCTTCCATACCTTCGAGCTCGTTCGTCACAACACCCACCTGCCGCTCGGCGTCCGTTTTTTGGCGCTCAGCCGACTCGATTGCCGGAACGATTTCGTCAAGCTCGTTCTTCAGCGCCTGAATTTCCTGCCCCAGCCGCTCACGTTCCGTTTGGTTGCGCTGAATGTTCTCCGTCGCCCGTTTCTTTTCGAATTCAAGCTGGGCGATGCGCACTTCCACGGACGTCATCTGCTGCTCGACGGTGCGCGCTTCTTCATTCAGCTTACGGATGTCTATTTTCGCGTGTTCAACACTCTTGACGGACATTTCATCGTTCAGCTTTGCGCGCTCTTCTTCCAACGCGCGGATTTCTTCCGCGATTTCCTCCAACTGCAATTTCCTGCCGATGTGTCCGCCTTCGTCCTGCCTGACACTGCCGCCGCGCAACACTCCACGGCCGGTAAGAATCTCCCCGCCCAGCGTCACACAGCGCAAGCCGGGCTGTTCATTGACAATGCGTAGCGCTCGTTCAAGCGATTCGACTACGAGCGTGCCATCGAGCAGGAAAATAAACAGGTTGCGGAACCGCGCATCGCAGCGGATCAAATCCGTAGCCCACCCGATGACACCATCGCCGGAGAACAGCGGGCGGCGCGTCGTCAACTGAGGTACGCGATCCAAACAAATAAACGTCGCCTTCCCTTTTTCGCTCTTCTTCAACAATTCCATTGCCGCGTAGGCATGTGGCGTGTCTTCCACGATAACGAATCCAGTGGATTCGCTTAACGCAGACTCAATCGCAACACGATAACGAGAATCCGCCGTGAGCGCTTCTCCCACTGTAGTCTGAATAGATGAGTCCCATTCGCTGTTAGACATCAAAAAGCGCGCGCCTTCCGAAACGCCCTCAAAACTTTCCACCAAGCCCTTCAGGAAATCCATCTTCGATTTGTTGCGGTCGATGGAACTCCGTAACTCGAATTCCCTGTTACGCAGCGCCTCGATCTCAATCTGCAAACTATTCTTCAACGCATCCATTTGGTGCACCCGCACTTCGGCTTCGGCAAACTTACGGCGCAGTTCTTTATCCTCCGCTGAAAGCGTGGCGACAAGCTCGGAGTTCTGGTCGATCTCTTTCGCAAACACCTGATTTTCCTCGGCGGTGTATTCCATTCTGCCGCGCAGGTTTTCTACCCTTGCTTTGGATTGGCTTTCGCTGTTGCGCAGGTCGGACAGATGATGGAGGAGCGAAATAACCTTTTCTTGCACTGCTTTCAAACCGGCTTTCTTCTCGTCAAGCGCGCGGCTGAATTCGTCCAACGCTTCCTTCTTCTGGCGATATGTCTCTTCCGCCTGTGCTGCGCTCTCGCGCACGCGGCCAAGCTGTTCAAGCAGCGCCTCTTGTTTCTTCTCCATCGCCTCGCGTTCGGAACGGAGCTGCACTTTCTCCTGTTCGTACTGCTCGATATTAACGGCAAGCGAGCGTGAACGTTCTTTGCCCGTCGCAACGCGCTGTTCCGCTTCGTGGATGACGGTTAACTGGTCGGAAAGTATCGTTTGCGTTTCGGCTACACGCTCTTCAATTTCCCGCATCTCGGTCCGCAGCACTTCGAGCAGGGCTTCTTCCTGCTGAAGCTCAACATCGATCCGGTTCTTTTCGGTGACCGCCACATCCAATTGCTGCTTCAATGGCTCCATTTTGGCGAACATCGAAGCATATTCGCGCGCCATAAGATCTTTTTCGAGCGTCTGGAGCTCACCCGCCAGCCTGTTGTAGCGCTCGGCTTTTTGCGCCTGTCGTTCGAGCGAATTGACGGCCTTTTGCACCTCACGAACGATGTCGTTCACACGAGTTAAATCGCGCTGGACATTCTCGAGCCTGCGGTAGGTTTCCTTGCGGCGGAATTTGTATTTCGTCACCCCAGCAGCCTCTTCAAAAAGCCTTCGCCGCTCATCAGCCCGGTCGCTCAGGATCGTTTCCACCATTTTCAGCTCTATGACCGAATAAGCGTCCGAACCCATGCCCGTATCCATAAACAGGTCGCGGATATCCTTCAGCCGGCAGAGCGTCTTGTTCAGGAAATATTCGCCTTCGCCCGAACGATAAACGCGGCGGGTGATGGTCACTTCGGAATACTCCGTAGGCAGAATTCCCTTCGTGTTTTCAATTGTCAAAGAAACCTCCGCCATGCTGAGCGGTTTGCGTGCCTTCGTGCCGTTGAAAATCACATCCTCCATTTTGTCGCTGCGGAGCGTTGTCGGTTTCTGCTCGCCCAACGCCCACCGGATGGCGTCCACCACGTTCGTTTTGCCGCAACCGTTCGGGCCAACAATGCCCGTCAACCCGGCGTCGAAGTTCAGGTCGATCTTCTGGGCAAACGATTTGAAGCCGAATATTTCAATCTTCTTGAGATACATTAGAGATAGATGACCGGCACGTTATCCGAGACGCTGAGACATATGAACGATAAATTCCCAATAATCACTCAACGCATAGACCGAATCGTAGTAAAACCAGAGAAGCCCCAACGCCACCACGGAGAGAAAAAGACCTCCCGCATAAGCTTTGCCCGGGCTCATGCCGTACACGACTGCAGTCCCCTTCAGCACGCGGAACAACACCCAAAGCGTAAACAACCCTACGAGGATGAGCATAGGTGTTACATACTGCGGCGAGTCTAACAACTTTAAGAGAATCATTCCGGGGATAATCAAAAACACAAACGGGAGCGCTCCCCATACAGCGACCGAATACGCGTGATACCAGTAAATTCTTGTTCGCAGCAGGATAGAAAAAATTTTAATGGCTGAAGCGACCACAATGAGCGCGGCGAGGAATACTCCGGTGAATAACCCGATACCGGAAAAGAGGTGCCAGGCGGAATAAATCAACTGCAGTTTGAGCCAGTCGGAAACAATGAGCTGGGTAACCACATAGTCCACCGACACGTCGGTGCGAAATTGGTGCAGGAAGCTGACCATTACCACCGACATTGTCGCGGCTATGGCGACCGCCAGCAAGATCGTGTGAAGGTTTGCGACGATGTTTACATCGCGCAAGTCAGCGAAAAAATTATACGAACGCAAGAGCGAGCGTGTGAAGCAGTCATTGAAGCGGCGGTTGTAGTGAATCATGTATGCCATCGCAAATATAACTCCCAAGCCGAACACGAGCGGAGCGATGGGAAATGATGTGCGGCTGCTTCCAATCGGGAGCGAAGAAAGTTTTTCCTCGTTATAGAGCGAGCGGACGACGTCGTACGCCGTGCGTTTTTCGCGCTCCGCGTTCACTAAACCAACCGGATGCATGTACGGCGGGCCAACGTTGACTGTCATGATCGGACGGTCGCCGCGCCAGTCGGCAAACGCGTCAATAAAACTTCCCGCGTACGTAAGTTCCTTCACCGCGCGGTAGCGTGACTCGAAGAATCGAGCTTGAGCTTCCTCGGACTGCGGGTCGCTGTACCCGTTCCGGTTGCCGTGCTCGACCGTCTTCGAGTATCTGAGCACGAACACCGGCTTCGAAGCGTTTCGCCCTTTCCACTGCGCAAGGAGTTCCTTGAAATCTTTTTCACTCATCGGGGGCGCAATCACCGCCGCAACATCCACGAGGTCGAGACACTCATCGCTTGCGGGCATACGAGAGCCAAAGTACACCAGACGCGTGTCGAGTGAACGCGCAAGTGTCGCCAGCTTTTCCACAAAATCCCGGGACCGCAAATCGGACGAATCGAATTCGTTCCCGATGCCCCAACCGAGCAAACACGCCTGATGCCGGTCGCGCTGGATCGTCTCACGCAGCGCGTTCTCAGCAAGAGCTTGGAAATGCTCGTCGGCTAGAATTCCAGCAGGGGCATTCCAGACCGGAATCTCTTCAAACGCAAACAATCCGTATCTGCTGCAAAGATTCAATACGTACGGGTGCGGTGCATGGAACGCAAACCGCACCGCGTTCGCGCCAAGCGTTTTAATCTGCGCGATATCCCGCTCCATCTGCTCGAACGTCAGCGCGGAACCGTATGCCGGAGAATCTTCGTGCCACACGACGCCTTTCAGCACCGTGTTTTTTCCGTTGACCACAAGGTCCTGGCCGCTCACCGTGACGCTTGAAAACCCGATATTCCGTTCGACCGTATCAATGACTTTCCGCCGGAGGCCTTGTCCTTCCACAAGATTAACACGCAAGCGATAGAGGTCGGGCACTTCCGGACTCCACAGCCGCACATTCGCCATCACAAGGCTTGCTTGAACTTCCACAGTATGATTTTGAGCAATACTGACGGGCACAATTGCTGATTGGGCTATGGCGCCGTTCGTCAGCTTGTCAAACAGCTCCAATTGCAGGAATACCTGCTGTTCCCCGTTCGCGGGCGCTTCGACCTCGCCGTTTTCCGGTAACGCTTCGCGCGTTATTGTCGCCGCGACCTGCACCGTTCCTTGCCGGAGGTCATTGCCAAGGTTCGTACGTACGTTCGCCGCATCAATCCACGTTGACGGTGTAAGCAGCAAATACACATCGCGATAAATGCCGCCGTAATTTCTCCACCCCCAAATCTGTTTGCGCAACGGGAGAGTCGAGCGCGCGTTCAGCTCGTTCCGAACGACAATTCGTATGACGTTTTCCGTTCCAACCCTGAGAACCGCTTCCGGGATTTCAAATTCGAACGTGGTGTAGCCCCCGATGTGCCTGCCGATGAATTGGTCGTTCACCGTTATTTCAGCATCATAATTAATGCCGAGAGCGACAAGCTTCACCGCTCGCTGCGAGAGCATCTCCTCGTCAACTGTAAATTTCCTCTGGAAGATGACAGTGCCTTCGTAATCGAACGCGCTCGGCACACGCACCGCATTCCAGATTTCCTCATCCAGCGAGTACGACCATTCGCCGTTCAGGTCGAGTTTTTTCCGTGTCGGCGTGTCCGGGTGCATGCCGATTTCCGCGCCCATCATCGCCGGCTGGCCGTTTTCATAAATTGTGAGTTGGGCGTGAGCGTGAGGTTTCGGGAACAACAAAAACACGAGGACAACTAGGGCGAAACGAAATGGAGGGAAGTTGAGTAGTTTTACCAAGTCTTTCTACCGGTTAAGGAAGAAAATACCACGCTGCTGTCATTTCAAGCATTAAACGTGGCGTTTTTGGGGCATCAACTTGCAATATAATACAAAAAGGCGCGGAAAGCAATGGAAATCAGCAACGTTGGCTAATTGGTAAAAAAGATAAGCAATGGAATGACAATAAGTTAAGAGACCGCTACTGAAGAAACGCGGGAAATTTTCGGCGGAAATGACGGTACCGTAACCTCCCAAATAGCTCTATATCTCGTTCCGACGCTGAGCGTGGGAACAGGCTCGAAGGGTAATTACACAACGTTCGCCGACTGAATAATCTGCGTAAACGAATCGGCCTTGAGACATGCACCGCCAACGAGCGCGCCGTCGATGTTCGATTGCTTAAGCAACTCTGCGGCGTTATCCGGCTTCACACTCCCGCCATATTGAATAATCAGTTTCTCGGCGACGGTCCAGTTATACATTTGTCCGATAAGCTTGCGGATAAGACGATGCACATCTTCTGCTTGTTGAGGCGTGGCGTTCTTCCCGGTACCAATTGCCCACACCGGCTCGTAGGCGATAATGATATTTTCCATGTCGGCAGAAGAAATTTCCCTGAGCGCACCTTTGACTTGCGATGTGACTACCTGGTCTGTGATATTCTTTTCGCGCTCGTCAAGCGTTTCACCAACGCACACGATAGGAAGGAGTCCCGATGCTAAAGCCTTCTTTACTTTTTTGTTGATGAGCTCGTTCGTCTCGCCGAAAATTTGCCGCCGCTCCGAATGCCCGAGGATCACATACTCGCATCCGGCAGATTTCAACATCTTCGGCGATACCTCTCCGGTGAACGCACCCTCGTCTTCGAAGTACATGTTCTGCGCGCCCAGTTTGATCGTCGAGCCTTTCAACAGCTCAGCCGCAAGCGCTAAGGACGTAAACGGCGGACAAACAATCACCTGCACTCCACCCAGTCCAGCTCCGACTTTCGTTTTTAAATCGTTGAGAAGACCCTTTGTTTCCGAGAGGTCTTTGTTCATTTTCCAATTACCTGCAATGATTTTGTTGCGCATGGCTAACTCGCTTTTTCAAAATGTGGGATGTGAGATTTGGGATGGCATCAGTGCTTTTGCTGCTTTCTGCAGTCTTCTTACTACTTAATACTTGCTACTTTTTCATCTGTTCCAACAACCGACGCAACACCTCATTCACCACCTTTGGATTCGCCTTGCCTTTCATTGCCTTCATAGTTTGGCCGACGAAAAACCCAAACACCTGCTCCTTTCCACTCTGGTATTCTTCAACCTGGCCTTTGTTGTTCGTGAGAATTTCATCTATGACTCTCTCTATCGCCCCCTCGTCGCTTACCTGCATCAATCCATTTTTCTCGACGATGGACTTCGGTGAGTCTTTCGACTTCAACATCTCCTCAAAAACATCCTTGGCGATTTTCCCGCTGATTGTTCCGTCGACAATCAGATTTATCATTTCGGCATGATGATTCGGTGGAAGGGGAAAATCTCGCAACACGATATGTTGCTCGTTAAGCACTCGTAATACATCAGTCATCGTCCAGTTGCTCGCGAGCTTAAACGATTCATCCGTTTTCTTGACAAGATTCTTCACGACGCCCTCGAAATAATCCGCCAGCTCTTTTTCCGCAGTCAGCACATCGGCGTCGTATTTCGGAAGTTTGTACTCGCTCACAAATCGGTCACGCCGCGCGGTGGGAAATTCCGGCAGTGTTTTCTTCACGCCTGCAATCCATTTTTCATCGACGAACACGGGAGCTAAATCCGGGTCTGGAAAGTACCGGTAGTCGTGCGCTTCTTCTTTGGAGCGCATCGGCGCGGCGATACCTTTGTTGGAATCCCAGAGAAGCGTTTGCTGAATTATTTTTTCTCCACTCTCGAGCAAATCAATCTGGCGATTGATCTCGTACTCGAGCGCCTTCTCCACGAACCGGAACGAGTTCATGTTCTTCACTTCTGTCTTTGTTCCTAACTTCGTCTCGCCTTTTTTCCGCACGGACACGTTTGCATCGCAGCGCAGGCTACCCTCTTCCATGTTCCCGTCGCAAATGCCGAGGTATGTCACAGTCTGCCGAATCTTGTGCATGTAGAGGTACGACTCGCGCGGCGAACGGATGTCCGGCTCGCTCACGATTTCAATCAGAGGAACGCCGCAACGATTCATATCGACGAGCGTGTCGCTATCCTGGTCGTGTATCGACTTCCCTGCGTCCTCCTCCATGTGGATGCGCGTAATGCCGATTTTTTTCCGCGTGCCGTCCTCAAGCTCGATTTCTATCCAGCCGTTCGAGCAGATGGGTTCTTCGTACTGGGAGATTTGGTAGCCCTTTGGGAGGTCAGGATAAAAATAATTCTTCCGCGCAAAAATCGAATGCGGCGCGATCGCGCAATTCGTCGCCAGTCCCATGCGGATGATGAACTCCACGAGATTGCGATTCAGCACAGGTAACACGCCCGGCATCCCGAGGCACACGGGACAGACGTTGGAGTTCGGCTCCCTGCCGAATTCAGTAGAGCACGAGCAGAACGCCTTCGACTTCGTCAGCAGCTGCGCGTGAACTTCCAGTCCGATGACCGGTTCGTATTGTTCGTTCCAGGGCATTTTTTCTTAGTCTAAAGTCTCAAGTTTCAAGTCTCAAGTCAAAAAGACAAAAAAAGTCCCAACACAATCTGGTGAGGCTCTATAACTTTAGACTTGGAACTTTAAACTCGAGACTAATTAAGCCGCGATCGCTTTCGTTACCTTCTCGGCCGCGTCTTTCAGGCTATCGGCTACAAGAAAAGTCATTCCGGATTTCTTCAGAATCTCCGCTGCCAAATCGGCATTCGTACCGGCGAGACGGATGACAATCGGCACATTGACGTGGACATTCTTCGCCGCCTGCACAACGCCATTCGCAACACGGTCGCAGCGCACAATGCCGCCGAAAATATTAATCAGTACGGCCTTCACGTGCGGGTCTTTCAGGATAATGCGGAAGCCCGCTTCCACCGTCTCCGCACTCGCGCCGCCGCCGACATCCAGAAAATTCGCCGGCATGCCGCCTGCAAGCTTGATGATATCCATCGTGCCCATCGCCAGCCCGGCGCCATTCACCATGCAGCCGACGTTCCCGTCGAGCTTGATATAATTGAGGTTGGATTTTGAGGCTTCGACTTCCAGCGGCTCCTCCTCGTCTATATCGCGCATCTCCACAATGTCCGGATGGCGATAGAGTGCGTTGTCGTCGAAATTCATCTTCGCATCCAGCGCAATCACCTGTCCCTCTTGAGTGATGACAAGCGGATTAATCTCCGCCAGTGAGGCGTCTGTCGCTTCATATGCTTTATAAAGAGCTTGCAGGAACTTCGCTCCGTTCTTGAATGCATCGCCGGTCAGACCAAGCCCAAAGCACAGCTTTCGCGCCTGAAATTGCCCGAATCCAATCGACGGATGCACATACTCTTTTAAAATCTTTTCGGGGGATTCCTCAGCGACTTTCTCAATCTCCACGCCGCCCTCGGTCGATGCCATGACGACGTTCTGAGACGTCGCACGGTCGAGCGTTATGCCGACATACAGCTCCTTGGCGATGTTCATCCCCTGCTCTATTAATAGACGCTTCACGATCCTGCCCTCGGGTCCCGTTTGGTGTGTCACGAGCCGCATGCCGAGGATTTCCGATGCGCGCTGGCGGACTTCCTCAATGCTCCGTGCAAGCTTCACGCCGCCGCCCTTGCCGCGCCCGCCCGCGTGGATCTGCGCTTTCACCACCCACACCTTCCCGCCAATGCGCTCTGCGGCCTTTACCGCTTCGTCGACCGTAAACGCCACGCCGCCCTGCGGCACCGGCACGTTAAATTTTTTCAGAATCTCTTTTCCCTGATACTCGTGGATCTTCATAAACGCTCCGCTTATTGTCAAATGTCAATTGCCAATTTTCAATTGAAAATCGACAATCGTAAATTAGAAATGTTGTTGTAATCTCTAATCTGTAATCTACTCACTACTTGCTACTTCATACTTACTACTTATTTTATCTTTTCAGCAATCGACTTCGCCTGCGTGAACAGCAGCAAATAATCCTTTCCTCCTGCTTTTGAGTCCGTGCCGGACATGTTAAACCCGCCGAACGGATGCACGCCCACCATCGCGCCGGTGATCTTTCTATTAATATAGAAATTGCCGACGTGGAAGTACCGTTTCGCCTTCTCGATTTTCTTCCTGTCCTTCGTCCACACGCCACCCGTTAAGCCGTATTCAGTATTATTGGCAATCTCCAACGCGTGGTCGAAATCGTTCGCTTTAATGATGGCGAGCACGGGACCGAAAATCTCCTCCTGCGAGATGGTCGCGTGCGGGTCGACGTCTGCTATCACCGTTGGCTTTACGAAATACCCATCGCTGTCACCCCGCTCACCTCCGGCAATCAACCGTCCCCCTTCTTTAATGCCGGTCTCGATGTACTTCAAAATTTTCTCCTGCGCGCCTTTGTTGACGACCGGACCCATAAAGTTCGTCGGCTGGTCTGCCTTCCCAACGGTGAGCTTCTTCGTTTTCTCGCGCACAAGGTCGATGAACTTGTCGTACACTTTCTCCACCACAATTGCGCGCGAAGCCGCAGAGCATTTTTGCCCCTGGAACCCAAACGCCGACGCCACTGTCGCCTGCGCCGCCGCGTCGAGGTCGGTCTTATCGTCGATGACGATCGAATCCTTCCCGCCCATCTCAGCCACGACGCGCTTCAGCCAGCGCTGTCCCGGCTGCACTTTTGCCGCCAGCTCGTTGATGTGTATGCCGACTTCCTTGGAGCCGGTGAAGGACACGAATCTTGTTTTGGGATGCCCCACCATCGTATCGCCCACTGAGCCGCCGGGTCCGGTAATAAAATTAAATACGCCCGCGGGCAGTCCGACCTCGCGCATCAGGTCGAAAAATTTCCACCCGATGAGCGGCGAATCGCTCGAGGGCTTCAGCACAACCGTATTGCCCGTCACGATGGCGGCGGAGGCCATGCCCGCCAAAATCGCGAGCGGGAAATTCCACGGCGGCACCACTACTCCAACACCCAGCGGAATGTATTTCAGCTCGTTCTTCTCGCCTTTAATTTTCGTGAGCGGCTGGGGACCCGCAAGCCTCAGCATCTCGCGGCCGTAGAATTCCAAAAAGTCGATTGCCTCTGCCGTGTCTGCGTCGGCTTCGGGCCAGGTCTTGCCGACCTCGTACACCATCACCGCGCTGAACTCGTGCTTGCGTTTGCGCATCAATGCGGCGGCTTTAAAAATATAATCGGCGCGTTTCTTCGCGTCCACGTGCTGCCACGTGCCGAACGCCTCGTACGCCGTCTCCACCGCCTTCCCCGCGAGCGCGGAGTCGGCTTTCTGGAACAGCCCCACGACTTCACTCGACCTCGACGGGTTATACGACGCCAGCTTGTCCTGCGTGCGTATCTCCTCCCCGCCAATGACGATGGGATATTCTTTTCCTATCCACGTGCGCACTTTGGCGAGCGCCTGCTCCATCGCTTTCTTGTTCGCCGGTTTCGTGTAATCCGTTAACGGTTCATTTTTGAATGGCTTGGGCATAACTTATTCCTGTGATAAATGTTCTGTGTATCTTGCTGTAGTCTCAAAAATTAAAGCCTGTCATGCCCGCAGATTTTAAGCGGGCATCCACGCGCTGGATTCCCGATAAAAACATTCGGGAATGACAAGGGGCATTTGAGCTGGGTTCCTATAATGTAATGACAAATTACAAAATCCAAATGACAAAAATTTTCCTTTTCCTTTTGCCTTCTATCTCCTCACTTTTTCCTTTGTCGGCTCACCATTTCGGTCCCCTCGGCTTGTGGATAGCCTCCCAGTAGTGCGTTGTCCATTCGGCGAGACTCTGGAATTTCTGCTCTTCCTGCTGTGCCGTCCGCTCTGTTGATTTCCGAAGCGATACCCGCTCGGACGAAACAGTCTTCGCATCGAGCGAATCGATCACCGTCAGCGTACCGACAAGCGAATCGGGATACAAGTACCCGGAGAATGCCACAAACTCCCGCGAAGGCACATTCTGATGCTTGCTGCAATAATGCAACCCCTTCGTGAGTTTTGCGCTGAATGAAAACTTCTTCGATTGCAGATCGTGCTCAACCCTCTCAAGAAGCCCGCGCGGGGCGTCGCCCATCATCCCCTCGTGCAAATACAACATGCCAAACTCCGAAGCGCCCGAGCGCCACAGCTCGACTTCCGTACCGTACGCATGCTCTTCCGTCACATGCACATCAGAATACGTGCCGATGACCTGGACGGGAGAGTTTTGAACTGTTCCCTCGAACAAGACAAGTGTAAGTACGGTTAGTGTTTTCATCGTATTGCGTTCACCACCGCGTCGTGCAGCCGCGGGCGCACATCGAAAATCTTTGTGTTAGCGCGCGAAGGATAAACCCGGTTCGTCAGGAAGATAACAAAAAGATTCCGTTCGGGGTCGACCCAAATCGACGTGCCCGTGAAGCCGGTATGGCCAAAGGATTTTTCGCCGAACAGTTTCCCGGCGGAGGTATAGCCGTCGAGATTCTTCGTATCCCACCCGATGCCCCGCGTGCTCTCATCGGACTGCCGGGTTGTGAACTCCTGCACCGTCTCGTTCTCGATGTACCGCACGCCGCCCATCGTTCCGCCATTCAGAAGCATCTGCACGAACGTCGCCAAGTCGGATGCTGTGGAAAACAATCCAGCGTGTCCCGACACGCCGCCGAGCGTCGCCGCGTTTTCATCGTGCACCCTGCCGCGCACTGCGACGCCGGTTTTCTTCCAGTGGTTGTCAATTTCCGTTGGAGCGATGCGGCTCGAATACCATGACGGCGGATTATACATCGTGCTCGACATGCCTAAGGGCTTGAAAAATACGGAGTCAACATATCGGTCCAATGTAGTGCCGGTAATTTTCTCGGTCAACTTGCCCATGGTAATCAAGCCGAGGTCGCTATACACAGTGGAGTCGCCGGTTTCGTATTCAAGCGGCGACGCATAAATGGAATCCAGCACACATTGTGACGGCACGGACATCGTATCGCATAGAGTGTAATAAGTCCGCCACGCGGGCAGGCCGCTGTTGTGCACCATCAAATTATAAATCGTGATGTCTTCTTTGCCGTTTTGCCCAAACTGCGGGATGTAATCAACCACCTCGTCGTCGAGGTCGAGCTTCCCTTCATCGACAAGGCGCATCACCGCTCCTGTGGTGGCAATGACTTTCGTAACCGACGCGAGGTCGTAGATGGTGTTCACATCAACTTGGCGCGAGTAGGGGTCGTAATCGTACGTCCCGAATGCCTTGTGATAGCCCACGACTCCATTGAGCCCGGCAAGCACGACCGCGCCGGGGAATGCCGAATCGCGTATCGCTTGCTTGAGCACGGCATCGACCTGCTTCAGCTTCTCTGGATCGAATCCGGCGAGCACAGGGTAATCGTAGCGCAGACTGACTTTCGGAAGCTCAATGCCAGTACCGAATGTGAAGTCCAGCATTTTCTTCTTCGGGTCAGGCGAGGGAGTGTACACGGGGATAGTTACGGGCAGCGTGCCTTTGGTGTTGATCTCGCCGAACAATGCCTCCACCGCGGCTTCCACGACAACGTCGGCGTCGCTGTATCCGGCAACATATGCGTGCACGTTGGGGAACGCGCTCAGCAAGTAGGGATTGCCAAACGAGACGACGATGGTCGGCTTGTTGAGCTTCATCACCGAATCAAGGAATGCTGTTTGCCGCGGCTGGAAAAATCCGGTCATCTGCGCCGAGCGCGTTTGTACATACATATGCAGGATGATGATGTCGCCCGTGGCAACTCGCTTCATGATGGAATCGTACTCTATCTGGTTCGTGCGCTGGTCGATGCGGTAATCTTCGAAGCTTGTGCCGCGGCTGCGCACGATCGCACGAAAGTAACTTCCAGTCGAAGGGTCTTCTACATCCCCGACGGCAACG
This sequence comes from Ignavibacteriota bacterium, assembly GCA_022616555.1. Classification (GTDB taxonomy): domain Bacteria; phylum Bacteroidota; class Ignavibacteria; order UBA10030; family UBA10030; genus JAKEEG01. The sequence goes on along the minus strand of JAKEEG010000063.1, from coordinate 11,773 downwards.
CCCAGTATTTTCTTTACCGTGGTTTTCTGAAGCGGAATGAGGCTGCTGTCGTTCTTGACGACGGTGATGCCGTCGCGCGCAATCTGTTTCGACAAGCGTTTATGTTCCGAGCTGCCAACGACTGAAGCGAGCGTATTGAGGTCCACGAATTTATTTCTAGTAAGCCCAAGCGAATCCTTGAGGGCAAGCACTTTACGTACGGAATGATTGAGCCGCTCTTCGGTGATCTCGCCGCGTCGCACAGCTCCCACGACTGCATCGATGGCGACATCGACGTCCGGCGGAAGCAGCACGAGGTCGGAACCCGCGCGAATTGCGCTCACAGTTGCTTCAGCGGTGGAATACGCGTTTGTTACTCCGCGCATTTCCATCGCGTCGGTCACGATCAATCCGCGGAACCCCATACTATCCTGCAACACCTGTGTGACGATGGGATAGGAGAGCGTGGCGGGCATGCCCAATGCCGTATCCAATGCCGGCACGGATAAATGCGCAATCATCATGGAGCCGACGCCAGCATCGACAGAGGCGCGGAAGCCGGCAAGCTCCAGCTCATTGAGGCGCGCTCTATCGAACAGCAGCACGGGCAGGTTGAGATGCGAATCGACATCCGTGTCGCCGTGACCCGGAAAATGCTTCGCGGTCGCGATGACTCCGCCCTCCTGCATGCCTCTGATGAACGCGGAGGACATTTCCGACACTAGCTCCACGTTCTCACCGAACGAGCGTGTATTGATGACGGGGTTATTCGGGTTGTTGTTGATGTCAACAACGGGAGCGTACACCTGATGGACCCCGAGCGCGCGGGCCTCTTTGGCGATCGCCTTGCCCATTGCGAACGCGTGCATGGTATCGCGCGTTGCGCCAAGCAACATCGCGCGCGGGAATTGCGTCGCGCGCCGCACGCGCATCGCCGCGCCGAATTCAAAATCTGCGCCGATGAGCAGGGGAATATCGGAGAGCGCTTGAAGTTTATTGATCTGGAGGGCGTACTCGTACACATCGCCGGCAAAAAATGCAAAGCCGCCGAGCTTCCGCTCTTTGACGAGCCGCTCGTACTGCTTCCAGCGCTCGCTTTCCGCGCTTAAGTAGCCGCCGTCCGCACGCGCAAAAATCAATTGCGCGGCCTTCTCTTCCAGCGACATGCGCGCGAGCGTTTCCTGTACCCATGACTGCTGGGCGCCGGCGGCGCTCAAACCAACAAGCAGGAGCAGAGTAATTCTAACAGAATGCAATTTCATTATTACGAGGATTTTGCGGAATTCAACGCCAGCAACACCGCCCCGTACGACGGCGAAGCCTTCGGAGGAACGACTGTCACTTGAGGCAGCGAAAACATGATTTTGTGCATAAGTATTTTGGTGAACACGTTCTCTGTCGCAATAAGACTGCCGATGAACACAAGCGGCAATTTTTGCCTGCCCCGTTCGCGGGTCGCATGTTCCATGGTGAGCGTCAGCGAGCGGACATGCTCGGTCAGTTCAAAAGTCGCTTTGTTCAGTATGCGCTCGCATTCGGTGTCATGCTTCCCCGCCGCTTCGATCACCAGCGGAGCAACCGTCGCGAGGTCAAGATTCTCACGATACACAGCTCGAATGATATCTTCCTGCGTCTTAAGATTGTGTTGCTTCGCAACCAAATCGGTCAGCAGTGTCTTCTTTAAACGTCCGTCAAGCTGGCGCGAGACGGCGTTCAACCCTTCGCGTCCGATCGCGTACCCGCTGCCTTCGTCGCCGATGATTCTTCCCCATCCGCCGACGCGGAACATGCGGCCATCGGAGCTTTTCCCCAATGCAATGGACCCGGTTCCGCAAATTAAAATCATCCCTGCGCTACCGCGAAAAGCACCTTCCAACGCCGCACGCGCATCGCTATCTATGATAATCCGGCGGATAACAATCCCTTGCGCTTGCGCATACCGCTCAATTGCCTCGTGCATACGCTGCTGGTCGGATACCCTGCCTGCTCCGGTTAATCCGGCGGCGAGCACTTCCACGTTCTCGTACGACACACCAGCCTTCCGGCAACAGGCATCCGCCGCGCCGAAGATCGTCTCTACGGCTTTCTCTAAACCGATGATCAGGAAATTGGAAGCCCCCGTCACTTCTTCAGCCAACACATTCCCCTGCAAGTCCGCAAGTACGACGGTTGTTTTCGTCCCCCCGCCGTCGATACCCAAAACGAATTTTGTTGTCATTTCTTTTTCATGGAACACCGCCATAATACCGATATTTCGAGGGAAATGCAATTCTTGCCCGGCATTGCGACCATATCTCAACGAACTGTGGTGCCAGGAGTTTCCTCCAGACACAAACACCTTCGGTCAGGACGTAAGTCCTGGCCACACTGATTGAGACACGTTGCGTTTACGAAGTTCAGTCATTATCATTAGTCCACGATTTTTTCCCTACGAACGTCACTCATGGAGGGCTCACCATGACGAACCGCAGCAGACGAGAATTTCTCCAAACTGGAATCATTGGCAGCCTTGCTCTTGCGATGCCTCGCACTGGCTTGGCATACGTTCATCAATATCGACGAAGTTCAGAGTTTGAGCTAGAGGAAGCCACCGTCTCACAGCTTCAGGATATGATTAAAAGCGGAGCGATGACCGCGCGATCGCTGACTGAACACTACTTGAAACGAATAGAAGAAATCGATAAAAAAGGTCCCGCCGTCAATGCCGTCATCGAGACGAACCCCGATGCCCTCACTATCGCAGACGCACTCGATAAAGAACGCATGGCTAAAGGACCGCGTGGTCCACTCCACGGCATACCAGTCCTTATTAAAGATAATATCGATACGGCGGACAAGATGCACACGACTGCTGGCTCGCTTGCACTGATGGCGTCTAAGCCGGCGTATGATTCGTTTGTCGCGCAACGGCTGCGCGCGGCGGGCGCGGTGATTCTCGGTAAAACGAACTTGAGCGAATGGGCAAATTTCCGCTCGAACCGTTCCAGCAGCGGATGGAGCGGCAGGGGCGGACAAACCAAAAACCCGTACGCTCTCGACCGTAACCCGTGCGGCTCAAGCTCCGGCTCAGGCGCTGCAGTGTCGGCGAACCTTTGCGCAATTGCGATCGGAACAGAAACAGACGGCTCTATTGTATGTCCCTCGTCTGCGAACGGCGTCGTCGGCATTAAGCCGACCATCGGAATGGTGAGCCGTTGGGGTATTATACCAATAGCGCATAGCCAAGACACTGCAGGACCGATGGCACGCACAGTAGCGGACGCTGCGATTCTCCTAGGCGCGCTCACAGGTATCGATAAAAATGATGACTCCACCAAATTAAGCAGCGGAAAAGCTGTTGCAGACTACACATCGTTCCTCGACCCAAACGGACTGAAAGGCGCTCGCATTGGCGTTGCGCGAAAATTTTTCGGCTTCAATCCGCGGGTCGATGTTCTCATAGAAAACGCCATAGACGCGATGAAGAAGTTAGGAGCCATCATTGTCGATCCAGCGGATTTGCCCACGCACGGGCAATTCCGCAGCTCGGAGTTCGAAGTATTGCTGTACGAGTTTAAATCCGACCTCAATGCGTACCTCGCTAAGCTCGGACCCGAAGTGCCATACCGCAACCTAAAACAGCTCATCGAATTCAACGAGCAGAACCGCGACAAGGAAATGCCGTACTTCGGGCAGGAGACATTTATACGCGCAGAGGAAAAAGGGCCGCTGACCGATAAAGAGTACCTCGAAGCACTGGAGAAGAATTACAAACTCGCGGGAACCGAAGGCATCGACGCGGTGATGGATGAGCATACGCTCGATGCAATCATTGCTCCAACCGGCGGTCCGGCGTGGCTCACCGATTGGGTCTGCGGCGACCATTTTGGGGGCGGTAGCTCCTCCCCCGCGGCCGTTGCTGGTTATCCGAATATCACTGTACCAGCGGGATTTGTCTTCGGAATGCCGTGCGGGATTTCGTTCTTCGGCAAAGCGTGGACGGAGCCGAAGCTCATCCGCATCGCGTACGCATACGAGCAAGCGACAAAACACCGCCGCGCACCAAAATTTTTGCCGTCGGCGGAGTTGAGGGTTGGGTGAAAAATCTTCATTTTGGTGTCCGCATTTTCTTAAAATGATTTGTCATGCCCGCGGATTTTAAGCCGGCATCCACCGACTGGATTCCCGATAGAGGCATTCGGGAATGACATATTATAAAGTATCTCAGTTCCACCGTCCAACAACATAGGAGGTTAATCTCATGATTGAAGTTAATTATCTTGCTGTGTTGGCGTGCGGCATAGCCGCGATGGTGCTTGGCGGAGTGTGGTACGGTCCGCTCTTCGGCAAAGCGTGGGCGAAGGAAATGGGCTGGGGCAATCTCACTCCCGAGCAGGAGGCTGCAATGAAGAAATCAGCGGCAACGGCATATCCCCAACAGTTTGTCGGCGCGCTGCTGACTGCGTTTGTACTTGCGCACACAACCGCCGCGTTCATCACAGCGATGAACGAAGAGCCGAGCGTGTCATTGGGCCTTAAAGGAGCATTTTGGAATTGGCTTGGGTTCATGGTACCCGTGATTTACGGCGACAAGCTTTGGGGTGGAAAGTCGTTGAAGCTGTTTTTCATCAATGCGTTCTACCAGTTGGTGAACTTGTCGGTGATGGCGATTATTTTAGTTTCTTGGAGATAAAAATTATCGTACATTGAGTATGGCTGCGTGGGATTCCTCCGCATATCGAAGGTGGATCGGTATGCATCGTCGCCCGACGATCGCGCAGCCGTTTTTATGTGTAACATTTTTCGCGCATGCCTGCCCGTTGCGGGCTTGCGGCCTGATTTTCGAATCCAGTTTTACTACTGTAAGATAGTGAGCAGGGCTACCTTTCTTTACGCTGTGGTGGACAGCGTAAAACTGGGAACACTGGCGCCCGCCAGCGCCCTGCTCTTTGTTAATTGAAGAATCGCAAAGTGTCGCCTAAATGACATTTAACCTCAAAAATACCGACAACCTCCAAATACTGGAAACCTCTTTCACAAAATTTTGTTATACTTAGTGCAGGCACTCACTGTCACTCTTTATATATAGAGGCATCGAATGTTCTCTTTGGGTCTATTAAGTTTTCTTCTCATTTTTAGCAATCCCCTCCAGCAGCCGCAAAAGGTCAAGGCTCCGGACTTCACGCTCAAGACCTCGGACGGCAAGACGGTTCAGCTTTCGAAACTCAAAGGCAAAGTGGTGCTTGTAAACTTCTGGGCGACGTGGTGCGGGCCATGCAAAGCGGAGATACCGGATTTCATGGAAGTCTATTCCTCCTATAAGTCGAAAGGCTTCGAGATCGTCGGTATAGCGCTAGATGAAGAAGGCTGGGAAGTCGTGAAGCCGTATTCCGACAAGCAGAAAATCAACTACCCGATTGTGCTCGGCGATGGGCCCCTCGCCTATAAATACGGCGGCATTGAAGCCATCCCGACAAGCTTTCTTGTTGACCAAGATGGTTACATCGTCGGCAAACGCATCGGGCTCCTGCAAAAAGAATTGCTGGAAAACAGCCTCAAGAAACTCCTCGCCCTCAACACAGCCAAATGAAACGAACGCTCACCGCTGTTGCAGTCCTTCTCACTGTCATCGGTTTAAAGACATCGTACGCCCAGTTTGGGGGCTCCGGTACTGCGAGCAAGATCCAGCTTGAAACGAAGCTCTCGGTCGATAAAGCCGCTCCCGGCTCAACAATCAAAGCCGCAGTGGTGATGACAATTGCCGAAGGGTGGCACACGAACTCGCATACGCCTTCGGAAGAAAACCTCATCGGCACCGCGCTTGAGTTAAAGCCTGTCGAGGGCGTGATCCTCTCCGACCTCCAATACCCGCACGGCGAAGATTTGAAGTTTGCGTTCTCGGAAACGCCGCTGAATGTGTACGAGGGAACTGTACCGATTTTCCTCTCGCTCAAACTTTCCGATAAGGTCGAGCCAAGTGAAGTTACACTCGCAGGCACGCTCACAGTACAAGCGTGCGACAACAATGTCTGCCTGGCGCCGTCGAAAATTCCAATTTTGCTTACGCTCCCCATCGCATCTGCACAGGAAGCGCCAATTTCACTCAATGACGAATTATTCGCAACGTACATTCCAGCTCAAACTTCAAGCTCAACTGTTGCAGTGCAAGACCCGATTACGCAGGTGCTCGACCAAGAGGGTGCAGCCGTCGCATTCCTTGCGATATTCCTTGTTGGTCTCGCGCTCAATTTAACTCCGTGCGTGTACCCGATGCTCTCGGTGACGGTTTCGCTCTTCGGCGCGCAGACAGATACGAACATCGTTCGGGTGTTCTTCAAAGCGTTAGTATATGTGCTCGGCATGGCGACCATGTATAGCTTACTCGGCGTGAGCGCAGCACTGAGCGGAGGATTGTTCGGAAGCTGGCTGCAAAGTCCATGGGTGCTTGCGGGTATTGCCGCGTTATTATTCGGCCTCGCTCTTAGTATGTTCGGCTTGTATCAGATTCAAATGCCTTTTTGGCTCACGAGCAAATTAGGCGGCACGACAGGAACGGGACTTATCGGGCTCTATCTCTCCGGTTTAGTGGTAGGAATTTTCGCAGCGCCTTGCGTGGGCCCGCCGGTCATCGCGCTGCTCGCGTTCGTGGGCGGAAAAGGCGATCCGGTATTCGGCTTCTGGACATTCTTCACACTTTCGCTCGGACTCGGATTTCCGTACCTCATCCTCGGCACATTTTCCGGCTTGTTAAAAAAAGTACCGCGCTCCGGCGTGTGGCTGATATGGGTCGAACGCACGTTCGGGGTTGTGCTGTCAGGAGCTGCGCTGTTTTATCTTTCGCTCGCGTTCTTCCCGAAATTCTCGGCGTTCATCATTCTGCTTGTTGTGTTGTTGGGCGGGATCTACCTCGGTTTCCTCGAACCGTCCGGCAAGGATAAAAAAGGATTCCTCGGCTTCAAGCGAGCGTTTGGGGTTCTAGCCATCGCATTTAGTATTTATGGATTTAACACCCTGCGCGAACCGGGGATTACGTGGGAACTCTACTCACCCGAAAAACTCGCCGCCGCTCAGACACAGAGCAAGCCAGTGATGCTCGATTTCTACGCCGACTGGTGCATCCCGTGTCTTGAGCTTGACAGGAAGACATTCACCGACTCAGACGTCATCTCCGCCACTGAGAATTTTGTGCGTCTCAAAGTGGATTTAACGCATTTCGATTCGCCTGAATCAGAGGAGTTGCGACAGCAATTTTCCATCGCTGGCGTGCCGACAATCGTCTTCTTAGACGGCTCCGGGAACGAGGTCCGAAGCTCTCGAGTTGTCGGCTACCTTCCGCCTGAGAGGTTCATCACTAAACTGCAGCCATTGATATCTGAGCGGTAATGGTTTTCGATGAAACACCTTTTCAAACTCCCCTGTTTTTCTTCGTTCAACGATGTAATAATAACACACCCCTAAATCCCCTCTCGCTTTCACACATGCTTACGCTATAGAGGGGACTTTTGGCTCGTGCGTACGCAGTCCCCTCTCGTGTGCAAGCAAGTGCGTTGAGAGAGGGGAGCAGAGGTGTGTTACAGCCATTCCACTTTCCGTTTGCTTGCAAAGTTCCCTCGTCGTACATTCCACACTTCTTGAATACCAATATCACAAAGGAAGCTTTATGAGAAAGCATTTCCTTTTGCTTTTGTGCTTTACTCTTGCCGCTTGCGGTGGAGGTAGCGACGTCCCACCAGAATTGGAACGCGCGGCATCTATCGTTGAGGATGCGCTACAGCCTTCTTCTCTGGAGCGATCATCCTTTCCGGTAGTTTTGCCGGAAGGAACGCCGCTGGAGTTCGTCAGTTGGTACTTTTCGACACTGGGAACCGCCGAGTGGCCGCCAAGAGAAGATGACCCGGAAGCCGCCGGCATGCCTGACATGAAGATGCCCATTGGAGTAAGTTTCGTACACACAGCACCAAATGTGGGAATCGGCAAACAAATCGTTCTCAAATGGAATGATGAACGCGGTGTCGTAATAGTAGAGGGGTATGTCGATCCACTGAAGCAGCCGATGTTTGTGAAAGAATTTACATTGCCAAAGGTAACTTCTAAAAACCCGCTTGCGCAAATTGCCGCGCAAGAAGCAATTGCACAAGGAGCAAGCTATCAAGCATTTTAATTTCAGTAAAATATTTTTTGCAGCCATCACACTATGGCTGTTACAACCCAATAGCCTCTTCGCCCAACGTCCTGTGATGCTCACCGTTTCGCCTGCAACAACGGGCGAGCATAACGTCGATGTGTATCTTGGCGGACAGTACTTTCAGAAGCATCTTGCCCCCGAGCCGGGGCTGGCAGAATCTATTACGCGCGTCGGAATCTTCGGCTGGCACCTCGGTGTGTCGGATAATGTTAATATTGACCTCGATTGGCGCGGGTATTTGTTTGCGACGCTGCGCAATGGCGCGAAGGTGAACGACTGGGGCGACCTGACGGTTTCCACCCGCGTGCAAATCGTACCGGAGCGCGGCAACACACCCGGCATAGGATTTCTTAACTCCGTGAAACTCCCGAACACGAAACACACACCTTATGGCCTCGGCAGCGACGAGACAGACGTGTACACATACGTGCTCCTCGGAAAACATTGGGGCGAAGTTGAGGCCAGACTCAATATCGGGTTCGGCATATTGGGCGACCCCAAAAAGCTCAACTCGCAAGACGATGTGTACTTAATGAGCATGGCGCTTATCATTCCCGTAAGCGAGACTGTGGTGTTGTTCGGCGAGACATTTGGACTCGTCGGATATTTCAACGACGACGATAAACTCATCGCCCGCTTCGGAGGAATGCTGAAGTTCGACGACTTCGAGCTTGATGTGTTCGGCAGTGCTGGTATTGCCGGTTCCAAAGTCGATATCGGCGGCGCGTTCGAAGCCAGCGAAAGCTGGAGCCTTGGCGTTGCACTTAAAAAATCGTTTGAGCTGGGGTTTTTGAAGACAGAGGAGGAGTGAAGGCATCCCTTGATTATCTTGGAGACGGCGAGACTGTTGTTCCGCAGACACGAAGAGTCAGACCTCGAGGCGTACTGCGAGATGATGGCCGACCCAGAGTTTCGACGACAATCCGGCGGAAAGCCATTATCGCGCGAGGAGGCTGAGGAGTCGCTCCGTTTAATCATCGACGGACAGAAAAACTGGTTGGTTCAAAAACCGATGGGGTTGCTTGCGACGATACTCAAGTCAGAAAGTCGTTACATCGGCCGTTGCGGTCTCTATGCAAACCGGGATGAGAATAACGTCGTGATTCCCGGGGAGGGAACATTAGCATATTACATCACTCGTCCCTACTGGGGACGGGGGTTAGCTACAGAAGCAGGCCAAGCATTTATTCAATACGGTTTTAAGGAACTCGGACTTACCCGAATTGTCGCCGGTGCCAATGCAGCAAACGCAGCTTCCAATCGCGTTCTTCAGAAATTGGGCTTCCTTTGGGTGCGCAGCGGTGAGGGCGGGGGCAACACATGGCACGACTATGAGCTGAGTAACATGTAAACAACCTCCTAGGAGAATTACCATGGCAACCAGCATTGACGATTCGCAACGGAAAGCATTACGATCGGCAGGGCTATTATATTTCCTGATGGCCCTCACCGCTCCTGTTGGACTGATGTTTGTCCCCAGCTCCATTATTGTTTCGGGAGATGCAACGGCGACCGCCGACCAACTTCGGGCTTCGGAATGGTTGCTGCGTTTGGGCATCGGGAGCGAATTGCTCCATCAATCCATTGCCGTGTTTCTCGTACTGTCACTCTATCGCTTGTTCAAACCAGTGAGCGAGTACCAGGCGAAGCTGTTGGTAATGTTGGGCGCGTTGGTTTCGGTGCCGATTATGTTTGCCAATGTACTGAATGAGATCGCTGCGCTCGTGTTGGTGAGCGGCGCCAATTTCTTATCAGCATTTGATAAGAGTCAGATCGATGCCGCTGTACTGTTCTTCCTCAGCTTGCACGGGGAGGGCATAACCGTCGCCTCGGTCTTCTGGGGGCTCTGGCTGTTTCCGTTCGGAATGCTTGTTATACGCTCAGGTTTCGTTCCACGCTTCCTTGGCTATTTGCTGTTCGCGGCAGGTTCAGGGTATTTGCTGTTTGCCGTTACGTCATTCCTTCTGCCCCAATATGAGCAAATTATCGGTCAGGTCGCGATGATTCTTGAGTTTGGTGAATTGCCAATACTTTTTTGGCTCTTTATTAAAGCAATACGGCCATCTGGGATTCTTCGAGCGCAATGACTAACCCCGACAGCCGTCCAGGTCTCGTTCGCCAGATCGGGCTTACCTCCGCCGTCTTTATCCTCATCAATAGTATTATCGGCTCGGCGATATTTATTATTCCGCAAAATGTCGCCGCGGCAGTCAACGTGCCGGGGCTTGCCATCGGCGTGTGGATTTTCAGCGGTTTGCTCACGCTCGCCGGAGCGCTCACGAACGCGGAAATCGCCAATGAAATAACTGACACCGGTGGACAGTACGTGTTCTTCCGCGTGTTGTTTAAGGATTGGCTTGCGTTTTTGTACGGCTGGACGGGTTTCGTTGTTTATCAGACTGGCACAAACGCAGCCATTGCGGTTGCTTTCGGCAGATATCTCGATTATCTCGTCCCCCTCCCCCATCTCAGCCAAGAGCTTGAAGCGTGGACGCTGCCATTTATCGATAGCATTGCGCCGTTGGACGACATCGGCATCAAGCTCGCTGCAATCGCCGCTATTATGTCGCTCACGATCATCAACTATTTTGGCCTCAAGTGGGGAACTCTGGTCAACAATGTGTTCACCTCGTTGAAGCTCACCGCCGTCGCGGCAATCGTTATCCTCTCATTTACATCAAGCGAAGGAAGCGTTGAGAATTTCTTTCCACTCTGGGGAACACCAAACTCAGGCTCACTGCTTTCCGCAATGGGCATTGCCATGATCGCGACACTCTGGGCATACGAGGGTTGGAACAACGTCAGTTTTGTCGCTGGCGAGGTCATCAACCCTAAGCGCAACGTCCCCCTCGCTCTCACGCTGGGGACGGTCTGCATCATCCTGATCTATACTGTAATAAACCTCGCATACCTTTACGTCCTCCCCATAGATGTTATCGCCACATCCAACCTTGTTGCATCCGACGTGATGGAGAAAATCGTCGGACGTTTTGGTGGAGAACTTGTCGCCGCCGCAGTGATGATTTCCAGTTTTGGCTGTGTGAATGGAACGGCGCTTACGGCAGGGCGTATCACGTTTGCCATGGCTAAGGACAAGCTCTTCTTCCGCTCGCTTGGGGAAGTGCACCCGAAATTCCATACTCCCGGAAAATCCTTGCTCGCACAGGGCATCTGGACGTCTTTGTTAACACTTTCCGGCACATACGATCAATTGTTCACATACGTGATATTTGCAGGGTGGATATTCTACGCACTAGGAGCGGGAGGAATATTCATCCTCAGGCGAAAAACACCAAACGCGCAACGTTCATACCATGTGCCCGGCTACCCCGTCGTGCCGCTGCTCTTTATAATAGTGGCGACATGGTTTGTCATCAATACGCTCATCGAGCAAACAACAGACTCATTAGTCGGGCTTGTATTGCTGTTACTCGGAATACCGTTTTACCTGTATTGGAAGAAGAATCTGCAGAAGGAAACAGCAGTAGAATTGCCAAAAACTCCTGAATAATTCATAGAACTGATAGCACACCGCATTTCCTCACCTCAACCGCTTCCCACAACCCGTGTGGAAATTCCCCAAACGGGCTTGGATTTTTCCCACACGCGCGGGGTGGTATCTCGCATAGG
>JAKEEG010000062.1 GCA_022616555.1 Ignavibacteriota bacterium | reverse complement strand
GGATTGTGTACAATTGCCGGTTTAGTCATCATCCGATTCGTGCGCGAGGATGTGCAGCCGAAACCCGAGCACCCGGAGCCGCACCGAATCCTCGGCAATTACCGCTATGCCATCGGTTCCAAACCAATCCGCGTCGCGCTCATTGTGATTATGCTCTCACAATCGGCTGTATTTATGATACAACCGATTTTCGCTCTCTACGTCGAGCAATTGGTATCAAATACTGAATATATCGCTACGATGGCGGGAGCGATTTTTTCCGTTGCCGGCGTGTTTACCGTGCTTGCCGCTCCGTGGTGGGGCAAGCGCAACGACGCGAAAAGCTACAAGAAGAACCTCACCATTGCGTTAAGCGGTGCGGCTCTCGCGTACAGCGCGCAGGGACTTGTCACAAACGCCTACCAACTGATTATTTTCCGGGCTATATTGGGCTTCTGTCTGGGCGGCATGCTGCCCGCGCTCTATTCATACATCAGCAAAAATACCCCGCTCGAACGACGCGGCAGCATTATGGGCATCGCATCGAGTGGAAATATCCTGGCAAATATGATCGGTCCACCCACAGGAGGATACATCGCCTCGCACCTTGGCGTGCGGGAATTATTTTTCGTGACAGGTGGATTGTTGCTCGCATCGGTGATATTCCTTCGTAATATGTTTGTCGATATGCGCGGGTCAAAAACCGCGAAAGAAAAAGAGCTTGCCGAAGCTCAGACAACATCTGAAAGCGTTACTGAATGACCGACCTTCACTTTCTCATCGTCCTGATTGTCACGTTTTTCACCAGCACACTGACACTGCTGACAGGCTTCGGTGTGGGCACTGTGTTGACGCCGGCATTTGCTTTTTTCTATGACGCAAAGACGGCAGTGTTTCTCGTATCTATTGTGCATCTTGCCAATAATCTGCTGAAATTTGGATTGTTCCGTAGACACATTGACAAAAAAATATTTATCAAATTTGGAATTGTGAGTTTTATCGGCGCAGCCGTAGGCTCGTCTTTTCAGAACGCGCTGGCTGGAGAGTATGTCCGTTACGCCCTCGCGGGATTTTTCCTCCTCGCCGGGGGCGTGGAGTTTATGCCCAGTGCGTCGAAATTCAGAATCCCACATTCATTCGATATTGTGGGCGGCTTCTTTTCCGGTTTCCTCGGCGGCATCATCGGCAACCAAGGGGCGATCCGCAGCGCGTATCTACTTAACTATTCGCTCTCGAAAGAATCCTTCATCGCCACTGCAACAGCCATTGCAATAGTTATTGACTTGACGAGAATTCCCGTTTACCTTTATAATCAACTCGAGCGTGTCGAAGCCGCGGCAGCTCCCCTGCTCATTGTGATTGCCGTTGCATTCGCAGGAACATTGTTCGGAAAAAGCTTGCTCAAGAAAATCTCGCTTGAACGTTTCAGGATGGTTGTAGCAGGATTTTTAGTGCTGATGGGAGTTGCATTGTTTTTGTAAAACCCATCCCCGAACCCCTTCCCTAAGTTTTAGGGAAGGGGCTCACAACTCACGAACCTTGCACTCAAGTCAACAGGGATGGGTTCATTAGTAACCGAAATCTACATGGCTTTAACGTGAACTTAACAATTACATTCTATGCCCAAATCTAAAGAACGTCTCTTCCTTCTCGACGCCATGGCTCTGGTCTATCGCGCGTATTTCGCGTACATCCGCGCACCGCTGCGCAACTCCAAAGGTGAAAGCACCAGCGCGGTATTCGGCTTCCTCAGCTACCTGAACAAGATACTCGACGACGAGAAGCCCGACCACATTGCCGTCGTGTTCGATACCGCCGCGCCGACATTCCGGCACAAAATGTATAAGCAATATAAAGCCACTCGGCAGGAAATCCCGGAAGACATGCCGCCACAAATCGACATGATTAAGAAAATCGTGAAGGCGTACAACATTCCCCTGCTGGAACTGAATGGCTATGAGGCGGACGACATCATCGGCACGCTTGCCAAGCGCGCGGAGAAGGAAAAAGTCGATACCTTCCTCGTCACCCCTGACAAAGACTATATGCAACTCATCTCCGACCGCGTCAAAATGTACAAGCCCGGGCAACAGGGCAACGAAGCGGAGATCGTGAGCTTCGAGGGCGTGAAAGCGAAATTCGGCGTCACGCCGGATAAGGTCATCGACGTGCTCGCTCTTATCGGTGATAAATCCGACAATGTGCCGGGCGTACCGGGCGTGGGCGAGAAAACCGCTATACCGCTCGTTCAGCAATGGGGCTCGCTGGAGAACATCATCAAGAACGTGGAGAAAATCCCCCAGAACGGCGTCCGCGAAAAAATCAAAGCCAATACAGAGCTGGCGCTGCTCTCAAAAAAGCTCGTGACTATTGAAGTCAATACGCCGATCAAGATCGATTTCCACAAGCTCCGTCTCGGCGAACCGGATACCGCCGCACTCCGAAAGTATTTTCAGGAGCTTGAGTTTAGGAGTCTGCTCAACAAGCTGAAAAAGTCGTCCGACGGCGAAGAGGAAGCATCCGCAGAGCAGGAAGAGAAAGCCGTCCCGGCAGATTACACTACAATAAAAGACGACAAGCACAAGTATCACGTTGTTGCAACGGAGAAGGACTTCAAGGAATTCGTCAAAAAGCTTGCGAAGGCAAAAGAATTCGTGTTCGACACGGAAACGACATCCAAAGATGCTCTCCAGTCGCTCGTTGTCGGACTCTCATTCTCGCTCAAACCGCGCGAAGCATATTACGTCTCCGTCGACGCCTCGAGCCAGAAATTCGAGAAAGCAGTTGGCGACCTATTCGGAGACACCCCGGTCTCGGGCGTAAAGCAAAAATATCCCACCCTGCCGGCAAAGCTGGTATTTCCCGCATTGAAGCCGATTTTCGAGAATCCGAAAATCAAAAAAATCGGACAGAATGTAAAATATGACCAGCTTGCGCTTTCGTTACACGATATCTGGGTCGATGGCATTGAGTTCGATACGATGATCGCGAGCTACATCTTGCGCGCGGATGGACAGCACGGTCTCGATGCCATGGCGCGCGAGCATCTACAATACTCCATGGTGTCGTTTGACGACATCACCGGCACGGGTAAAGAGCGCAAGGACATCCGTGAGGTGCCGCTGGAGATCATCGCCGACTACTCGTGCGAGGATGCGGACATCGCCTACCGCCTGTACGAAAAACTCCGCACCCGCGTCGAAAAAGAGAAGATGATGACCCTGTGCGACGAGATTGAATTCCCGCTCAGCTCAGTGCTAGCGCGCATGGAAAAAACGGGCGTCGTCATCGACACGAAGTTCCTTGCAAATATGTCCAAGGAACTGGAGCGCGACATCGATGCGATCGTCAAGCAAATCTACAAGCTGGCGGGAGAGAAATTCAACATCAACTCGACCCAACAGCTAAGCGAGATTCTGTTCACCAAGTTAAAGCTCCCACCCGTCCGCAAAACGAAAACCGGATTCTCAACCGACGTAAGCGTTCTGGAGGAACTTCGACACCAGCACCCGATCATCGAAAAAATGCTGGACTACCGACAGCTTGCAAAACTCAAATCGACATACGTCGATGCCCTGCCGAAGATGGTCAACCCGTTGACCGGACGCGTGCACACGTCGTATAATCAAACAGTCGCCGCGACGGGGCGGCTCGCCAGCAACGACCCGAATTTACAGAACATCCCGATCCGTACGGAAATCGGGCGCTCGATTCGAAAGGCGTTCGTCGCTGGTAGTAAGAACAGCCTTATTATGTCCGCCGACTACTCGCAGATCGAGCTGCGTATCATGGCGCATGTCTGCGACGATAAAAGCTTCCAGACAGCGTTCCACAACAAAGAGGACATTCACGCGACCACAGCGGCAAAGGTGTTCGGCGTCGCTCTCAAAGACGTCACCAAAGACATGCGCCGCAAGGCGAAGGAAGTAAACTTCGGCATCATGTACGGCATCGGTCCGTTCGGGCTTGCCACGCGGCTGGATATTACACAAACCGAGGCGAAGGAAATTATCGATACGTACTTCACACGCTTCCCACGCGTGAAGGAATTCATCGAGAACACGAAAGCCACGGTGCACAAAAAGGGTTACGTCGAAACGCTGATGGGCAGGCGTCGCTACCTGCCTGATATTCATAGCAAGAATCTTAACCTACGGCAGCACGCCGAGCGTCAATCCATCAATATGCCGATTCAAGGCACAGCGGCGGACATGATCAAAATGGCGATGGTGCACATCGACGCGGCAATGCAAAAGGAAAAACTCAAAAGTGCCATGCTGTTGCAGGTGCACGACGAGCTGGTGTTTGAAGTCCTGAAAAGCGAAGAAGCAAAAATGCGCAAGTTGGTTGAGAAACAAATGAGCGGGGCGATGAAGCTTAAGGTGCCCATCGACGTCGAGATCGGCGTCGGCAAGGATTGGCTGGAAGCGCACTGACAGAACAGAGATTACAGATTACGGATTAGTGATTTCGGATTTGAAAATCAAGTAAGAGTAGTTCAACCCGTCGCCTGCGGTCTCCGCTTCAGCAGCATCGCAATGCCCCATGCAATGAGCGCCACGGGCCAGTAGTCGCGAAGGAAGCGGCGTACATCCCACCAATCGAGGTAATAAAACTCTACCAACAGCATTATAGCGCCAAACCCGCTAAACAGAATCCCAGGCACCATCACTCCAACGTTGCGCGGCTCGAGTGTCAGCAGAGCAAAAAACGCCAATCCCAACGAGAGCGATAACGAACCGGGCCAGTAGTACTCAGGCCACCAGAGAAGATTCCACACATAGAGCGAGAACGACACGCTCACGAAAAACATCAATGTTCCCCAGAAAATTTTCCCGCGCCCTTTGTGGGTAAAGCCATCAACGGCAAGGATTGCGCCGGCTATGCCAACGAACATCCAGAATATCCTGTCCCAGCCGAAGTAAATCACGCCGAGCCTGTCGAGAAGCAGCATCAATCCCAACCCGATGAGCAATATGCCTGCGATGGAAATTTTAGATTCTTTCATGGTATCCTCACTATAGTGGTGTCAGGACTTACGTCCTGACACGAAAGAATACTGACCGTTAGGAGGAAACTCCTGACGGCATGACAAGTTTATGGTGTGACAGTGCGTGGTTTTTCTGGCATTACGAGAAGCAGCGCAAGGTACAACAATATTCCGAACCCGAACGACATCAGCGTGACGATCACGAACAGGATGCGCATGATCGTCGGGTCAACGTCAAAATACTCGCCAAGGCCGCCGCAAACGCCAAAGAGTTTGCGGTCGAGCACAGAGCGAAGCAGTTGGCGTTTCTCGCGTGATTGGTTCTGGTCCTTCGGTGGTGGCTCTGACGATGTACGTTCATTTTGGCTTGTTTCTCCGCGTTTTTTACGTCCTTTGGTCTTCGGTGGTTCTTCTGCAGTAGGTTCAGACGGTGTTTCCCCGGAAGCATCACTCGGCGGCGGTTCGGAAGCTATCTCCTTGCGGCGCATCAAGAGCAAAATACCGATTCCGATCAGAATCGCGGGGAAGGCAAAATTCCACACGAATCGCATCATTTGCTTAAACGAAAAGAAATCGAGATTAACGAACAGGAAAAATACGCCGAGACCGAGCAGTATGAACCCGATAATTTGCAGGGCTTGCTGGTTCCCCGCAGCGACGTTTTCTGTGGTTGAAGAATCGCCAATGACCCGCGTGGGATTTTGCGGCACAATGATCAGCGCGGCGATATAGAGCAACAATCCCCCGCCGCCGAAAATCGTAAACAGCACCCACAGAACACGCACCAATGTCGCGTCGATACCAAGATACTCCGCCACACCGCCGCAAACGCCGGCTATGACTTTATTGGTCCGACTGCGGTATAATCGTTTGGGTTCCGGGGACATGGCTGGCGTTCCTTTCGATAGTAGAACTACTACAATTTACGGGAATGTCCAAAAAATGTTACACCTTCTCACCCGCCAGCCTGTCCAATGCCTCGCCCGTTACGCGAAACACCGTCCAGTCACTCATGGGCACGGCTCCTAATTTTTTGTAGAAGCCGATGGCAGGCTCGTTCCAGTCCAGCACCCACCATTCGAAGCGCCCGCAGTTGCGCTCCTTCGCAAGTTTGGCGAGATGCACGAGCAGAGCCTTTCCAATGCCCCTGCTGCGAAACTCTGGGAACACGAATAAATCCTCAAGATAAATTCCGGGCTTGGCGAGGAACGTCGAATAGTTGTGGAAGAACAGCGCAAAACCCGCGGGCGTGCCGTCATAGCGGGCGATAACGACCTCCGCGTAGCGACGCGCGCCGAAGAGCGATTCCTTGAGTGTAGCCTCTGTGGCAACACACTCGTGCGCGAGCCGCTCGTATTCTGCAAGGCCTTGTATGAGCTTCAGAATAAGCGGCAAATCTTGTTCTGTTGCAGGGTCTATCCGTAATTTATTAGACATGAAACTTATCCTTCCTGTGTTGATGCTCGTCGAGACGCCTTCGCGTTAGAGAAAATTCTTACTACTTGCTACTTCCTACTTAATACTTCATACTTACTACTTTTTAATGAAAAACAAAAGCCCAATCATATGACTGGCATACGACTGGGCTTTAAACTGGCAACTGGTAACAGGAAACTGGCAACTGTCTTTTAAACCTCCATGATTTCCTTTTCCTTCATCGCGAGCAGGTTGTCGATGTCCTTCGTGTGCCTGTCGGTCATCTTCTGCGCTTCTTGCTCGGAGCGTTTGCGCTCGTCTTCCGGCATGTGCTGGTCTTTCTCCGCTTTCTTCAAGTGTTCGATGGCATCGCGGCGCACGTTGCGGATTGCAACCTTGCCGTCCTCGCCAAATTTCTTCACGAGCTTTACCAGATCCCGTCGGCGCTCTTCGTTGAGCGGCGGAATCGGCACGCGGATAACGGTGCCGTCGTTCACGGGATTGAGTCCGAGGTTGGCGGATTGAATCGCCTTGTCGATAGCCTGCATGGAGCCTTTGTCCCACGGCTGGACGCTGATGGTATGCACGTCCGGCGTGCTGACGTTGGCAAGCTTGTTGAGCGGCGTCATATTGCCGTAGTAATCGACCTTGATACCGTCCAACAATGCTGTTGTCGCCTTGCCGGTGCGGATTTTTACAAGCTCTTCGCGTACGACCTCCACCGCCTTCTTCATCCGGTCGTCGGCGTTCTTCAGGATGTCCTTGGAAGTGGTGAGTTGCATAGTACCTCTGTAATTGTGGTAGAAAATTTACAGCTAAAAGTCTGCTGATGTCAAAATAATAGTAGAGTTCTCCGATAAGCGGCTTTAGGTTCAAACTTAGAATATAAAGAAACCACCCCGTCCGCCTCCTCGACAAAAAACGTCGAAGCAGGTCGGCGGACACCCCTCCTTCGTTAGGAGGGGAAAAAGCGGCGCTCATTCTTGTCCCCATGACCAAGGGGGACGCGGCTCGTTTTTTGAGCCGCAGGGGGTTACCGACAAAAAAATATAAGATTGCTTTGCTAATGCACAACTGAAGATTCAACAACGCGCGAGCCGACCTGCTCGCCCAGCACCAGGCGTTTCAGGTTACCCGGTTTGTTCATGTTGAACACGATGATCGGCAGAGAATTTTCTTTCGAGAGTGTAATCGCCGTCAGGTCCATGACGCGGAGATTTTTCTTCAGGACATCGGAATACGAAATCTCCGGGAAATGCACCGCGGAGGCATTCTTCTCCGGGTCGCTGTCGTAAATACCGTCGACACGCGTGCCCTTCAGGATGGCGTCGGCCTCGATTTCAATAGCGCGGAGTGCAGCGGCGGTGTCCGTCGTAAAGTACGGGTTTCCGGTTCCTGCGGCAAAAATGACGATGCGATTTTTTTCCAGGTGCCGAATAGCGCGGCGGCGGATGAACGGCTCGGCAACTTTCTCCATATTAATTGCCGTGAGGCAGCGCGTGAACATTCCCTTGTGCTCCAAGCCGCTCTGTAGTGCGAGAGCATTGATGACGGTGGCAAGCATCCCCATATGATCACCGGTCACCTTGTCGATACCGTCGCTCGAAGCCTCGACGCCCCTGTAGATATTCCCTCCCCCGATCACAATGCCCACCTGCACACCAAGGCTGTGTACGGACTTGATTTCTTCCGCGAAGAGTTTCACCACGTCCGGGTCTATGCCATAGTCGAGCTTGCCCATCAGTGCTTCGCCGCTGAGCTTGAGGAGAATGCGTTTATATTTTACGTTTGCCATTTCGTCGTTCTGAGTGTCTTGATGCGCAGGTTTGAATGTACGAAAAAAAATCCCGAATCGCTTCGGGATTTTAAGGAAAACTAATTTTCCTCGCCAAGCTGGAACCGCTTGTAGCGTCGGATAACGACTTTTTCGCCAACTTTGCCAGTCGCCTCATCCAGTAAGTCCTTGATAGTTTTGCCGGAATCCTTGATGAAGCTTTGTTCCATCAGGCATACCTCCTGGTAAAACTTATCCAGCCGCCCGACGGCAATTTTCTCAGCGATGTTTGCCGGTTTGCCTTCGTTCGTCGCCTGCGTTTTGTAGATATCGAGCTCCTTGTCGATAACGGACTTCTCGATCTCTTCACGGGAAATGTACTGTGGGTTCATTGCAGCAATCTGCATGGCGATGTCGTGCGCAAGCTGCTTGAAGTCGGGCGTCTTCGCGACGAAATCCGTTTCGCAGTTCAATTCCACCATCGCGCCGATACGGCCACCGGCATGGATGTATGATTCCACGACGCCCTGGTTCGCGGCTTTGTCGGCTCGTTTCGCCGCTGTCGCCGCTCCCTTCTTGCGAAGGTACTCAATGGCTTTCTCCATGTCGCCACCGACTTCTTCCAGCGCGCGTTTGCAGTCCATCATCCCCGCGCCGGTTTTGTCGCGGAGTTTTTTTATCAAATCAGTAGATATAGCAGTCATTGTCGTCAAAAAATCTCTTTCAGTTTCAGTATTATGCGTTTGTTTTTTCCGAAGCTTCCGCCTCTGCACTCTCTGCTTGCTTCTCGGCTTCGATCGCACGCTGAGATGCGGCGCGTTGGGCACCTTCCGCTACTGCATCGGCAATCGCTTTGGTGATCAATTGCACAGACTTCAGTGCGTCGTCATTGGCTGGAATTGGGAAATCGATCGATTCGGGGTCGCAGTTTGTGTCAACGATCGCGACAACCGGGATGTTCAGGCGGTTCGCTTCCTTTACAGCGATGGATTCCTTCTTCACGTCCACAACGTACAGGACACCCGGCAGTCGGGACATCTCTGCCACGCCAGAAAGTACGTCATTTAACTTCTCGCGTTCGCGCACCACCATGAGGCGTTCCTTCTTGGTGATTTTTTCGAATGTGCCGTCGGTTTCCATTTTTTCGAGGTTGTTGAGGCGCTTCACGCTCTTGCGAATCGTGGTAAAGTTCGTCAACATACCGCCGAGCCAACGCTCGGTTACGTAAAACGCTCCGCTGCGTCGCGCTTCTTCGCCGACGACTTCCTTCGCTTGTTTCTTCGTCGCGACGAAGAGCGGTTTTTTGCCTTCGGCAACGATGTTCGAAATCGCGTTGCACGCGGCGTCGAGCAGTTCCTGGGTTTTCTTTAAATCGATGATGTGAATCCCATTGCGTTCCATGAACACATAGGGCTTCATCTTGGGGTTCCAGCGGCGGGTCAGGTGCCCGAAATGGGCGCCGGCAGTCAATAGAGCTTCTAGCTCAACACGTGGCATGAGTCATCCTTTGTTTGGTTAGTTGTCTTCTATTCTCGTCATCTTCTTCCGGAATCCCGCAACCCCTTCGATAAGCTCAGGGTTCAGGACACCACCGGTCGAATCGGAGAATATGATTGATTAAAAAACTTGAACCGATTAACGCTTCGAGAACTGGAAGCGTTTGCGCGCTTTCTTCTGGCCGTACTTCTTACGCTCGACCATTCGTGAATCTCGCGTCAACAATCCCGCGCCGCGCAGCTGCGTCCGGTACTCGCCGTCGATTCCCACAAGCGAGCGGGCAATGCCGAGTTTCACGGCGCCCACCTGGCCGGTGAGTCCGCCACCCTCGACGCGCACAAATGTATCGTAGCGCCCCTGCGTGGAGGTAACAACGAAAGGCTTGAGCACTTCTGCGCGCTGAAGTTCCAGCGGGAAGTACTTTTCGAATTCACGGTTATTGATCGTCACCTTTCCGGATCCCTCGATGAGCTTCACGCGGGCGATGGCGGTTTTGCGACGGCCGACATTGACAATTGAACGCATTGTTGACATGAGATTTCCTTCTCTACACTAGACTGCAAACGGCTGCGGGTTCTGCGCAGCGTGCGGATGCTCTCCGCCGCGGTAGACTTTAAGTTTCTTGAGAATTTTTCTGCCCAATCGGTTATGCGGCAGCATGCCTTTCACGGCGTGCTCGAACACATACTCCGGCTTCGTTTTCACGAGGTCACGGAACAACTCAAATTTCGCTCCGCCCGGGTAACCGGAATTGCGATAAAGCTCTTTCATCTCCGCCCGCTTGCCCGTCACCTGGACTTTTTCCGCATTGATAACCACAACGAAATCGCCAATATCGAAATTAGGCGTAAATTGCGGCTTGTGTTTTCCGCGCAACAAGCGTGCAGCTTCTGTGGCGACTCTGCCGAGCGTTTTGCCTGCCGCATCGATCACATGCCACTTTTGGGTGACTTCTTCAGGTTTAAAAAATTTTGTCTTTGGTGACGTTTCCACAACTAACCTCCACATCGCTTAACATGCGAAGAATATCGAAAAATAATCAGTTTGTTAATATAGCGGAAAAACGGGAAAAAGTCAACGGAATTTGAAGCGGAAATTTACACCGCTTTCTCTGCGTGGTAGGAACTGCGTACGAGCGGTCCCGACTCCACATGCTTAAAGCCCATTTCCAGCCCGACCTCTTTATACATATGGAATTCATCCGGATGAACGTAGCGGTCGATCGGCAAGTGTTCTTTTGTAGGCTGGAGATACTGCCCTATAGTAAGAATATCGCATCCGGTTGCAATAACATCGTTCATCACTTCCAACACCTCTTCTGCTCTCTCGCCAATGCCAACCATGAGCCCGGTTTTGGTGAGGAATCCCTTCTTCTTCGAGCGTGCCAGTACTTCGAGCGATTGGCGATAATTCGCCTGAGGACGCACGACTTTATACAGACGCGGGACAGTCTCGAGATTGTGGTTTAGCACGTCCGGCTGGGCGTCTAGTACGATGTTGAGCGCTTCTTCGTTGCCTTTGAAGTCCGGAATAAGCACCTCTACTCTGCAGCCGGGCACTTGTTTTCGGATCTCGAGGATCGTCTCAGCAAAAATCGGCGCGCCGCCGTCTTTACGCTCATCGCGATTCACGGATGTTATGACTGCATGGCGTATGCCCATCATTCCAACAGCCTCTGCGACGCGGCGAGGCTCGTCCCAATCAAGCAAGCCGTCTGGGCGACCCGTCTTCACAGCGCAGAAACCGCACGAGCGCGTGCAGATGTCGCCCAAAATCATGAACGTCGCCGTGCCTGCGTTCCAGCACTCGCCCATATTCGGACAGCGTGCTTCCTCGCACACTGTGTGCAAGCGTTGAGTATCAATGAGGCTCTTCAACCTCGCGTAGTTCTCACCACCGGGAATTTTGGCTTTGAGCCATTCCGGCCGGCGAGGTGCAGGCTGGGGAGTGCTGACTGGTATTTCGTCTATAATGATTTCCACTTAGAATGCCTTACTGAAATCGTAGTTCTGAATGTTGTAAATGATTTTCTCCAAAAACTTTCCGCCAAGCTCGCCATCGACAATGCGATGGTCGAACGACAACGTAAAATATGACATTGAACGTATTCCGATGTAGTCGTGGCCGTCCACGTCGGTCTGCACCACGGGGCGCTTCTTGATAGCGCCAATGCCAAGTATCGCCAACTGAGGCTGGTTGATAATCGGCGTGCCGACGACGGTACCGAAGACGCCGTAGTTCGTAAACGTAAACGTTCCACCCTGTATATCGTCCGGCATCAGCTTGCGGGTGCGCGTGCGGTTGGCGATATCGTTAATCGCCCATGCAAGCCCGAGGAAATTCTTCTCTTCTACATTTTTAATAACTGGGACAATCAATCCCGTGGGCGACGCAACTGCCAACCCAAGATTAATGAAATTCTTCAAGATGATGTTATTCCCCTCTACCGATGCGTTGATGAGGGGATACTCTTTCAATGCCTGAACTATTGCATCGGCAAAAAAGTGCGTGTACGTGAGCTTGAAGCCCTCCTGCTTCTCGAACTCCGCCGCTCGCTTGTTGCGATAGTCCACAACCCTGGTAACATCGCACTCAGAGATGGCGGCAACGTGCGGCGAAGTCTGGATGCTGCGTACCATATGTTCTGCCATCTTCGTCTGCACATTATCCATTCTCACCACTTTATACTGCGGTGCGGGATATTTCTTCAGCAATTCTTTCTCATCAACGGGCTTGAGATGCGTTTCCGGTCGATATGCTGGGGGTACAGGCGGCGCTGGCATTGCAGCACCGCCGCGAGATGTTCGAGTACTGACGTACGCCAAAACATCTTTCTTTGTCACTCGCCCGCCGATACCAGAGCCGGCAATGCGGTCAAGCTCCGCCGTTCCGATGCCTTCTTTCTTGGCGATTGTGCGAACAAGCGGAGAATAAAACTTATCGCTTCCGTTGCCACTGTCGATTGCAGAAGTCATCGGCATAGATGCGGGTGCTACCGATTCCTCTTTTACATTCGCCGGTGCGGATTTAGCCGGAGCCGCCGTTGGTGCGGAGGTATCGACTTTGGCTGCGGCGGCATCCGTCTCAATCTTTGCGATAATCGTGCCAACTTCCACCGTCTCCTGCTCTGCGACAATGATCTTCGTCAGAATGCCGCTCGCGGGCGAAGGGATTTCGGAATCCACCTTGTCCGTGCTGATTTCCAGAATGGTTTCGTCCTTCTGGATTTTATCGCCTGGCTTCTTCATCCAGCGGAGGATTTTGCCCTCCTGAATGCTTTCGCCCATCTTGGGCATGACGACGTCAACTTGCATAAGGGTTCCTTAGTAAGCTGAGAGTTCTTCCAGTGCAGCAAGAATTTTCCGCTCGTTCGGCAACATCGCATCTTCGAGCGGCGGACTATATGGCACAGGCATATCAAGTGCACCAACACGCATAACGGGTCCATCCAACGATTCAAAACAATTCTGCGAAATCAACGCGACAATCTCCGCTCCGAATCCCGCCGTAATCGTGTCTTCGTGCACTACAAGCACCTTCCCCGTTTTCTTGACCGAGGCATAAATTGTCTCTGTGTCCAGCGGGTTCATCGTACGCAGGTCGATCACTTCAACACTAAAGCCCTTGGCTTCCATTTTCTTCGCGGCTTCGAGCGACTTCTGCACCATTGCGCCATATGTAATGACAGTGATATCCGTGCCCTCACGCTTCACCGCGGCAACACCGAACGGCAACACGTAATCAGCATCCGGTTCAGGGCTTGCCGCATAGCCTTGCCGATATAATCCTTTGTGTTCCATGAAAATCACCGGGTCGTCGCCGCGAATCGCCGCCTTCAGTAATCCCTTCGCATCCGCAGCATTGGACGGAAACGCCAATCGAATGCCCGGAATGTGCGCCATGATGCTCTCGATGCACTGGCTGTGGTAGTGTCCGCCGTGTATGTATCCGCCTACCGGCACGCGAATGACCATCGGGCAGGGCCAGCTATTATTCGAGCGATAGCGGAACATCGCCATCTCATCGCGGATTTGCATGAAGCCAGGCCAAATGTAGTCGCCAAACTGAATCTCAGGCACGGGCGTCCAACCTTTCAGCGCCATACCTATGCCAACGCCGATGATGCTCGCTTCCGCGAGCGGTGAGTTAAATACCCGCTCGGTCCCGAATTTTGTCGAAAGTCCTTTCGTCGCCGTAAACACGCCGCCTTTGCCGTCAGCGATATCCTCGCCGAAAACGATCATTTTAGAGTTGCGCTGCATTTCTTCGTGCAACGCGTGATTGATCGCATCTACAAGGACAACCTTGTTGCCGCTGTGTTCGGGCTCCACAAAATCCCGCGGTGGGTTCCCATGCGCCGTGCCATACACGTGGTGCTCGACGGTCGATGCATCCGGCAACGGCTTCGCCTCTGCAGCATCTGCAGCAGCATCGATAGCATTTTTCACTTCTTCCACCATCTGTGTGGCTTCGGCATCTGTGAGATAGCCCTGCTCGATGAGGAAGTGCGTCATTTTCGGAATCGGATCCTGCGCTTTATCTTTTTCGATATCGTCCTTTGCACGGTACTTCGCATGGTCATCGGACGATGAGTGCGGCAACAATCGAACAACATCCGCTACAATAAGCGTAGGACCATCACCTTTGCGTGCTCGCTCGACAGCCTTTGTCATTGCAGTGAACGTCTCGATGAAATTCGTTCCATCAACGTGTGTGCGCTCGAGGCCCTTAAAGCCTTTCGTCGCCTCATAAATAGAAGCACCTGCGGTTTGCTGAGTCACTGGAACAGAAATCGCGAACTTGTTGTCCTGAATAAAGAAAATAACCGGAATCGCTTCGCGCGCCGCCCAGTTTACAGCTTCGAAGAATTCGCCTTCACTTGTTGAACCATCGCCGCCAGAGACGTACACGACTTCATCCGTTTTACCTTTCTTGGCAGCTAAGGCCACGCCAACCGCTTGCAGGTATTGCGTACCCGTCGGGCTGGATTGAGTGATAATACGTAAATCGGTCCTACCCCAATGCGACGGCATTTGTCGTGACCCGGTCGCCGGATCACCTTCGCGGTGCATCGCAGCGAGAAAAATTTCCTCGGACGACATGCCCATGTGCATGGAATATCCTAGGTCACGGTAATACGGAAATGACCAGTCGTGCCCCGGCTTCAGCACGGAAGCTGCGGCAACCTGCGCCGCTTCGTGCCCCGAACCGCCGATATGGAAAAAGCATTTGCCCTGTTTGAGCAGGATCAATTGCTTCTCATCCATGCGGCGGGCGGTCAACATCGTCCTGTACGCACGTAACAATTGGTCCTTTGAGAGCGCGGACTTCTTTGCTTCCTTCGTTGATACCGTTGTGTTTGCGGTTGCCATAGATTATCCGTTGTTATTTCATTTCAACGATTTGTTCTTGAGACGGCTCCAACCGATGCCGCTCGATGACGGCAAACAATTCTTGCGGTGAAACATTCACCGGCTGACATCCAAACACATGCGCGAATGCCTCGGTTAATTTATTCTGCACTACTCCGATGCCGACTTCCCGTCCCAAAATTCTTTGCATGGACGTGACGCCCCTATGAAAGATGCCACACGGGATGATGCGGTCGAATTTCGATAAATCGGTGTTCACATTCAACGCGAAGCCGTGCATCGTAATCCAACGGCTGACTTTCACTCCAATGGCGGCAATCTTCTCACCATCGACCCACACGCCGGTCATGCCTTCCTCACGACTGGCTTCAATATCAAATTCTCGCAGCGCCAGAATGATGGTTTCTTCGAGATAACGAAGATACCGGTGAATATCCGTAAAATAATCGTTGAGAGCGAGT
>JAKEEG010000061.1 GCA_022616555.1 Ignavibacteriota bacterium | reverse complement strand
GACGAGCCTGCGCTCGCCGTTCCTGCCGGTCAGTTGGTAAGGGCCCTGATTCCCTTCGATGCCACGGAATTCATTGGTATTGAATTTCCCGCGCTGCGTGGCCCCAGTGATGATGACTTGCGAAGTAGACGACTGATCGCGCCAAAAATTCAGCGAGCCGGAAGCTCCCTGGAGTTTCCGGGAAATGCGGCCGAACTCTCCGCCGGTCCGGTCTTGAATCTCAAAATTGAAATCGCCCAGTGTTGCGGAATAGCGGGGGGCTTTAAGCTCGATATATACTTTGTCGATTTCCTGTAGTGTCTGCGTGTTGCCTTCCGGCTGGATAGGAGTGTTTTCATCGGTCAGGGCAGCTACGATATCTACATCACGGCTGAGATTTCCCGCAAGCTGCATGCGGAAGCCGGAGCTGAGCGACAGATCGCGGTTCGAACCGACACTAAACCCGCGCGTGATTGAGCCACTGCGGCTTAGTCCCGTGCCAAACAGATCGTCCAGCACAGATGGTTCAGTGGACTTGAAGGTCGTGACACTCTCTCCTGTTGAGGTGTCGCGGACAACAGTTTTTTGACGGAGTGTATATTCCTGTTTGAAGGCTAACGGAAGGCTACGATATTCGACGACAATAAAATGATTCAGTGAATCAGCAAAAATTTGTCGAAGGCTCTCTTTATTGAATTCTATTTTTCCGAAACGGTAGTCAAATGTGTAGTTGATGCCTCTTGTCAGACGTCGAGAGGAATCGAGCAACACAGTTTCGCTTCCGGATACGACAAATTCAGACGGCAACGCACAGAGCGTGTCGGCTGGAGTAAGAGCGAGCCGAACCGAATGGGTCCCTGCTAGTCGGGATGATTGAACAGGTATTTGCGCGAACAGTGGTCCGCACAAAACGATGGTGAGAATACTAAATTGAAAAAATCTTGGCGCAAGTGTCATGTAGGATACTGAATTTACGAAACATTCAACAGAGTATCCTTAGTGCATGAACATGCTCCTGAGTGAGTGGTGCCGAAGGGGGGACTCGAACCCCCACTTGGTTTGAGCCAAACTGGATTTTGAGTCCAGCGCGTCTACCAATTCCGCCACTTCGGCTAATCGAATGAAGATTGTGAAATACTGAGTGCGGAATAAAAAAACGCTTTTCACTCCGCATGCTACATTCGGGCAGTGCGCCCACCAGGACTCGAACCTGGAACCCGCTGATTAAGAGTCAGCTGCTCTACCAATTGAGCCATGGGCGCGAACGATCAGCGGTTCTCGGGTTGCTGCTGGGCAGGCGATGCCGCTGGCTGAGAAGGCTGAGCAGCGGGCGTTGACGATGGCGGCAACGTTGACGGCGGAGGTACGGATTGAATAACGCTTTCCTGCCGTTCGCCGCGTGGCAAAACAGTTAAGTTGATGAAGAGCGCAAGGACGATAAACAACGTCGCAAGCACCGTCGTCGTTTTACTGAGGAAGTCCGATGCCCGGCGAACGCCGAACACGGTACCCAGATTCGAGCCGCCGAGCGAGCCGGCCAAGCCGCCGCCCTTACTGGCTTGCATAAGAATAACAATGACCAACAAAGCGCTAACGATGATTTCAACAACGATGAAGACTGTATACATGACTTCCTCATGAAAAACTAATAAACGAAAACCCCACCGACGTGGGGCACATGACCAATATATTCAATCATCGGCTAAAATGCAACCGGAACACCGGCGAATTATTTGCTTTTCCCGATGAGTAGCAAGCTCTCTACATATTTTCCCAGCACGTCAAATTCGATATTTACACTATCACCCTTTTGCAGACTTTTGAACGTCGTTTTTTTCGTCGTATGCGGTATAATGGAAACGGCAAACGTCGTGTCTTTTAGATTAGCAACCGTCAAGCTCACACCGTTGACAGCCACCGAACCGACGGGAATCAGATACTTCGAAAAATTCTCTGGCACGGAAATCCAAAATACATCACTGCTGTCCTTTCGCTCGACGGAAGCAACGGTGCCAATGCAATCAACATGTCCGAGCACAAAATGACCTCCCAACCTGCTCGTCGAAAGCATGGGACGCTCGAGGTTGACCTTGCTGCCTTCCCGCAAGCGCGCGAGTGTGGTCTTGCTGAGAGTTTCTTCAACAGCTTGGGTCTCAAACACAGGTCCACTTCGTTTTACAACCGTCAAGCACACGCCGTCAACGGCTATGCTGTCATTGATGCGCAAGGATTTTGCCACTCGCTTAGCGTTGATACGAAACACAACGCTGCCGCGCTGTTGTTTTGCGCTCTTCACTGTGCCTATATCTTCAATCAAACCGGTGAACAATTAATTTCCTCGTACAAAATAATCATAGACTTGTTTCGAAACTTGGGCGAACGCGTGTTGCACGGCTTTCGGGTCAGCGATGTCCTTCGAGAGGAGCACAAGAACATACGACCTGCCGTTGGGCAGAAAGACGATACCGGTATCATGCTCGATTCCCGTGATGTTGCCTGTTTTATGCGCCACGCGAACATCTTTCGGCAACAGGGCGGGAATAATACTGTTGAATTGTTGATCGCTGAGAATACCGATCATTTCCTGTGTTGCATCATTGTGTACGAGCTTACCCTCGGCGAGCGCTCTGAAGACCGTTACAAGGTCGCGGGCTGAGACTCGGTTGTTCAATCCTTGTCTAAAGGCTTTGATATCTTCGACTCCCCGCAAAACGCGGATGTCGTTCGCGCCAATTGATTCCATCGTCGCCATCACTTGGTTGGCGTCGGCGAGCTCGATCAGGATGTTCGTCGCGAGGTTACTGCTCACGGTAATCATCAAGCGAATCAACTCGCGGACAGTTTTCGTGGAGCCCAATTGCTTGTATAAAACACTATCGCTATCGTCACCGACCTCGAGCTTATAGGGCGAGTCATCGACAATGCTTTTAAATTCATTCGTGATGACGATGTTATCGTCCAAGTTGATCTTGCCAGCTTCAGCTTGACGATAGAGTTCGATCATCACAGGCGTTTTCATCGTGCTTGCAGCATGGAAAATCGTATCCGGATTGATAAATAAGGTGTCACCGCGCTGTAAGTCGTAGATGCCGACGGCGAATTTTCCCTGAACTGATGCCAGGGTTTTCACAATATCGGGCGTGAGACCGCCGAGCTTTTGCGCATTCGCAGACGTTACTGCAAGCATGACAAGCATAAAGATCTTCGTTTTCATCGCGAGGATAGTGTTCCTTCGATGAGAGTATCACTGCCCAGAGCAAGGACACGTGTCGTCTTGATGTTTAGTGCTTTTTCTAAGCGGCGCGGGGTGCCAAGATTCCATGCATTCAACCCGCCCTCCAACACTTTCGGGGCAATCAGGCAATGTATTTTTTGAATAAGATCTGCTTTGAGAAATGAAGCAAGCGTGTTACTTCCTCCTTCAATAAGAACGGAAGCTACACCCAAACGCGAAAGGATTTTCAATATACTTTCCGCATCCAATGAATATGAATTCTGTGCTGCAATGACTTCAACACCGTTACGGGATAATTGTTGCACTTTCCGAGAATTTTCTTTCATCGCGCGAGCCGACGTCATTACAATCGTGCGCGCTTGGCGGTCAGTATATACTCGGGTATTAGCGGGAACCGACAACTTGCCGTCGATTACAACTCGCACGGGATTTCTACCTTTCGCAAGGCGGGCAGTAAGCCGGGGATTATCACGTACGATAGTATTTGCTCCTACGAGAATCGCATCATACTCGGTACGCAAAGTGTGTCCATACTCTCGCGCTTGTTCACCCGTTATCCATTGCGAAGAGCCCCATGCGTCGGCGATTTTTCCGTCAAGCGTTTGCGCTATTTTTGCGCCGACAAACGGCATACCCGTTGCCACAAACGTAACAAACTTTTCGTTCAACTGTTGCGCTTCGCGGTCTAAAACCCCTGCATGCACCTTAATTCCCGCGCGCCTCAGTTTTTGCATTCCCCCGCCGAGCACCCACGGGTTGGGATCTCTCATCGCAAAAACTACTGAGCGTATTTTAGCCTCAATAATGGCATCAGAGCAAGGCGGTGTGTGCCCATGATGCGCGCAGGGCTCCAGATTTACGTAGAGCGTTGCGCCTTTCGCTCGTGTCCCGGCTTTTCGCAGCGCAACTCGCTCAGCGTGCGCGCCGCCATGCTTAGCATGATAACCTTCCGCAATGATTTTTCCATTCTTGACAATGACGCAGCCCACCATTGGGTTCGGGGAAACCCATCCCTTGCCCTTTCGCGCAAGCTCGAAGCACCGGCGAACATAATATTGGTCAGTCTGCTTGTCTATTGCCATTGGATATCAATTGTATTCCCAACTCGGGCTTGCAGGAATTGTTCAGCGCTACCGTTTTTCACTACGATCTCAACTAATTCACTGCTGCCGATAATGAGACATGGAGTCCCCTCGGGGGCTTCAGCGTAATTCGAGGTCCATTGGTCAATCCGCTTGCTGTTGAGCGTCAGTAATGCAATTGTGCGATTGTCTATTCGAATATTCGTTATCAAGTTTCCGAAACGGTCGATGTGCAGAACTTCCGCTCTTCGTTCTCTTTGACCTCCAACAAATGGAGACATCACAGGATGCAATTTTACAGGATTTCCTATCTCTTTGAGAGACACCCCGCTTGCGAGATACGCCGCTACCGGAGCGAAAATATCTCTGCCGTGAAACGTATTCGAACGCTGAGAGAGAACATAGGGAGTGCTCTCAATCGAGACTTCAACAGCTTCGATCACTTGTTCTTGCGACAGAACAAAATCGAGCAGCATATTGTCGGGCGCGAGAAATGTAAATTTGCTCGTTCGCACAGCCAATATCCGTCGTTTTGTCCCGACCCCTGGGTCAACGACAGATAGAAAAACTGTACCTTCAGGGAAAAACTTATACGTCGCCCAGAGCAGGTAGCCAGCTTGTCGGATTTGTTGGGGGCTCACTTCGTGCGTGATATCGATAATTGCCGCTGTGGAGTTGATGGAGCGAATGACTGCTTTCACCGTCCCAACATAGTGATCTGTCGTTCCGAAATCGGTAAGAAGTGCAATCGTAGGAGCTTCGCGATTTACCTTTCGCGCGGTTCGTCTAGACTTTGTAAGTTTGCGCTTCATTGACGGCAGCCTAAAGCCCTTGACTTGCACCCGTTTTCGCAGACTTGTAAATGGCGTCTACCACGCGCATTCTGTGCACGGCTTCATCGGCTGTACAGACAAACGGGTGAAGACCGCGAAGCGAACCAATCCAATGCTTCAGTTCATTTTCGTACGACTTGCGGAACAGCGACTGTGGCGTTTCGTGCGAAGCTGGAGCGACGTTCACGAGATTACCGTGCATGAGCTTGAAAATCTGGAATGGATTGAGCGAGCCGCTGCCCTCTGTCCCAAAACAATTACAGTAGAAAAAATCCTCGTCTGCTTCGAACGACCAACTCGCTTCGACAGTCAGTGTAGAGCCGTTTTTCATCCGCATATAGATGACAGACGAGTCTTCTACTTCTTTCGTTTTGTGCGCAAATGTCGAAGCGGAGACCTCTTTGACTTCAGGGTAGCCCATCATCCAGAATGCCAGGTCGAACATAACGATGCCGAGGTCGAGAACCACTCCCCCGCCGGACTGGTGCTTGCGCATGAACCAGGGATTGTTGACGCTGAATTTCTTCAGCCAGCCGGCTTTTGCGTAATAAATTTTGCCCAACTCGCCATTCTCGATGAAGCTCTTGAGAATCATCGAATCGGGACGGAAACGGTTGTTCATACCGACCATTGCTTTGCGCCCGTGTTTCTTTGACGCTGCTGCAATATCGCGCGCTTCTTTCTTGTCGCGGGCAAGCGGCTTTTCCACGAGGATATGCTTCTTTGCTTCGAGCGCAGCAATGGAAATTTCCCTATGAAGATTCGTCGGCGCGCAGATATCGATACCGATCACGTCCTCCTCAACTTCCAATAACTCTTCGTAATCTTTGTAATATCTCGGAATGTTGTATTTTTGCGCGACGAATTGTGCGTTCGCGACGTTGAGGTCGCACACGGCGACAATTTCCGCGTCGGGCAGCTTTGTGAGTATTGGAAGGTGAATGTTCTGGGCGACTGTGCCCAGGCCGATGACGGCGATGCGAGCGCGTTCCATTCGGGGAAATGAACTAAGTGGAAATTAACTCAAAGGCAGACTTACCATGTTTGCTAGAAAGGAATTCTTTTGTTATCTCAGCTATGCCGGGAGCGTCAAGTTTGTAAATGTTGTGTAACTCAGCCGGCGTTCCCTGCTCGATGAATTGATCAGGGACGCCGTGAATCTTCAACGATACATGCGTCAAGCCGTTCTTTGCGAGCGATTCCAACACAGCGGAGCCAAAGCCGCCTTGCACAACGTTATCTTCCACCGTGATGATGCTTTCAAAGCGTTCAGCGATGGATTTCACCAATTCTTCATCCAAGGGTTTCACAAAACGCATGTTGACGACTTCCGCTTCAATACCTTCCTTCGAGAGTTGATCGGCAGCCTTCAACGTATTTGGGGTCATGTTGCCGATCGCGAGAAGTGCGACGTCCTTTCCGTTTCGCACGGTCTCGGCTTTGCCAATTTCTATCGTCTGGAATTTCTCACGCACCGGCACACCTAAAGCGTTGCCGCGTGGATACCGGAGAGCGATTGGCCCCTTTTTATACTCTACGGCAGTGTACAACATATCCCGAAGCTCTTGTTCATCTTTCGGCGCCATGACAACCATTCTCGGAATGCATCGCAAGTACGACAAATCAAATACTCCGTGATGCGTTGGTCCGTCTGCACCTACCAATCCGCCACGATCCATTACGAACACAACATGCAAATTCTGAAGCGCGGTGTCATGGATAATCTGGTCGTACGCTCTTTGCAGGAACGTGGAATAAATCGCCGTAACGGGAATATACCCCTCGGTTGCCATCCCGGCGGCAAATGTCACTGCGTGCTGTTCTGCGATACCGACGTCAAAATATCGCTCGGGCATTTCTTTCTGCAGAATCGTGAGACCCGTGCCGTCAGCCATTGCTGCGGTTACGCCAACAACCGTAGGATTTGCCTTACAGATTTCCACCAAGGCTTTTCCGAACAATGTAGTGTACGCAGGTGGCGCACTCGATTTAGGCATAGTACCCGTTACTTTATCGAACGGTGTAACGCCGTGCAGCCGCGTGATCTCTTTCTCAGCGGGAGCGTAGCCCTTGCCTTTCTTTGTCACCGCATGAATAAGGATGGGACCGTGCAGGTCTTTCACATGCTGGAACACTTCAACCATCTTCACAACATTGTGTCCATTGAAGGGGCCCAAATAACGGAAACCTAATGCTTCAAACAACATGCCGGGTGTAACGACAGCTTTGACTCCCTTTTCAACTTTTTGCACAGCTTCGCGCAAACGGTCGCCAAACGTATCAAGTTTACCTGTGAGATCCCACACGTTGGCTTTCAACATATTATACGTGGGGTGAGTGAGAACCTCGTTAAAATAATTCTGCAACGACCATGTCTGCGGCGAATACGACGAGAGCGAAACCATCTGATTGTCGTTGAGGACAACAATCATATCCTTTTTAAGCAAGCCGGCGTTGTTCATGCCCTCGTAAGCCATTCCGCCGGTAAGCGAGCCGTCACCAACGACGGCAACAACTTTGAAATTTTCTCCCTTGAAATCGCGCGCCGCGGCAATGCCCAACGCCGCAGAAACTGCAGTGCTCGCATGTCCGGCACCGAATACGTCATATTCGCTCTCATCGCGCCGCAGGAAGCCGCTGATGCCGTTCAACTGGCGCAAGCCGTGGAACAGATCTTTGCGCCCTGTTAAGAGCTTGTGGGGATACGCTTGATGGCCAACATCCCAAACCAACTTATCAGTTGGCGTGTTAAATGCATAATGAAGCGCGACAGCAAGCTCAACGGTACCCAAGCCAGCGCCAAGGTGCCCTCCCGTTTTGGAGACGGCATCGACAAGGAACTCACGCACCTCATTGCAAACCGTGCGTAAGTCTTTGATATCGACCTTACGCAGATCTTCCGGAGTATTAATATTATTAAAAAATTTGAACTGGCTTTGGTCCATGAAAAATCCCTATGATTCTAAGTCACTGACCTCAAAATTTCCTTCAGCATCCTTACTTAATTTTTTAAGCCGCAGCTCGGTATCTCTCAGCTTCTCTCCGCAAAATTTGGAAAGCTGTACGCCCTCCTCATACAACTCCACAGCTTTATCCAGCGGCACCTCTCCCGATTCAAGGGATTCGACAATCTGCTCCAAACGCTTCAACGAGGCTTCGAAGCTCTGACCGTTCTCACTCGACTTGCCGGATTTTCCCGATTTCTTCGACATTGTTATTTCTCGACCCGAGCCGGCACTTCGCCGTCGTGGAACTGAATCGCCGCCGTATCCCCTTCTTTCAACATGTGCGAGGATGTCATAATCTGCCCATCCTTACGAACAATCGCATAGCCGCGCTGAAGAACGCGCCCCGGGTTTAAAGAGACAAGGCGTTGATGGATCCCCTGATGATTACCCGCAGCTAACTTGTAAAGATGAACAAAGGAACGTGCGAGGCTTCGTTCCAGTTCGTCAACTCGCTGGGCGG
The DNA here is from genome assembly GCA_022616555.1 of Ignavibacteriota bacterium. Classification (GTDB taxonomy): domain Bacteria; phylum Bacteroidota; class Ignavibacteria; order UBA10030; family UBA10030; genus JAKEEG01. The sequence goes on along the minus strand of JAKEEG010000061.1, from coordinate 3,150 downwards.
ACTGGCGAAGCAAATCTTTCGGCTTGTTGAATGAATAACTTGAGACCAGGTTTTCGATTCGCTCACGCAAACCGTGCACGCGATCTTCAAGGTTTTGCTGCATAGTATACCACAAATTGCGAAGAATATCAAGGAGTTCACTGCGGTCACGCACTACAAGCTCCGCAGCTGCCGATGGCGTTGGAGCGCGCAGGTCGGCAACAAAATCTGCGATACTAAAATCAATCTCGTGACCAACAGCGCTGATAACGGGGATTTTCGAATCGTAAATCGCACGCGCAACAGCTTCCTCATTGAACGCCCACAAGTCTTCAAACGAGCCGCCTCCACGTCCAACGATCAGGACATCCACCCCACCAAAGCGATTCATATCGCGAATCGCTTCTGCAATTTCTTCAGCGGCTCCCACTCCCTGCACGTGAACTGGATAGACGATGACTTCAAGTGTCGGCAATCTCCACGAAAGCACCGAGCGGATATCTTGTAAAGCAGCGCCTGTCACCGATGTGATGACACCGATGTGCTCGGGATATTCAGGAATCGGCTTCTTATGCTCTGGGTCGAATAACCCCTCTTCATCAAGTTTCTTTTTCAATCGCTCGAATGCGAGCTGAAGCTCTCCAATGCCCATCGGCTGTAGCTGGACGCAATCCAGCTGATAATTTCCACGTGGCGGATAGACGGTAACCGAGCCGCGGGCAATGACTTTCATTCCGTCTTCCGGAGTGAATGGCAAGTTCGCGACCCTGCTGCGCCACATGATACCGGAAATCTGCGCGCCTTCGTCCTTTAGCGTGAAATAAAAATGACCGGACGTATGCAGTTTTGCGTTCGAAATCTCACCCTGTATCCACACCTGTGGAAAGGAGGATTCCAGCATCAGCTTTACGCGCGCGGTAATCTCAGAAACGGAAAGAACTTTCTTTTCATGTATCGTGTTCATACTCCATCAAAATAGAGAAAGCTGGTGTGACATTCAATAGTTTCTTGTCTTTCAAGCGACACTTGGGTATATTGGCACGTTCTTATTTCTCACAAAGGATACGTTATGGCTGTCGATGTCCTTGCAATTGGACCTCACCCCGACGATATTGAAATCTCCTGCGGCGGTACCGTAGCATCGCTTGTAAAGCAGGGGTACAGAGTTGCTCTCGCTGATTTAACAAGAGGCGAAATGGGCACACGCGGCACGAAGGAAATCCGGCAAAAAGAGGCGGAGCGAGCCGCGAAGATTCTCGGCATAAAAACACGGTACAATCTTGAAATCCCAGATGGTGGAATTGAACTTAACAAAACCAATCTCCATAAAGTCATCTCGCTGATACGTGAGCTACAGCCAAAAATTCTCTTTATCCCCCACTCAATTGAGCGACATCCCGACCACGTACACGGACACAACCTTTGTAAGGAAGCGTGGTTTTACTCAGGGCTCACGAAGTTAGAAACAAAAAAGAACGGGAAATCCCAAACCGCCTATCGCCCGGACAGGTATTTCGAATATCTGCAATGGCATCATTTTGTCCCGACGTTCATCGTGGACATTTCCGACACGTTTGAGATAAAAATGGACGCCATTAAAGCACATGAGTCGCAATTCCATAACCCGAAAAGCAAAGAGCCAGTTACACGCTTGACTAGACCGGATTTCTTTGACCATGTGGAGACGGACGATAAATTCTACGGTCAACGTATCGGTGTAAAATACGGCGAGCCGTTTTATTCAGTTGCTCCAATAGGCATTAAGAATCCGTTCGACCTTCTGGCTGACCGAAAATAGATGGCCTGCTCCATCACGATGATTAATCACGCTACCGTGCTGATACAACTCGACGGCGTGAATATTCTCACCGACCCGATCTACTCCTATTCGATTTCGTTTTTCATTCCTCGGCTAAAAACGCCGGGCATCCCTTTCAGGGAATTACCGAAGATTGACCTCATCCTCATTTCCCACAGCGATTACGACCATTTGAACCTTAGGACGCTCCGCAGGCTCAGCCATCGAGAGGAAACCAATGTCATTGTCCCTAACGGGTTAGCATCCTATGCTCGACGGACGGGCTTCAAGAACATCACCGAGCTGAACTTGTGGGATACCGCGGATTTAGGCAACATCCATATTACTTGCACTCCCGCAAAGCACTCCGGCAGACGAGGCATTTTCAACAAGCGCATTTCGCTCGCGTGCGGATATGTGATACACTCGACAAATCAGTCTATCTATTTTGCTGGCGATACCGGGTATGATTCGTTTTTTACTGAGCTCGCAAATAAATTCTCGCTCGATGTTGCACTGCTCCCAATCGGCGCATATAAACCGTACGAGTGGTTCAAAAACAGGCATCTTCATCCACGCACTGCGATGCAGGCATTTCAGGATTTACGGGCGAAACACTTAATTCCCATGCACTGGGGAACGTTCAAGATCAGTGACGAGCCAATGAGCCAGCCGCCTGTTCTCCTTGCGCAAGAAGCCGAACGCCTTGGTTTAGCCGATCGGGTTCATATCCTGCGAAATGGCGACAGCTTCTCGCTATAACATCAATTCTCAATTTTACCAAGAATATCACGCCTGACTTCCCAGTCTTGCGAAAAGCCTTTGCAACTTTCGCGCATTCATTGTATATTACTTGTGGCGTTCAAATTGTAATGATGGAACGAAACGAGGCACCGTCTCGTTTATAGTATTGTATGAAAACAAAACTCCATACGTTCAGTGCAATTGCGCTTGTTGCGGTGTTCGGACTCTCGAACATCGGGCTGCCGATAGTCATGTACCTCTGCCCGATGATGCAGGATGATCCGTCCGAGTGCCAAACGGAGTGCGAGAATCCCTCGCAAACCCTCGCAATAGTGAATCAAAGCGGAACGTGTTGTAATTCATACATCGTTGCCGAGCGCAATACTACTCCCTTTGTCAAAACGGAAAAAAGCAGTCCCGCAATTTCAGTTGCTCTTCTACCAATGACTCTTGAACTATCCGACAATAGTTCATTTGCTGTACAGAACGTACCGTGCAGCGTTTCGCCACAAGCTTCACCCCCCATTTTCCTGCTTAACTCCTCGTTTCTCATCTAACGCGTCGCGTTGCCCTCATTCTTCGCTGTAATACAGCGATAAACGGTATTACTGTTTTCATTTCACAGTATT
>JAKEEG010000004.1 GCA_022616555.1 Ignavibacteriota bacterium | reverse complement strand
GGCTTTGGCAGCAGGTTTTTATCTTGCCGCGATAGCGTACTTCAAGCCAAAAATTGCCGTAAGCAGGTCTGTTGAGAACTCATTAAATCAACTCATTGCGAAACGCCAGAGAGAGGTGTTGCAACAAGATAGGTCATTACAGTAGTAAGAAGCGTTCTCAGGCATATTATGCACACGTTAATTTTCTCGATTGTTTGGTTTTGTTAAGATAAACTTGAGTTTTCAAATTGAGCAGGCTCACAGCGCTTAAGCAAATATAATCGAAAACTTCGGTTTACTTTTTACAGAATCGCTGCCACTCATTTTTTTAGGCACGTATGGAAAAATCTCTTCGTATTCTGATACTGGAAGATAACGAGCTGGACGTTCAACTGATGCAACGAGAGTTGCAGAAGTCCCGTCTTTCGTTCCAGACAGTTCGCGTCCAAACGTTCGAAGAATTTACCCAGCAGCTGGAGTTCTTTTTGCCCGATATTATTCTTGCCGATTACACGTTGCCAACGATGAATGGAGATGAAGCGCTCATTCTAGCCAGGCAGCACGACCCGGATATTCCGTTTATATTTGTGACAGGTACAATCGGCGAAGAAATCGCGGTAGAAACACTGAAGAAAGGCGCGACAGATTATGTAATGAAGGAAAACCTGAAGCGGCTTGGCCCGGCAGTTACGCGGGCTTTGCATGAAACCGAGGAGCGAAAAGCCCGAGAGAAGGTCGACCAGGCATATAAGGATACGATGAATCGATATCGTGAAATCGTAGAGAATGCGACGGATATCATTTTTACAATGGATTACAGAGGTTATTTCCTGCACGTGAATCAATCTGGGTTAAAATCTTGCGGGTATAGCATCGGTGAGATGTGGAAAACTAAATATTTGGATTTAATTTTGCCCGAGCATCGCGAGCGCGTGAAGCGGCATTACATGCGCCAGTATCTTTCGAAACTACCTGTTACATACATTGAGTATCCTATTCGAACAAAGTCCGGTGGAATATTATGGTATGCACAGCATGCAGTGCCGGTACTAGAAAGAGAAACGGTGGTTGGCTTCCATGTAATATGCCGCGATGTTACCGAGCGAAGGCAACAAAGTGAGCGGGGAGACTTCCAGGATGTCACGTTGCATCATCTTCCTATAGCAGTAATCTCCGTCGATGTGAATGGTGTCCTTCTCTCGATGAATGCTCAGGCCGAGTCGCTACTCCTCTGGACAGAGTCTGAGCTGCGCGGCAAGAATTTAGTCGAAACGATAGTGCCGAAAAAGCAGCAGGAAAGGATTACTGAAGCATTGCGTGAAGTCGGAACAATTTCTTTTGAGTCTAATCGCAAAGATGGGAAAACTGTTTCCGTTACTGTACAAAACTCAAAAATTTCTAACGCTTCTAACGAGTTGTTAGGCTATGTAGGCTTGTGGAGCATCGCGAAAGACCATCAATAAGACCTCTCTGTCAGTCTTGAAGTTGACATTTCCTGGAAATTTTGATATATTTGATAGTGTTAGTCGTTCTTTTTTGAGAGGAAAACAGTGCAACGGACGAAGCGGAGCAAACAAAGAGAGAAAATTTTTCAAGTTTTGAAGCGTACAAGAGCCCATCCGACAGCCGAGTGGGTTTACGAAAAGGTTCGGGAACAAATCCCGCATGTTTCTCTTGGTACGGTTTACCGGAATTTGCATGTGCTCAAAGAGCAAGGCAAAATTCTCGAACTTGATTTCGGCGAAGGGTTCAGTCGGTACGACGCTTTTGTCGACCCGCACTATCACTTTGTGTGCGAGTCTTGCGGGGCAGTTGCAGACCTTGAGGTTCCACCGCAGAACGACCTTCATGACCGCGTAAAACACTCTGTGCCGGGTAACATCCATACGCACCGGCTTGATTTCTTCGGTTTGTGCGCCGCCTGTCTCGAAAAAGAAGAGCCTGCCTAAGTTTACGTTTCCGCTTTACGAGATGAGAGGCATCGTATTACTTCAATACGTTCGCAATCGTTCATTATCCCATAAGGAGTCGCTCAATGTCAATCGAAATTGGTTCTAAAGCCCCTGATTTTACGTTACACGATGGAGATAGAAAACTTCGCTCACTTAAAGAGTTTCATGGGAAGAAAACAGTGCTGGCTTTTTTCCCGGGGGCGTTTACCGGAGTTTGCACAAAAGAGATGTGCACATTCCGCGACTCACTTTCCAAAATGAACGATCTCAACTCGAATGTTCTTGCAGTATGTGTTGACGCCCCAGCCGCGATCAAAGGATTTGCGACGGTCAATAATCTGCAATTTCCTATTTTGAGCGATTACACACGCTCTACTATCAAGCAATATGACATCGTGCATGAGGGTTTTGCCGGCCTGCAGGGTTATGCCGCTGCCTGTCGCTCGGTTTTCGTGCTCGATAAGGATGGTGTTGTCCGTTATAAATGGGTTTCCAAAGACCCAACGGTAGAACCAAACTACGATGAGATTACGAAAGCCCTTTCGTCGATAAATTAAAAAATTATAAGCAGTAGCCGGGAATTTTCCCGGCTACTGCTGTGTTTACTCTGTCGAGGTTAACACCGGCAGAACCTTCGTACCAATTCTGCGTCCTTCATTCTCCCGCAATCGTTAGAAGGAGATTTTTTATTCTATGCTAAAGGTCGGTGACCTTGCGCCGGATTTCTCGCTTCTTTCTGGAAATGGTGATTCAATCCGGTTACAGGACTATCGAGGTCAGAGGGTAGTTCTCTTCTTTTATCCGGATGACGATACACCCACCTGTACCGACCAAGTATGCGCATTCCAGAATAAACTCTCACAATTGCAGCAACAGGATGCGGTGGTCTTTGGCGTTAGTCCCGACTCGGTAAAGTCGCACAAAAAGTTTGCGAGCAAGTACGGGTTAACATATCCGTTGCTGAGCGATGAGTCGAAGGAAGTGCACAAACTATACGGTGTGTGGAAGAAGAAAAAGCTTTTTGGGCGTGAGTACATGGGGGTTATTAGAAGCACGTTTGTCCTTGATAGACAAGGGCGGATCTACCATATTTTTTCGAAGGTTCGAATAAAAAAACACGTTGAGAATATCCTTACCGTTCTTACAGGTATGGACTCAAAATAATCATTGGTATCATGGTCTACGTTACTCGCAGGGCAACATTCAGCGCATCACATCGGTTGTATAACCCGAAATTTTCGGAAGCGAAAAATTTTGAGATTTTTGATAAATGCGCGAACCCAAACGGCCATGGGCATAATTATGTCCTTGAAATAACCGTCGTTGGGATGCCACGACAAGACACGGGATACGTTATCGACCTGACGAAATTAAAGCAGGTCATGAAGACCGAAATTCTCGATAAGGTTGACCATAAACACCTTAATCATGACGTCGATTTTATGCAGGGCGTCATTCCGACAGCGGAAAATATCGCTAAGGCTATCTGGAAGATCCTAGAGCCGAAAATTACGGAAGGGAAACTCATTTCAGTACGATTGCAAGAAACAGAGAATAATTCAGTCGAATATCGAGGGGAGGAGTAATGCATAAACCTGCCGCTAACTCTGAAATGGAATCGACAATCAAGAACCTGCTCGAGCAAATTGGGGAAGACCCCAAGCGCGAAGGCTTGCAGCAAACGCCGCATCGCGTGGCAAAAATGTATGAGTTTCTCACGCGCGGCTATCATCAAGATGTCAAGGATGTTATTAACGCTGCAGTTTTTCAGGAAAAGTATAGCGAGATGGTGATTGTGAAGGATATTGATTTCTTCAGCCTTTGTGAACATCATCTAGTCCCGTTTTACGGTAAATGCCATATCGCCTATATACCCAACGGGAAGATTATCGGGTTAAGTAAGTTGCCTCGGTTGGTAGAAGTATTTGCGCGTCGGTTACAGGTGCAGGAGCGATTGACTCAGCAAATCGCAGAAACTCTTTACGATTGCCTTAATCCGGATGGAGTTGGAGTCGTGATGGAAGCGCGTCATCTCTGTATGATGATGCGCGGCGTCGAAAAACACAACTCGGTCGCAACGACGAGTTCTATGCTTGGGACGTTTCGTGAAGATGTGAAGACCCGGAATGAATTCCTCACATTGATTAACCGCCCGCTTGAGCACTAAGTGAAGGACCGTCCACGCATTGTTTGGATTACGGGCGCCAGCTCCGGCATCGGTAGGGCTCTCGCAGAGGTTTTTGCAGAGAACGGAGACGTTGTTGTGGCGACGAGCCGCAAACTTTCCGCTCTCAAAGTACTTCAGACTCAGTTGTTGAAAAAAGGGAGTCGCTGCGAGATTTTGCGTTGCGATGTGAGGAAGGAAGAAGATGTAAAACAAGTGGCGAAAACAATTTTGAAGAATTATAAAACGATCGACATTCTTCTCAATAACGCTGGCATTACTTCCTTTAATGATTTTCATACTACTTCGACACGCGAATTTGACGACATCCTCGCGACAAACCTTCGCAGCCTCTTTCTGACGAGCAAGGCTGTGCTTCCGAAAATGCTGGACAACGAGAAGGGCACTATCCTCAACATTCTTTCTTATGCCGCAAAAGCCACCTACACAAAATCTGCCGCCTATTCGACAGCGAAAGCGGGGGCTGAAGCCTTGATGAATGTATTACGCGAGGAAGTAAGAGACCGAGGAATAAAGGTTGTGAATGTCTATCCCGGTGCAGTGTTAACAGCGATGTGGCCGAAGAAATTGCAGAAGCGTTATTCGCGTTCCATGATGTCACCGCTCGATGTTGCAAAACTTGTCTATGGTTTATCTGTTCAGCCAGACCAACTTCATGTGGAGGAACTTATTGTCCGGCCACCCTCTGGCGATCTTAGAGTATAAAAAAAAGCCGGCATTACATTGCCGGCTTTTTTGGCTCGTTGAAATGTTATTCCTCAGGGTCTACATCTAAGTCATCGTCGGGTCCGTCTATTCCGCTGTCGAATTCATGTCCGAACATCAGTCCGTCACCGAAGCCATGTCCGGGAAGCATTTCGCCGCGCATATCGTGACCTCGAGAGCCTCCTCGGAAACCGCGCATATGAGGTCGGCGTTGACGGAAGCCGTCATGAAATCTCCCCCTCATTTCTTCTCGCATAATCTTTTGCTGTTCAGGAGTCAACACGTTGCGCACGGTGAGCATATGGTTAACTCTGGCGATTTGCTGTTGCGCCTGAAGCTGCGAGGTTTCTTGAATCTTTTTTTCAATCGCAGATTTATCCGGTTTATCAGCGCGGAGCAGCTCGCGCAATTCAATCCGCGCCAACTGGATTTTTCCGCGTTGCGTAATTTGTTGTTTTTGAAACTCCGTTCTAAGCTGTTGGATTTGGTCCCGTTGGTCGTCACTCAGGTTGAGGCGTTTTTCCATTTCCATGCGACGTGGTTCGCCGCGCCTCATTTGGCCCTCTTGGCTGAATGCTGTTGCGCCTATCAGCGTTAGGAACAATATCGTTAGGAATAACTGTTTGTATTTCATATGATGTTCTCCTTATGTTGAAGCAGTGTATTCATAAAGTTAGATACAGATTGGCGGTAAAGGTTTAACGGGTATCCACACCTTGCAAGAACATCAGCTATTCATTATATTATAACGACATGAATCGGGTTTGGTTTCTTCTTCTTGTTGTACTTCTAACTTCCCTGAGCATATTCTTTAGCTCCTGCGCAGTTTTCGAGGCGATTGGAGATTCGCTTTCGCAGTTCTACGATAATTCAGTTTCCTATTTCAACGCTTATTATAATGCCCAGAGAATTTTTGAAGAGGCGGAAGCTGCTGTTGTAGCAAGCGAGCGCGACGTTTACGCGAAATCGATTCTGAGCCAAAAGCCACCTGCCCCTGCATCAGTCCCTCGTGACAGGTTTAATGTTGTTATTGATAAGTGCTCCAGTATTCTGACTTTCTATCCTCAAAGTGACCACGTAGATGATGCCATCCTCCTGGTTGGAAAGTCGTATTATTACATGCAAGAGTATGTAAAAGCCGAGCGGAAGTTCACGGAATTGTTAAGTCAATATCCAAATAGTTCGTTAGCGCTCGAAGGGCAATTATGGTATGCGAAGACTCTGGAGTGGTTGCGGAAAGAGGATGAAGCGCAAACCTTAGCAACTCAGATTTCAAACGAATCTATTGAGAATGGCGAAGAAGTGATTGCGGCTGAAGCGTTTTTGCTCCTGGGGAGGTTGGCCGAGCGGGAAAACGAACCAAACAAAGCAATTGATTACTATAGCCAAGCGTTAAAGTATTTTTCCGACTCGTATTTGATAGTTCGTGCGAAAGCAAAAGTAGGGGATTTGTACTTTTCTCTCGAGCAGTATGAGAAAGCAAACGCAATATACATCAGCGTTTATGAAGAGGCTGGGACAGAAATATCTTTGGACTACTATGGGCGGATTCAAGCATTGCGAGGATATGCTGCATTGAAGCGTTACGACACGGCAATTTATTTTGCTAGGGAAATGCTCGACGATTATCGTTTTGCATCGTATCATCCGATGATCAGGCTCGAGTATGCAGGCATTCTTCTCGCGGCAGGTTATACCAATGACGCACTTACCGAATATCAATTCATGGATACCACGTTTGCCCGGACGGAAAACGGGGCAAACGCAGCTTTCGAGCTGGCTGAGTACTACGAAACAAACCAGAAGGATTATCGGCGGGCGGCTTCATACTATGGGCGCGCTGCAAGCGTGCAAAGCGTGCTTGTTGCTCCTGTGGCGAAGAAAAGAGAGAATGCCTTGCTACGGGTTCTCACATTACGTGGCGAGCTTTTTCTTGCGGACAGCCTCATTGCGCTATCGGACAGTGCAAGGAAGTACCCAGAGAATTTTAGGAAGCCGATACCACCCGGTACATCCCTTTCCGTCGCAGATAGTGTTCTACGACAAGCTGATACACTCGCTGGGCATGCAGCGGAGCAACGGTATGTTGCATCGTTTACTCCGCTCAACACAGATTCACTCCGCGCAATACAAGCAAGAGCAGCTTATGATCTTGGAGAAATATATTATACGGAGCTAGAAAACCCTGATTCAGCTCTGACTTGGTTCGAAAAAGCTTTGGATTGGAAGGTCGATTCTGTGCGAACGCCACGAACGCTCTTTATCCTCGCCGAATTAAAACAGGCAGTAAGAAATACCAGCGGTGATGAAGTTGCGCAACTGTACCGCACTATTGTCGATAATTATCCTCGTTCGAGCTATGCTCGCGAAGTAGGCAGGCTTCAGGGTTTGCAGACTGCTCAGCTTGCGCTTGAATTAAACGATTATGAATATGCCGTGGCTGAATCATTGCTGTGGGCCGGGGATTATACAAATGCCGTAGAGCAATTGAAAGATATTATACAGGAAAACCCGGCCTCCTCGATAGCAGCTAAGTCTCAATATGCCCTCGGTTGGATTTATGAGTACCGGCTCTTAATGCCTGATAGTGCTTTGGCGCATTACCGAGTGTTGACGGAAAAATATTCGACCTCACGATATGCTCTTGCTGTAAAGAACAAAATTCCTGATACGGCGGAAGAAGGTGAAAGGAATGGTCAATCACCGGAACCACCAAAACCACAGCAGGAGCAGATTCAGCCCGATAAGAAACGTTTTGATGATGATGTCCGTCGAGGGAAAATGCCGGCAGGTCGTGGAGCAATTCCAGACACTCTCAAATCACGGGTTATTGAGGAATAAATGCCTTTCCAACAAATTGTCCCAGTAAGCGCGACGGAAGAAATTGCGGATGGGCTTTTCGTTGTCAGATTTAGGTCTGAACGGATTGCGCAAAACGTTCAGCCAGGGCAATTTGTGAATATTCGCGTAACGGATGGCTTTATGCCATTTTTGCGTAGACCGTTTAGCGTATCGCGTGTAGAGGCTGAACATGTGGAAATCGTTTTTAACATTGTTGGGGTGGGAACACAATTACTTTCCTTGTTGCGCCCGGGAGATGTACTCGACGTGGTTGGACCGTTGGGAACGCCGTTTCGTTATAGCGGAGATTTTAGTACGGCTCTCATTGTTGCCGGAGGGCTTGGTGCAGCTCCTTTTCCGTTGCTTACGTCCTGGCTGCAGCGGGAAGAGAAGCAAATTGTTTCTTTTGTTGGAGCGCGGTCCGCTTATCAGCTCTACAGGATGCACCTTAAGAATCCTCATTATGCCACGGACGATGGAACTGCGGGTATGAAGGGTACCGTTGTTGAGTTGTTAGATCGGTTTCTCAAGAGCACTCAGGTTCAAAAACCCAAAATTTTTGGATGCGGCCCTACCAAGATGTTGAAGGTGCTCTCGGAATATGCTCAGAAAAATACTATAGCATGTGAATTGTCGCTTGAAGGGGATATGGCTTGCGGTATCGGTTTATGCCAGGGCTGTCCGGTTGAGCGTGTGGGAGGCAGTAATGGGAAGAAAAAATACGCGCTCGTATGTACTGAAGGTCCATCATTTCAATGTCAGGATATTCTTCTTTCGTAAATGGTTAAGCAATCATTTAAATTAGGCGATATAGAGTTCAGCAATCGCGTGCTCGCGGCGTCGGGTACGTTCGGTTACGGCGATGAAGTGAAAGAACTTGTCGACGTAAACCGGTTGGGCGGTATTGTCACGAAGTCCCTCTCCTGGAAACCGCGCGATGGAAACGCTCCGCGGCGCATAGCGGAAACTCCGGCAGGCATGTTGAACTCAATCGGCTTAGCCAATATCGGCGTTCATAAATTTATTGAAGACAAATTACCATATTTACGCGCTCTGAAAACCGTGAAAGTAGTAAATATCGCTGCGAGTTCGGTGCAAGAGTACTGTGATGTATTGAGCTTACTCGACCAGCAACAGGGGGTCGATGCGTTTGAGATTAATGTCTCCTGTCCCAATGTGAAGGAAGGCGGGTTGAGCTTTGGTACGAATTGCGACATGGTTCGTGAGATTACGGCGGAACTTCGGGCGTTGACGAAAAAACCCCTCATTATGAAATTGACGCCGAATGTAACGCATATCTCAGAGTTTGCCCGCGCTGCGGAAGATGCAGGTGCCGACGCCGTATCAGTTATTAATACGCTTATTGGAATGGCGGTTGATATCAAAACGAGGAAGCCGAAGCTATCAACCGTAACCGGTGGGCTTTCCGGCCCCGCTATTAAACCGATTGCATTGGCAAAAGTGTATGAGGTTGCGCAGGCTGTAAAGATTCCTATTATCGGCGTTGGCGGTATATCGACTGTTGAAGACGCATTGGAATTCTTACTTGTTGGCGCAACCGCTGTGCAAGTTGGAAGCATAAATTTCATTGACCCCTCCGCGGGGCCGAAGATTGCAGACGGTTTAGCTGCTTATGGCGAAAAACAGGGGCTTGGAGATGTTGGGCAGCTGGTTGGTGCAATGGATTCTAATGTTGAGTTTTCAGTACTACAATCCTGGTTGTAAGCCCTTCCCACGAAAGTTCTTGGTTTGTGGACTCCTATTCTCAGTCTATTCGATATTTGTACGGTCTTCAAAAACGAGGAATGAAATTCGGTTTGCGCGGAATTCAAGCATTATTGAATTCCAGTGGAAACCCTGAACGAAAATTTCCGTCTATACATATAGCCGGTACAAATGGCAAAGGTTCAACTGCCGCGATGGTAGCAGCCATCCTTACTGCCGCAGGCTATAGAACTGGATTGTATACTTCACCGCATGTGTTGGATTTTACTGAGCGGATTCGTATCAATGGAAAACCCATCGGAAGGGGTGATGTTGTATCGATTCTGCGAAGGCTAAAACCGCTTGTCCAGCGAAATCGCACGACGTTTTTCGAAACTACAACAGCCCTGGCGTTCCATTACTTCGCTCAACGCAAGATTGATATTGCGGTTGTGGAAACCGGGCTAGGCGGCAGGCTGGACGCCACGAATGTTCTTCAAGCGCTCATTTCCGTTATCACCACGATCGGACTTGAGCATACGGATATTTTAGGTAACTCTTTGTCTAAGATTGCGTATGAAAAAGCTGGGATAATAAAACCCCGAACACTTTGTGTTACTGGCGTGCGAGATACCACAGCACTTAAGACAATAAGAAACATTGCGCTACAGCGTTCCAGCTCGTTAATCCAGGATCGAGCGAAAGTAAAGATGAGGTCGGCTAGCATTCATGGAACGGCATTTGATGTTTTAGCTGGACGAGATATTTGGAAACGCATTACACTCTCGTTGCCCGGGGTTCATCAAATTCGAAATGCTACATTGGCATTAAATGTTATCAAGGTTCTTAAGAATGCCAATAAGCTACGTGTTAATGATTCCGCGATCCGCAAGGGATTGGCTCATGTCCAAAAGTATACTGGTTTACAATCACGGCTTTCTGTAGTTCAAAAGAAGCCGCTTATTATTACGGATGTAGCCCACAATCCTGATGCGATGGAGGCAGTTGTTCGTTCATTGGAAGAGTTGCGTGTAGGGAGAGTTGCCCTCGTGTTTGGAGTGTCTCAAGACAAGGATTTCCTACGAATGGTTGGGCTGCTGAAGTCAATAGTAGACAGGGCAATCGTCGTTTCGGCTGAAACCGAACGTGCTCGGCCCGCACAAGATCTACTCCGTGCGTTTGTAGAGCATGGGGTTCCTGCAGAAGCAGAAACCAACGTAAAGACAGGCGTGCAAAGGGCAATGAATTTCGCAGAGAGTAAGCAGCCGATTCTCGTCACTGGTTCTCACTTCGTTGTTGGGGAAGCGTTGGCGTTTCTCCAAAAGAAAAAATACTTGACAATCAGCCAGTAAAGGGGTATATTATACCAGCTTCAAGAGAAGCACCTTCTCAGTTACCATCCAGTTTTTTTTATTAATCCCGATTGTTACCCCCAAGTGCATTGACTTCGTGAATACTTTTCCGCTTGGTTATCGTTGATGATTGTATCCGCAGTCTTACTTCATTCACATATTTAAGGTCTTCCCGCCATGCCGATGGACATAACCGAATTAAAGTCCAAAAAAATTGCAGAGTTAAATCAAATAGCCAAGGATATGAATATCCAGGGCTACAGTGACCTTCGCAAACAGGATATCATCTTTAAGATCCTCGAAGCGCAAACCGAAAAGGAAGGTTTTAGCTTCAGCAAAGGCGTGCTTGAAGTATTGCCCGATGGATACGGCTTCCTGCGCTCGGTGGATTACAACTATCTTCCTTCGCCGGACGATATTTACGTCTCGCCTTCGCAGATCAAAAAATTCGGCTTGCGGACTGGCGACGTGGTGAGTGGCCAGGTGAGGCCCCCAAAAGAAGGGGAGCGCTTTTTCGCACTACTTCGTGTCGAAGCCGTCAACGACGAATCGCCGGACCAAATTCGCGAACGAGTATTATTCGATAATCTTACTCCTCTTTATCCAAAGGAGCGTATCAAGCTTGAGACAGCTCCCGGCGAATACTCGATGAGAATACTCGACCTGCTTGCTCCGTTCGGCAAAGGTCAGCGCGGTATGATTGTCTCTCCTCCTAAAGCTGGTAAGACTGTTCTTCTACAAAAAATCGCCAACAGTATTCTGAGAAACCATCCTGAAGTAAAACTCATCGTGTTATTGATCGACGAGCGCCCGGAAGAAGTGACGGACATGGAGAGGACAGTCAATGCCGAGGTTGTCAGCTCGACATTTGATGAACCACCCGAGCGCCACGTGCAGGTAGCCGATATGGTTATCGAAAAAGCAAAACGGCTTGTTGAGTCGAAAAAAGACGTTGTAATTTTGCTCGATAGCATTACCCGTCTTGCGCGCGCGCATAATACGGTTGTGCCGCACAGCGGTAAGATTCTTTCCGGCGGTGTGGACGCGAACGCATTGCACAGGCCAAAACGCTTTTTCGGCGCCGCTCGAAACATCGAAGAAGGCGGAAGTCTGACGATCATCGCAACTGCTCTTGTGGAAACAGGCAGTCGTATGGACGAGGTTATTTTTGAAGAGTTTAAAGGCACGGGTAACTCGGAAGTTGTTCTCGACCGAAAACTGAGCGACCGCAGAGTGTTTCCGGCTATCGATGTCAATCGTTCTGGCACACGTAAGGAAGAAATTCTCTTTGAACAGGATGAGCTGAATCGTGTTTGGATCCTTCGTAAATTGCTTAGTGATTTGACGCCGGTTGATGCAATGGAATTCCTGCAAGAAAAGATGCGCGGCACCAAATCCAATAAAGAGTTCTTAAAGGTGATGAACAGTTAATTGGTATGGATAGACTTCAAGAAGCAGTTATTGTCAGTGCGTGCCGGACTCCCATCGGCACTTTTATGGGTGGGTTAAGTACGCTCCCCTCTCCGAAGCTCGGCTCGATTGCCATTGAAGAGGCAATCACACGGTCAGGTTTAAAGAAGGCTGATGTGCAAGAAGTGATTATGGGCAATGTGCTCACTGCCGGAGTCGGTCAAGCGCCGGCACGACAAGCTGCAATTTTTGCAGGCCTGCCTGAAACAGTCGAGTGTATGACCATCAATAAAGTGTGCGGCTCTGGGTTGAAAGCCATTATGCTCGCCGCGCAATCCATACAGCTTGGCGATGCTGAGGTCATTGTCGCAGGCGGAATGGAAAGCATGTCCAATGCTCCGTACCTGCTGCCCAAAGCGCGTGAGGGCTTCCGCATGGGTAACACCGAGGTGGTTGATTCCATGGTTCATGATGGGTTATGGGATGTGTATAATAACTTCCACATGGGCAACGCTGCCGAGCTTTGCGCAAAAGAATGTGCTGTTCCCCGTGAAGCACAAGACGAATTTTCCGTCCAGAGTTACCAACGCGCGTTAGCAGCCTGGAAGGAAGGAAAGTTCTCCGATGAAGTTGTTCCGGTGACAATCAGCTCGAAAAAGGGCGATGTGAAAGTCGAGCAAGACGAGGAGCCCTTCAAAGCGAAATTTGATAAAATCCCGCAACTCAAACCCGCATTCCAGAAAGATGGCACAGTAACGGCTGCCAATGCATCGAAGATTAATGACGGTGCTGCTGCTCTCGTTGTGATGTCGGCTGACAAAGCGAAATCGTTGGGAATCAAGCCAATCGCCCGCATCGTAAAATTCGCTTCCGCGGCGAAGAAGCCCGAGTGGTTCACCACGGCACCGGTTGATGTTATTCCAAAAGTTCTCACAAAGGCGGGATTAAAACAAGATAGCATCGACTTGTTTGAAATCAACGAAGCGTTTGCTGTCGTTACTCTCGCTGCGAACAAAATGCTTGGGTTGGATAATGCCAAAGTCAACGTGAACGGTGGTGCGGTTGCTCTCGGACATCCGATAGGAGCGAGCGGTGCCCGTATACTGGTCACACTTTTGCACGCACTCAAACAACGAAATAAGCAGCGCGGTATGGCGGCAATCTGTATCGGCGGCGGCGAGGCGGCCGGGTTGATTATCGAAATACTGAACTAACCTCTCTTTTCCCTTTGGATATGAAAAACATTACAATTGTCGGTGTAGGCACGATGGGCAACGGCATTGCTCATGTGTTTGCTCAATACGGCTTTTCAGTCGTCTTACATGATATTAAGCAGGAGTTTATCGACAGGGGTATGAAGACAATTCATGCCAACCTAGATCGTCAAGTCAAAAAAGGCACACTTTCAGAAGATCAAAAAAAACAGACTCTCGAACGGCTTTCAACGTCTTTACAACTTGAGTCAGCTTGTAGGAACGCGGACATTGTTATTGAAGCTGCTACAGAGAACGAAGTAATCAAAAAAGAACTCTTTGTTAAATTTGACCAGCTTACGAAGCCTCAAGCCATCCTCGCCTCTAACACCTCATCCATTTCGATTACCAGCATTGCTGCAGTAACCAAGCGTCCGGAAAAGGTCATCGGAATGCACTTTATGAATCCGGTGCCGGTCATGAAGCTCGTGGAGATCATACGCGGATACTCCACATCCGACGAAACGTATGCCTTGGTGAAAACCTTGGCTGAACAATTGGAAAAAGTGCCGGTGGAGGTAAACGACTACCCCGGCTTCGTTTCAAACCGCATTTTGCTGCCTATGTTGAATGAGGCCATGTATTGTGTCATGGAAGGTGTCGCGACACCAGAAGCAATCGATACGGTTATGAAGCTTGGAATGAACCATCCCATGGGTCCTTTACAACTTGCGGATTTTATCGGACTTGATGTGTGCTTGTCAATCATGAATGTTCTGCATGAAGGATTAGGCGATTCAAAATATCGTCCTTGTCCTTTATTGAAGAAAATGGTTGCCGCCGGCCACTTGGGAAAAAAATCCGGCCGCGGCTTTTATGATTATACACAATCTAAGTAAATCTTAAAAAGCTTCGATATGAATTTTGAATTCAACGAAACACAATTGATGATTCAAGAGACAGCTCGAAAGTTCGCAGAAGACGAGCTGCTTCCAAGTGTCATTGAGCGAGATGAGAAAGAGGAGTTTCCCCGCGAAGCTGTCAAGAAGCTTGGCGGGCTGGGATTTATGGGGATGATGGTTTCAGAAAACTACGGCGGGGCGGGTCTAGACACTGTTTCGTACGTGCTGGCAGTGGAGGCAATTTCAAAGGTAGACGCTTCCACCGGTGTGATTATGTCGGTCAACAATTCTCTTGTATGCTGGGGAATCGAAACGTACGGCACGGAAGAACAAAAAACTAAATATCTGACAGACCTTGCTTCGGGTAGGAAATTAGGAGCATTTGCGCTTTCAGAGCCGGAAGCGGGAAGTGACGCGACAAACCAGCGAACAACCGCTCAGCGTAACGGCGATCATTATGTGCTGAATGGGACGAAGAATTTCATTACGAACGGAGCGAACGCGGACATCGTGTTGGTGATGGCGGCAACCGACCGTTCAAAGGGCGCAAAGGGCGTAAGTGCATTTATCGTCGAAAAAGCATTTCCCGGCGTAGAAGTGGCAAAAAAGGAAAAGAAACTCGGTATCCGGAGCTCCGATACAGTCTCTCTCTCATTTACCGATTGCAAAATACCCAAAGAGAATCTTATCAAGGAAGAAGGTTTTGGGATGAAGTTCGCACTCAAGACGTTAGACGGCGGTAGAATTGGTATTGCCTCTCAGGCGCTTGGGATTGCTCAGGGGTCGCTCGATGCCTCGGTTTCTTATAGTAAAACGAGAAAAGCGTTTAACAAACCGATAGCGGAATTTCAGGCAATACAGTTCAAAATAGCCGAGATGGCAACTGAGATAGATGCGGCCCGGATGTTGACGTTACGTGCGGCGTCTCAAAAGGATGCCGGGGAAGATTATTCGACCGCAGCCGCAATGGCGAAACTGCATGCCTCTAAAGTAGCCGTGCAAGCGGCCCTCGAAGCAATTCAAATCCATGGGGGATACGGCTACATGAAAGAATATCACGTAGAGCGATACTTACGCGATGCAAAGATTACGGAAATCTATGAGGGTACTTCAGAAGTTCAACATATCGTGATTTCCCGAGCACTCTTACAATAATTTATGGAGCTATAGTATATAAGACAATTATAGTTGACGAAGGCACTCATTAACATGGGTCGCCGTTTGTTTCTTTATTAAATTAAAGCTTAGAGCGTCTTTAATCCCCCTATTTCCGATGATGCCCTCATCTTTGAGGGATTTTTTTGCATATTGTTTTTCCCGTGAAGTTTTGCTACTATCAAATGTTTCGAATGAAATTCCTTATAAGTTCTATGAGAATTATCTGTTTCATCGTCCTGTCTTTTGGCTCTACTGCAGTTTTGATGGGACAATCTCAAAGCCCTGTCGTGATGATTTTTGCCGGGGATGTAACCCTCGCGCAGCATATTGAGACAGCGGTGGGAGACAGGACAGAATATATTTTTCAACATTGGCTATCGCTTAAGCCGTACGATGTATTTATGGTGAATTTGGAGAATCCGATTACCACTTCTGAGGAAAGGGTTAAAAAAGAGTTTAATTTCAAAATGCCGGAAAAGTACATTCGCATTCTTCAGCATGGGGGAGTGAACATCGTCAATGCCGCCAATAATCACCTTGCCGATTACGGGCGGCTTGGGATTTATGATACGATAAGGAATCTCGATTCTGCAAGTATTCGTTATGTCGGGATAGGCAGGAATTTACGCGAGGCCCGTACACCTGTTATCAAGACGATTAACGGCAGAACCATAGGGTTTCTTGGGTATCACGGCGGAGAAGATTTTGCTGCGACGACGGATAGTGCAGGACTCGCGCCGCGATATAAAGGCTACGTTGTCGGAGACGTAAGACGTCTTCGACCCAAAGTCGATTATGTCGTAGTCAATTTCCATTGGGGCGAAGAGTTGGCGGAGTTTCCTGATGAATGGCAAATCGATTTAGCGCACACTGTCGTGGATGCTGGGGCCGATCTCATTGTCGGTCACCATCCTCATATACTGCAGGGCGTTGAAATATACAACGGAGCTACAATAGCTTATTCATTAGGAAATTTTGTTTTTGGCGGTAATTCTCGCCATACGTACGATACGGCAGTCATAAGGGTTGTTTTGTCGGAAAGCAATCCCGTGGTTGAGGTCCTGCCGGTTACTGTTGCACGTTGGCAGCCGCGATTGGCGATGGGCGAACACGCGGAGAGAATTGTCAGTACTATTCAGCAGCGGTCGTCAATTTTTCAAGATTCTCTTGGTTTCCAACCTTTGCAAACAAGGTGAAAAAGTTTTGGCCGATTGCTACAGTTGAAGTGCGAAGATAGAAGATATTGAGAAGTATCATATTTTGAGACTGGTCATAGAGCTTATCGTTTGAAGAAAAATACATCAATATCCCTCTCTGCAAAAAATCGAGCCTCCCAGAAAGGCGCCGTAAAAAAGCAGAGCAAGCTTAACTCACAGAAGCGCCTTTCGAATGGGCAAGGGCGCAAATCTCGTAAGGAGTTAAAGCCATCTGGCAGTGAGAAAAAGTCCACCATGCCGAAAGCGGATTCTCAAGTTCAAGATCACGCTAGATATGAAGACCCCTACCGTTTTTTGGTCCAGCACGCTCCGTACGGCATCGGTATCATCCAAAAGGATAAGCTTGTATTAGCTAACCCAACCCTTGCGAGGATTCTCGGCTATCGCGCTTCGATGGACATCGAGGGGAAGCCGATTTCAGAGTTCGTTGAGCAAAGTTCCCGCCGTTCATTTAACCTGTTATCCCAGCGACGCCTCCGCGGTGAGATGATTCCGTCAAGGTTTGAGATCCAAATGTACAGGGCGGATGGCTCTTTAATTGAAGTCGAATCTTCTTTAACTCTTGGACACTTCCAGGGCGAACCCGCAGTAAGTTGTGCTATTAGCGACATCACGGATAGGAAAGAGCTGGAAAAACGGCTTATTGATTCCGAACGGCTTTTCCGTAATGTCGTAAATTCGATGGTAGATGCGCTTGTGATTACGGATTTGCAAGGCAAGGTTCTGGACGTCAATGACGGCTTTGAACAACTTACCGGATACTCGCGCAGGGAGGTCTATGGAATTGAAATTCCGTATCCATGGGTGTCTGAGGAGGACCTCCGGAGCTATATCAATTGGCTTGAACGGCTTCGCGAGAACAATTTCTTGCGCGATTTCGATGTGATGTGGTTGCGCAAGGATGGCAGACGCATTGCCGTTAGCTTGAGTACTACATTGCTCCGCAACTCTTCTGGTGAACCCGCACTGATGGTCAACATCGCACGCGATATCAGCGAGCGCCAAGTGGCACAGCATGAATTGGCGTTGCAATTCCAACGTTTACAGGTCTTGTATGAATTAACCCGTGCTTTGACGGAAACGTGGGATTTGATGGAAATTCCGCAAAAAGCTTATCAACAGGTTAAGCGAGTTATACCAACCGACGCGTTTTTTATTAATCTCTATGACGAGACAAAAAATACAATCAGGCCGATTTTTGTTGTTGATACTGTGAACGGTCAGCCAGTACCGCGCGAGTCATACGATACCATCTTGTCTCTTGAGGAGACCAAGGCGTGCGCGAAAGTCGTTTCCTCAAGAGAATCAATTCTTGAATTACGCGCTCCTGATGTTCAGGAGCCTCGCTACATGCCGTTTGGGCAAACAGAACGTCCGTTTGTTTCGCTGATGTTTGTCCCAATGTTTTCTAAAGACCGTATTATCGGCATCCTGTCCGTACAGTCCTATGAGGCAAATGCGTACTCTTCTGACCGTCTGGCGCTGCTCGAAAGTATTGCAAGCGTTGCTGCGATCGCTATCGAAAAAGTAAAATTGCACCAAGAGACGATCGCGAAATCGCAAGAAATCGAAGCTCGCAACAAAGAGCTCGACGATTTTACCTATGTCGTATCGCACGACTTGAAGGAGCCGCTCATCAGCGTTGAAGGGTACGCGAAAATCTTGCGGCAAGAGTACGACAAGTCGATCGATGAGCCTGGGATGCAATTCTTGCATTCGATTCTCGACGCCTGCTCACACATGAAGAACCTGATTGAGGACTTACTCCAACTTTCTCGGGTCGGCCGTTTGGCAGAGGTCAAAAAGGAAGTGGATATTCCCTGGGTTATTTCGGAGATTTTGGAGGAATTACAATTCAGCATTCAGGAGCGAAAGGCGCGGATAACTGTTGCCGAAAATATTCCAAATGTCGTGAGCGTGGAAACGTATTTAAAGGTTGTGTTTCGCAATCTTTTATCGAATGCGATAAAGTTTTCCGATAAGAAAGAGCCCGAAATAGAAATTGGGTGCACGGTGGGGGAACAGTCGGTTTATTTCGTAAAAGATAATGGCATCGGAATAGAAAGCGAGTATTTTGACAAAATCTTTATGATATTCCAGAGGTTAAATAAAAACTATGAGGGGACTGGTGCCG
>JAKEEG010000060.1 GCA_022616555.1 Ignavibacteriota bacterium | reverse complement strand
TCATACTGATTCCGTTTCTTGACTCTTTCCATTGCGGACCTCCTTCTGCCACCAAGATAGTGGCTTTTCTCTGTGTCCGCAAAATCGGGGGAAGATCATGTAACACCTTCCAAAGCTTCTGGATATATAAGGGATCGCTACTGAGCGAATATACACATAGATAACCAGTCAAAGGTAACACCCCCGCTTCGTTCCTAATAAATCTAGCATTCCGTCGACCTAGATAAGCAAACAGAAATTCTGGTATTTCACGACGCTCCATCTTATACCATGATTCCTTGTCGCAATAAGTGACATTTTGTGGAGACCGAGACTTTCACCATACTGCAAGTACTCTTGTATGGATTTAGGAAGTTTTTCAATCGGTGTGTTATCTAATGATAATAGTAAAGTCGGCCTGCCTTCATTATTCAGTGATTCCCAATCTTGTGTTGTGAAATGAGACCCGCTTACATCGCGTGTCCTCCCAACTGCTGGTTTTAAATATTTTTCTGGGATTTTAAGCTCTTTAGCCTTCTTCTCAGATAGAAAAAAGAAGTCATTTGCACCAGTCGCAATACCACGCATAACCTTAGCTAGATGAGAAAGCCTATACCTATTTTGCCCAACTTTACCAGGAAACCGAGAGAACCCTGTTGTAAGTGCTTCTTGTATTGAACGCCGTGTTATATCAAGCGAAGAAAATGTTTGATCATCAAATGACGAAATAACAAAATTGAAGAGTTCATTAGAATTTTGTTGGTTCGCTCTGACCCAAAAGAAATTTTCGCCGGGCTCATTATTTCTAATTAGAACAACAACAGCATTAGTGTCTACATTGGGGAACGGAGTTGCATTGGGAGAAAAAGTAATTACGCAATCAATCCGAAAACGTTTTGCGATCCAATTCCATAGTTTTGAAGCGAATACACCTTCAAATGTATCGGAAGGCAAAATAAAAGCCAACTTTCCGTCAGGCTTTAAAAGGTTAAGAGCTTGAATTAAGAAGTATATATGAATCCCGGCCCTCCCATCAATTTTTTCACCTATAATTCTTAAACTGAGTCCGTAAAGCAACCCTTTTAATTTAGCAGAGAGACGATGATGTCGTATATATGGTGGATTAGCTACAATTGCCTCAAATTTATTCTTCGGCGGCGATTGAATAAAATCCTTAAGCTCAATTATAGAATCTTGAGGGTCGAATAAAGATTCTTTACTAGCTTCATCCAGAACCTTCTCGTCAATATCAGTTCCATAAAATCGTACTGAATGTTTTAACTGTGGTTTAAGACTAACAAGTGCTGAATAAAAAGCACCTTTCCCAACTGCTGGATCAAACACGACCGAAGCATCCTTGGCTACAAAAGCTACCATAGCTTTTGCAACCCACTCTGGAGTCCAAAATTGCCCCTTCTCCCTGAGTTTTTCTCTCTCGGGCCAACTATTTGGCAAAACTTGGTGTGTAGTTGTTTGTTTCATTGTATTAATCGGTCTAACTCCGACATAGCCTCCGATAAGATTTTAAATCTTCCACCTTCAAATTTTACGTATGGGAGAATATGTCCATTTTTATCTTCTACATAGTCAGAAACTAATTTCGGTTCTTCCAGAGATTCAGCCAATGGGTACGCATAAAGGTAATAGAATTTATAAATAGCCTTCTTTGTTGTTGCTCCACCCGGTGCTTGAAATGTTTGAATCGTCGGTAGAATCAATTTTTATTTAATTAACTTTTGCGCTTCATCAAAAGCGATACCATAGGCTCGATCGAAAAATACATGCCAAATGTGTATTGGTTTTCCATGTTCTTGTTGCCATTTCAAGAGAGGTGTTCGATCTTCTTCTTTCACTATAATTGTCGGTACAATAGCAGTCTTCTTAAGTCCTAGCTTTCCATTCAAACGTTTCTGAGGTGTCATAATGGCGCCGAAATCTGGCATTTTCTGAGCTTTCCAAAGACTATTTTCGCACTCTATTCCAACAAGCGCTGTGGTAATGAGATCTTTTTGATCAACTTCATCAATGAATGGAAGTTCAGTAAGTCCGCCCAATTCGCTAACAATCTTATCAACTTTTGATTTATCATCTTTTCTAAAAATAAGCAAGTCAGGCCTTTTGACACCGCTCAATCCAGCCTTATCTAACCGTTCGAAGTAAAGTTCAAATGCACGTACGTCATTGGTCGGAGCAACACTGCTCAATCCATATGGTAAGGCATAGTAAGAGTTTGTTTCATTCACAGCATTTTTCAGTCGTTCCTCACTCCAAACGCCCTGAGACCATCTCATTAAGAAATCGCTCCCCCTGAGACGACGCGGATTAAGCCAAAAATCGTACCATGGTAAGTCCGGAAATTGGCGGAGACTGAATTCAATATCTTCAATTGATAAAGTAAGAAACCGTTCAAATCCGTTCATAAAACGGTATACCGTATATAAAAGCCTCTAAGAAGTTGATAAATCATTGTTTCTCCTTATTTAAAGAATATACGTTGAGATTAACACGGTTGCAACATCAAAACTCGCTTTCAAATTCTTAATTTTATACTGCTTTGCAGTCAACGCAAGTGGTTTTGAAAATACCAGAACGTTCGCTACGCGTCCACTCTCATCCCGAATAACGCTACCCTGCGATTCGATATAACGCACCGAACCGTCTTTCGTCATCAAGCGGTACTCAGCGCGCTGCCCAACCCCCGTCCTAATTGTCTCGAGAAAAATGTGCCTTATCTCTTCCCGGTCATCGGGATGAATGTCTTTAAACGAGTCTGTTCCCCTCAATTCCGTAGGTTCGCCCAGCAGTTGCCCGTACGACGGGCTGTTGTATTCTCGCTTGCCCTGAAGGTCCACAACAGCTATCAAGTCGCCCGCGTTTTCCGTTATCAAACGGAAAATCTCTTCGCTGCGGCGAATCTGTGCTTCGTTTTTCTTCCTCTCGGTAACGTCTCGCGCAATTCCCAGCGCGCCGATGATCTCCCCTTCCCGTTTCCTCGGCGTTTTAGTAAACTCAGTAACAATATAACTGCCGGATTTTGTGAGGATACGCAGCTCGAACGTCGGCGGGCTTTCTCCCTGAATCACCTGCGTAAAGCTTTGCAGCGCTTGCTGCAAATCTTCGGGGTGTACCAGCGGCACGAATGACTTTCCAAGCCAATCGTTAATCTCCCATCCGGTGATGCGCTCGAAGGCCGGGTTCAACGAGGTAATCGTCCCTTCGCGGGAGAGGGTGTAGATGACATCTCTGGCGGATTCTACCAGAGTCCGGTAGCGTTCTTCCGAAATCCGAAGCGTGCTCAAGGCGTCGAGGAACCCGCGGTGCGTCATCTCGAAGGACGACAGGCTCTCCGCGAGAAAATCGTATGCCCGTTGAATCGTGTCGATGGTCTGGTTGGAGGGCGGTGTTTCTTTGAGAATCCGCAGAAGTGCTTCACGATGGATTTTGGTCAGCTCAAGCCCGCCCAAGCCATTGTTGAGCGCCTGCCTGCCGAACTCGTACCCGTGCCGGAGCGCTTCTTCCCCCGCGCCGTTCAGATACTGTTGCAGCGCATCCGCGTACTGTTCAACAAGCCCGTTGAGTTTGCTCATAGTTTGTTCTTCCCGACATACCGCGCAACGAGTACGAGCGCATCGTCAATATCTTTAGCGAATCCATTGCAGATATTATCCGCAACATGTTGGGGAGAATCCGAGAGTTTCACGCCCTCTCGAAAATGGCTGGCGACGCCGTCTGTCGCGAACACCAATGTGTCGCCGGGCGTTACGGGGATGACCGTCGCATAGAGCTGGGGAAGCTGGTACCCGATGACGCCTCCGCGCACGATGATATTTTCACTTGGCGGAACCGCTTGGTGGTCAGAGCGATATAGCACTCCTTCCACGTTCCCAACGCCGACCCACGTCACCGTTTCGTCTCTTCCGTTAAACACCGCAAGATTCGCCACAACGCCGCGCGTCGAGCGAAGCAAGTCATGGCACCGCCGGAGAATCGTGATTACCGATTCATTGGCATACGCCTCGATGGTGGAAACCGCCCTGCGGGCGGCATCGGCTGCCTCTTCGCCGTGCCCCAACCCATCGACAACCCCTACCAGACAACCTGCTAGTACCGGCTTTACAACGAATAAATCGCCGGATTCTGCCTGGCCTTTCAGCGTCTTTGTCGCGACGCCTAATTCGATGAGAGGAAACGACTGTATATCCTTCTCCTTCGCGTTCACCGAAGCCATTTTTTCACTGTTACGGTCGTGCCTTTACCGGAGTTCGAGACGATTTCAAATTCATCCACGATCCGTTTCGTTCCGGGCAGTCCTAATCCGAGGCTTCTTCGAGATGAGTAGCCGTCCTCCATCGCTTGCACGATGTCGACAATGCCGGGCCCTTCATCCCGTGCGACAATGCAAATCCCCGCCTGCCCCCCCTGTTGGATACTGCTTAATACAATTTCACCCTGTTTCGCGTACTCTACGATATTGCGCGCCAATTCGGAAATCGCCGTTGCGATCAGCGTCAAATCGCCTCCCGTAAATCCGATTTTAGACGCGTACGTCCTACCGTGTTGGCGCGCGATCACAATGTCCCTGTCGGACTTGATCGGCACGCTCTGGTTATCGTACACTAGATGAGCCTCCGGTCATCCGATCGTTGAGGTACGCGAGTCCTTCTTCCAAATCCAAAGCGGTGGCAACATCCTCGAGCGTTAACCCCAACTGCACCATGGCGAACGCCACCTCCGGCTGAATGCCAACGATGACGGTCTCCGCGCCGCGCAGTTTCAACATGTGAGCGATAGAGCGCATCGTTCGGGTAGCGAACGAATCCATCACGTCGATAGGGGTGACATCGACGATGACACCCCGCGAACGAAAGCGCCCCACTCGGTCGGCAAGCTCGTCGCGGAGGTTCAAGAGATCCGCGTCGCTCAGCGCAGATTGAATCGACGCGATAAGATAATCGCCCTGCTTGAGTATAGGAACTTCCATTGGTAATCTTTTACATTACACCGGGAGATTTTTGAACTGGCGCTTCGCTCACATCGATAACTTTATAGCCCAGGATGCGTTCTGATTCTTCAATACCTCCTTGCAGATCACCGACAGTCTTCATTTTGCCGAGATCCACACCGATGGTGACCAGTGTTTGGGCGATTTCCGAGGACAAGCCCGTCACGATAACCGTAGCGCCCATAAGCCGCGAAGCCTCAACCGTCTGCACAAGGTGGTTCGCCACTTGCGAGTCAATCGTCGGAACACCCGTGATGTCGATAACGACCACCTTCGCACGGTTGGCCCGGATACCGCGCAAGAGCTGTTCCGTGATCTGCCGGGAACGCTGGGGGTCGATGACGCCGATGATAGGGAGAATCAGCAAGCGCTCGCGCACCTGAAGCACAGGCGTCGAGAGTTCGCGGATAGCTTCTTGTTGCTGGCGGATGATGCGCTCGCGCTCTTGCACGAAACCTACCGACACCGTATTTGCGATACGGTTGGCAGCCGGTTCGTACGCGTCGAGAACGCTGTTCAGCAGGGCAAAATCGGATTGGTACTTTTTGAACAATGACCTCGCAAGCACGTCGCGCAGCAGCAATACGATGCCGACAACTTCCTGCGTTTCAACGCCTCGGGGGATGATACGCTCGGACAGGTTGCGGGCGTGTGCCTGCAGAGCTTCGATACTACCCGTTTCCAACAACTCGACGTAGTTGTCGAACACCGACGTCGCCTCGGCAAAAATCTCTTCTTTCGTCATTGCGATCAGCAATTGCGCCTCGGTAATGCGCCGGACCCACTCTTCGCGAAGTTGTGTCCGATTCTGCCGCAAGTGAGCGACAAGCTCGCGCAACAACCCCAGTGTCGCTTCCTGTAGAACAGGAACAACCGTATCGGCGGTTTGGGGATCTTTTTTCGAAGCCATGGACGAGTTCCTCCTTAACAAGTATAAGGTATTACATCATGTGTGTACACAGTACATGGCACTGGGGCTTCAGAGAAATTAGTTCAACAATGGACTCATGGCACTACGCTGTATGCTGCCGCAACTCCAGCCTCATTTCTCCCTGATATCCAGAGGCGAGAGGAGTCATCCCCCGCTGATACGATCATACTTTTCTGCGGATTACATACATCTGCCAGTACAAGACTTAACTGCCAACCCCAAGGTGCAGAGAAGCAATGAAACGTTGTTAGATAGAAAAGTCTCCGCGAACTATCAATTGGCAGTAATGTGTAATTTCAGCCATCCTCTAAACACAGGATGCGGGCATCCTCTATTTAGAGGATGGGGTTTTTGCGTGCTTATAGGTGTTCGAAGTATTACCTACTATTATTACGGTTATACGAGTACAAAATCAACTAGTGAGGAAAGACCATCAAACAAAGGCTCGGGCGCTCCATTCAACTAGAAGATGTCAGGACAATGATACTTCTTCGAACAAGATACGCAAGATGTTGTAAGTACCAGCATCCTACACTGTGCCTGGTATTCGCATTATCGCAAGTGCGTACATCACCGACTACGCTCAGCCTTTCACACTCCCCATCATGATGCCTTGAATATAATACCTCTGGAGCGCAATGAACAGCACCAACACGGGAAGCACGGTAATGACCGACCCCGCCATCATCAGCTCAGTATCGCGTACATGCTCGCCAGAGAGGATGGCAAGCGCGACGGGCAGTGTGTACATCGAGTCGTCGGTCAGCACTATCAATGGCCAGAAGAAGTCATTCCACACGGTCAAAAATGTGAAGATGGCGAGCGTCACCATGATCGGCTTACACAGGGGAAGGATAACAGACCAGTAAATTCTAAACTCGCTTGCGCCGTCGATGCGCGCGGCTTCAATCAAGCTATCGGGAATGGACAGCGCAAACTGGCGGATGAGGAAGATTCCATAGATGGTCGCCATGCCTGCAACGATAACGCCGGCGTAAGTATTGACCAACCCCAACTTGTTCAGCAAGAGAAACAGCGGCAGCGTCGTCACTTGCGCGGGGATAACCATCTCGGCAATGAGGAACCGGAACATCTTGTCCCTGCCAGCGAAACGGTACTTCGCAAAGGCGTACCCCGCCATGGAGTTAAACAACAGCGAGATAGCAGTGACAACCGTGCTGATGATAATGCTATTGAGGAGGTAACGGGAAATTTCAAGACGCGTGAAGAGTTCCGCGTAGTGCTCAAACGTTACACGCGATGGAAGAAACGGCGGCGGGAAGCTGCTCGCTTCGCCGGCAGGCATGAGTGATGCGGAGACCATCCACAGGCCGGGGATGAGCGTCAGTCCGGCGATCACCGCCATCGCGATATGGAGAGCCATGCGGCGCGTCATGTCGTCAACGCGCTCCGTTTTTGGAATGCAGCTTGGATGAGCGAGCCCGCGAGAATAATCGCAAACAGGACGAATGCAATCGCCGCCGAGTAGCCCATGTTCCACCACCTGAAGCCTTGCTGGTACATGAGCAAGACGACGCTCAGCGTGCTGTTCAGCGGCCCGCCCTGTGTCATCACGTACGGCTCGGCGAACAACTGAAAATTATTAATCATTGTGATAATACCAACGAAAAACGCAGTGGGCAACAACATTGGAGCAGTAACACGCGTAAATTGCTGCCACGCGTTCGCGCCGTCGATGCGCGCGGCTTCGTATAATTCTTCGGGGATGCTCTGCAATCCCGCGACGAAAATAATCATGTTATACCCGAAACTCTTCCACACAGAAAGGAGAATCATCGCGGGCATCGCCCACGTCGGGTCGCCGAGCCAATCAATCGGGTCGATTCCAACAAGACTCAGCCCGTAATTGAGCAGACCAAATCGAGGATGATACAGATAACGCCAGACGACAGCTACTGCGACGAGCGTCGTCACCACCGGAGCAAAATACACAGTGCGGAAAAATCCTTTGAAGCGCGCGAGCTTGGAATTCAAGAGTAACGCCATTCCCAGGGAAACGGCTACCGATAACGGTCCTCCAACCAACACGTAGTAAAACGTGTTAACCATTGACTTCGCGAACAGCGGGTCATCGAAGAGTTGGAGATAATTTTTCAAGCCGACGAAGCGCGCGTTGCGGAAATCACCCAACGAGTAAATATCAAAATCGGTGAAGCTTAACACGAACGCTGCGAGGGCCGGAAGGAAGAAGAAGACCAGTATCGGGAGGAGCGCGGGTGCAAGGAACAGGTACGCCGTGTTCCGAATATGCGTCGTATCGCGTTTACGACTAGTGCGTACTATGTTATGAGAACCCATCTCTACACCGTTTCAGTAAATAATTTTTTGGTAGAGCTTGAACTGAATAGCAACCACCCCGTCCCGACAACCCTTCGACAAGAGTGCTTGAGATTAACTGCGCAGCATTACTCCCTCCTCCTGTCCGCCTACGGCGGACTTTCCCCCTCGGTGAGGGGGACATACGCTGCTAAATTCCACAAGTTTTTTTGTCCCCCCTCCTTGAGGGGGTTAGGGGGAGGATTTTTTCCAATACTCCTTTTTTGGCACTGATAGGGTTTTTGCCACGACTACTAGTCATCGCTCCCCCTTTCCAACATCCACCGGCGCTTCTCGAGAATGGCATTCACATCCCGGTCGAGCGCTGCGAGAGCCTCTTGCACCGTCATTGCTTTGGTTGCAGCTTGCTCGGCGTATTGCTGGACCTTCATCGCAATTTGCTCCCACTCCGGAATTTTAGGAGTAGGCATTACTCGTTCTAACTGTGCGCGGAACGCTTGCACATATTGGTTTGTCGCAAGCACACTATCTTCCCAGACTCTCCGTACGGCGGGCAGATTTCCTGTTACCGAATAGAAGATGCCCTGTTGCCGCGGTTCTGAGAGATACTCGATGAACTTCCACGCGGCGTCTTTCTTCGCAGACGATTTAAAAAGCACGAGGCTCGAGCCGCCCGCCAGCGAGACACCCGGGTACGTCGTATCGGGTCCCGGTATCGGGGCCGTCATCCAGGCATCCTGCAATTCAGGCGGGAAACGCCGACTGAACTCGCCGATATTCCACGGTCCGGTAATATACATGGCGATATAGCCTTCCGCCATGCTGTGGTACACGTTGGTGATTTCCGTTACGGCAGTGGGCGTGAGGCGATCCCGATAAAACGACATGAGGAACTGGAAGGAGCGCACGAACTCGTCGCCGCTGAAATCACCATAGCGGTTTTCGTCTTTCAGCAATGCTGATCCATGCTGCAAGCCCCCGACGATAAACGGCACCCATTCGTTTGTCGGTAGAAAGATCGCGTACCTTTGTTTGTCAGGAGACTGCCGGATTATTTTCACCGAGACGTCGCGCCACTCATCCCACGTACGCGGAGGTCTGGAATAACCGGCTTGTGCAAGTATGTCTTTTCGATAAAACAGAAGCCGCGTATCGACATACCATGGTATGCCGAACACGGTGGTGTCTATAATGTTCGTCTCCCAGATTCCCGTGAAATATTCTTCCGCTTGTACGATTTGCGATTGGGCAACCCACGGGTCGAGATTCTCAAGCGCGTTGAGCATGCTGAATTCCGGTACCCACGTGTTGCCGAGTTGACAAACATCCGGCAGTGAATTCCCGGCGTACGCAGTAAGAAGCTTTTCATGGGCGGCTGTCCATGGAATCTGCTGGACTTTTACTTTGATGCCGGGATGTTCTTTTTCAAACTGCGGGATGAGCTTTTGCACGTGCTCGCCTTCGTTGCCCATCGCCCAGAACGTAATGCGCGTTTCGGTTTCGTTTTGCGCGCAACCGGCAAGAATGGTAACCGATAATATTAGCGATCTGACAGACATAGACCTATCGTCCAACCTCGAATTCCGTTTCAATCACATCAACCGAGCTGGTTCCGACGAACACCTTGAATTTTCCCGGCTCAACGATGCGCTTCATGTCGATGTCGTACATCATTAAATCTTCAGGAAGTAGAGTAAATTCTACTGTCTTGGATTCACCTGACTTTAGGTCGATTCGCGCAAATCGTTTCAATTGCTTCATCGGACGCGTCACGCTCCCAACAAGATCGCGAATGTACAACTGAACGACCTCTGTACCTGCTCTAGTACCAACATTCTTGACTTGAGCCGTTACAATGAGCGGCTCGTTTCTTTTCATCGTTTTCTTGTTCAACGTGAGTTTACTATACTCGAACTTCGTATAGCTGAGTCCATGCCCAAACGCAAACTGCGGCGTGTTTGGGACGTCGAGATACTTCGAAGTATACTTCTCCTGGCTCGGCGGACGACCTGTATTTTTGAAGTCATAGTACAGCGGAACCTGCCCGACGTTGCGCGGGAATGTAACAGGCAGTTTACCGCTCGGGTTCACCGTCCCAAATAGTACATCGGCAATCGCGTTGCCCGCTTCCACACCGAGGTACCACGTTTCGAGAATTGCCGGTACGTGCTCAGCTTCCCACGGTATGGTCAACGGCCTTCCATTCATCAGCACGAGCACGACTGGTTTCCCAGTTGCGTGAATCCGTTTAATGAGGTCATGCTGCACACCCGGCAAGTCGATCATCGAGCGGCTTGCTGCCTCGCCGCTCATATCGCGATTTTCCCCGACAACAAGCACAACCGCGTCCGACTGGCTGGCGATTCGCTCTGCCTCGGCGAAGCTGCTTGTATCGGACGTCGCGATCTCGCAACCCTTCGAATAGAGTATTTTTGTGCTCGATGAGACACCGGATTTAAACCCCTGTAACACCGAGACAACATCTTCCGCCCTTCCTTGCGCTGACCACGAGCCCAGCGGGTCCATCGTATTATCGGCAAGAGGACCAATAACAGCAAGAGTTTTCATGTCCTTCTTTAGAGGAAGAATATTGCCTTCGTTCTTGAGGAGAACGATCGACTGGCCGGCAAGTTCTCGAGCGAACGCACGGCTCTTTTGCGTTAGGATTTCCTTGCTTTCACGCGAGGGGTCGCAATTGCGATACGGATTCTCAAACAACCCGAGCGCAAACTTCACGCGCAACACCCGTCGCACAGATTCATCGATGACGCTTACCTGTATTTTCCCGCTCTTCACGGCTCCGGCGATTTTCTTAAGGTAAAATCCCGTCACCATTTCCATATCGACCCCCGCGGAGAGCGCCTTCACTGCCGCTTCAGCCGTGTCGGTGGCAACACCATGGTGCAACAATTCCATCACCGCCGAGTGGTCGCTCACCACGAACCCGTTGAACCCCCACTCGTTGCGCAAGACATCCGTCATGATAAAATTATTGGCTGTTGCCGGTACGCCGGAAATTTCGTTGAACGCGCTCATCAGCGTCATTACACCGGCATCGACTGCAGCTTTGAACGGCGGCAAATACGTTTCTCTCAGAGTTCTTTCAGAAATATCGACAATATTATAATCCCGCCCTGCCAGCGCTCCGCCATAGGCGGCATAGTGCTTTGCACAGGCGGCAATCGTTGTCAGATCAGAAAAAATCTTTCCCTGAAACCCGCGCACTGCCGCCTTTGCAATTTCGGAGCCGAGATACACATCTTCCCCCGCGCCCTCGGCAACCCTTCCCCAGCGCGGGTCGCGAGCAATATCAACCATGGGTGCAAACGTCCAGTGCAATCCGGCGGTTGTCGCTTCTGTCGCAGCAATGCGCGCAGCGCTTTCGATGGCGATTGGATTCCATGAACTTGCTGTCCCGAGCGGAATCGGAAATATCGTCCGGTATCCGTGTATGACATCATACCCGAAGATGAGCGGAATGCCCAGCCGCGATTCCTCAACGGCAACGCGCTGGAAATCTTTCGTCACCTCCGCGCCGATAATATTCAGGTACGAACCAATCAGCCCTTTCTTCAGTAGTTCGCCCTGTTCAGGAGTGATAACGTTCCTCCTCTGCTCCGGGTCCCACCTCGCGTCCATTTGGTTCAACTGCCCGATTTTTTCTTCCAACGTCATGAGAGCGAGAAGCGAATCGACTCGCCGCTCGATATTAGCGTCCGGCTTCCATACCTGCGCGTTGACGATAAGTGTAAGTGCTACTGAGAGAGCGATCATGTAAACGGCGCGGAAGTGAAAGTACTTCCTTTTCATGAGAATCATGCGAGAGTCCTTTATGATGATAATCTTCTTTTCTTTATATCTATCGCAGCACAATTTCTGCCAACACGGGCATATGGTCTGACGGGAATCGTCCGTTGAAGGCGTCCGATATGATTCCGTGTTGAATTACCTCAACAGCGTTCTTGATGAAAATGTAGTCGATTCTGTTTCCCTCTTCGTTCGACCCACCGAAATTATTAAAAGTTATTGTTGAGCCATAGTGTCCGTGTCGAGAAACCGTCATTGCATCAGTGAAGTTGTAGTCCCCGCGGCCGGTCAGAATTCTGTATGCTTCGGCTTGAGGCCTGAAATTAAAATCTCCCGTGATAACAGCTGGAGATTCGCCGATAATTTCTGCCACAATCGCTTTGAGAAGTTTGGCGCTCTGAATTCTCGCATTTTCTCCCCGATGGTCGAAATGCGTATTAACAAGATAGAATGCCTTGTTCGTTTGTCTGTCCTTCATCTGTGCCCATGTAACGATGCGTGGGAACGCGGCGTCCCATCCTCGGGAGGGCCTGTTCGGTGTTTCGGAGAGCCAGAACGTTGATGTTGAAAGGATCTCGAACCGCTCTTCCCTGAACAAGATTGCTGAGAATTCCCCTCCTTCCTTACCATCATCTCTCCCCACTCCAATCCACCGAAACCCGGGTAAGAGATCCGTTAAATCATCAAGCTGATTCTTTAAAGCCTCCTGAAGCCCGACAATATCCGCCGAGTGGAATCGTATCACTGAGGCAACAAGCTCCCGTCTGTTCTTCCACGAATTCAGGCCTTCCGTTTTTTCGTCGCCGGCGTACCGTATGTTGTACGTCATCACTTTGATCCGTCCCTCACCTAACAATCCTGAGTGCGGCACTGGCGCTGAAACCGATGTAATAGAGAACAGACCAACCGACAGTAGAAACGGTCTCAAAGACACCCCTTTATGTCATTCCCGCTTGCTTTCAGCGGGAATCCAGCTGGTGGATGCCCGCTTAAAATCCGCGGGCATGACAGATTACTATTTTTGTGATGAGTTTTCATAATTTGGTATTGAATCCGATCATTTTTCGATTAAACGCTCGTTTGCTTGCCATCCGGCGCGCCGCACGGGGATCTGCATTGCTCCGGCAGCCTCCAACCGGTCGAACAGTCTTTTTCGCATCTCGTCCGCACGTTGCTTGTACTGCGGCAAGCCGATGAGATTGTGCTGCTCGAGGGGGTCGGCTTTCAAGTCGTACAGTTCGTCGATATCCCACACGCCGTGATACCAGATATATTTATACTGATCTTCTCTGAGCGCAAACGTTGTGGGCGTGTGCGGAAACGCGGGCTCCCAGTAGTACTCGTACAGAAATTCTCCGGAACGTTGATCCTTTTCGCCGAACAAGATGGGAAGGAACGAGCTGCCGTCCATAGCAATGTTTGATTTCGTTTTGGTGAGTTCAAGAATGGTGGGAGCGATGTCGATGTTCCGAATCAACGCGTCGATGGTGGTGCCGGGTCTGATCGCGCCGGGAGACCACGCGAGCATAGGCACGCGGATAGATTCTTCGTAGGCATTGCGTTTGTCGATTAAACCGTGCTCGCCGAGCAGGAAGCCGTTATCTCCCATATAAACGACGAGAGTGTTTTTCGAAAGCCCTGATTCGACAAGCTGATCCAGCACGCGCCCGACGCTTTCGTCCAACGCCATCAGCACTTCGATGTATCGGCGGTAAAACTCGTCAAACTCCATCGCCCCGTGATACATGTAATCCACGCCGTGCCAGCTTCCGCGCTGCTCTTTCACCCAGCGCGGCTTCGTACGGTAATTGCTTTCGGTGTTCGCCATCGAAGGCGGGTATACGATTGCCGTATCTTTGTACATCCCTTCGTGCCGCTTTGCCGGATAAAATTCCGCATGCACGGCTTTGTGCGAGAGATAGAGGAAAAACGGCTTCGTGTCGTTCTTGCGTTCGTCAAGCCACTCGACGGCGAAGTCCGTGAGAATGTCGGTGGTATAACCAGTAAACTGCTGCTGCTTGCCATCGATGTTCAAGAGTGGGTCGTAGTACGCGCCCTGTCCCCTAAAACTGACCCATCGGTCGAACCCCGGCATAGGACTATCATCCACCTCGCCCATGTGCCACTTGCCGATGTAAGCAGTACGATAGCCGTTTTGTCTGAGCAGTTCTGGGAAAAACCGCGTGCCCTTGGGAATCGGGCTTGTGTTATCCACAATCCCGTGCTTGTGCGCATATTGCCCTGTCAGGATAGAGGCACGACTTGGCGAACAGAGCGCCGTCGTGACAAACGCATTGCGCAGATGAGTGCCTTCGCGAGCTATTCGATCTAGAGCAGGTGTACGCAAGTACGACGGTGCGTTCTCGTGGAATCCCATGAAATCGTACCGGTGGTCGTCGCTTAAAATAAATATTACGTTGCGCGGCATTGCTTGACCGTACGCTTTGAACACAAGCGCGCCGCACAGTGCAAACATAACTGCATAATACCGAATGTTAGTTTGTTTGTTCTTGTTCATTCCCCGCTCTCAATTGTGGCGCATCTTGCGCAATGCGAAAGCCCATGTGCATTGTGGCGCTTTCGCGTGAATTAAAACTCCGGGCTGTTACCCGGTAGCCGTGACACACTTTTTCATCGCACAAAAATGACCCACCACGAATGACTTTCTGATTGGGGTCTTCATCGTAGATCGTTTTATTGCCCTCGTAGTACCGATACGTGTCTTCACACCACTCCCATACGTTTCCGCCCATATCGGTTAACCCGGCTTCGTTCGCCCCAAAATGACCGACAGGCGAAGTGTACAGAAACCCATCCTCCACATTGACCGAATCCGGGAAATGACCCTGCCACACGTTCGCTTTGTACTCTCCATCCTCCACGAGTCTCTCACCCCAGCTGTACAATTTCTTTTCACTGTTGCTGTTTGAAGCCGCATATTCCCACTCTATCTCTGCCGGCAATCTCTTACCTGCCCATTGGCAGTACGCTTGAGCGTCGTTCCAGCTTACTTGCGTTACAGGGTGATTGTCTTCGGCTTTTGGCTGGTCGGGGCCACGAGGAAATTCCCATGTTGCTCCCTTCGCCAGGTACCACTCGCCGATCTCAACGTTAAACACTCCTGAGTTGCCAAACCGCTCAGCTTCCGTCTTGTAACCGGTGGCTTCAATAAAAGCGCGAAACTCCGCCACTGTCACGGGGTGCTTGCTCAGATAGAATGGCTTTACTTGTACTGTGAAGGGCGGACCTTCATTCGCTTCGCCTTCTTCCGTCCCAACACGAAACTCGCCGCCACGAAAAAATATCATTCCCTCAGGTGCATCGCTTGTCTCATCGCTTTTGCAACCGGCGAGCAACGTCAGCGTAATGCTGATGAGAACAGTATACAATCGCACGCTCATCCCGCCTTGTCCTCCCTCACCGTGTTGCTGCAATCGTATTTGCGTTCGTCGTAGAT
>JAKEEG010000059.1 GCA_022616555.1 Ignavibacteriota bacterium | reverse complement strand
TGAGCGCGCGCGGAGCCAAACGAAGGCTGACCTGGCGGATATTTCTATTTGCCTCGACCCCAGCCACGGCCTCGGGGCCGATGGCTCGTTCGCGAACAAAGGCGCTTACGGTTTCTCGGAAACCGAAAAAGCCCTTTCGGTCGCTCTCCACCTGAAGTCCATGCTCGAATCTTCCGGCGTGGGCGCGGTTATCCTTACCCGTAACTCCAACACTGCCGAAGTCAGTCTCACACAGCGGACAGCCATCGCGAACAATTACAACGTCGACTGGTTTCATTCCATTCACAGCAACGCAGCACCGGAAAATCTCAATCCGGCATCGATCAATTATTCCATGGTTCTCCTCGAAGAGCGGCGCGAAAAAAGTGACAGCCGTTTCAGTGCCAGCACGGACCGCGGAGCGGGGACCGGCTCGGCTTACTGGTCTGGCAAGTCGGATGCCATGGCAACATTGATGGCGGATAAACTCGCGCGCGCACATCGCATTCTCAACAGCGGTATGCGTCTTGATTGGACTTTCTACGGCGGTTTATCCGGCGGTTTTACCTTGGGCGTGCTCCGCTCATCGATGATGCCCTCCACATTGAGCGAGGGAGCGTTTCACACTCACCCGGCACAAAACTTACGCGATATGAATGACGAGTACCGGCGCGCGGAAGCTAGGGCGCTTTGGATGTCATTCCTCGAGTACTACGGCATCAAACGCCCGGCGGTGAGAACAGTGCTCGGGGTCGTCCGACAACACCGGACGGGTATACCGCTGAACGATGCTACAGTAGAAACAAGTGGACGGTCGTATAAAACGAACTCCTATTTCGATACGTTTAGATCATGGGAAGTATTCGATTCAACTGCCGGAAACGGAATCTTTTACTTTGAAAACCTTCCCGCAGGGAGATCGCCTTTCACATTCCGCGCGGACGGCTACCGCGACACGACCATCTTTATCACCGTTGCCGATACATTCTTTACATTTCAAGATATCCAGCTCCGACGAGCGTATGTGACCAGCGTCGCAGGAGGCGGAGAGCCACCGCTGGAATTTTCACTGGAACAAAATTATCCCAATCCGTTTAACCCGACAACGTCGATTGAGTTTACGCTGCCCGAGGCGGGCAAAGTTCGACTGGATATTCTCAACCTGCTCGGCGAACTCGTCAGCACACTTGTCGATGAAAACCGCGAAGCCGGCACCTATCAGGTAACTTGGAACGGCACCAACACGCGCGGAAGTGTCGTCCCCTCAGGCGTGTATTTTTACAAATTGCGCCACGGGTCCGCTACGTTAACGCGAAAAATGGTCTTTGTACGATGAGCAATGCAGTCATGCGATACCGACTACTCAGGAGAAAACGCGCAGCACAAGCATTCTTTGTCCCCCTAACCAAGGGGGACGCGAGCGCTTTACCGCGAGCAGGGGGTTTCCCAATGTACAAAAGAGTACAAAATTACTTATCCAAAACTGCACTAATCGGCATTGCCGTGCTTTGCTACACAGCTGCACTTGCTCAGCAAGTGAGAATCATCGAACTGCCGCAACTGCTCCCTCTTCCGCCAGCGAGTATCGCGAAAATCTCCCCAACAGGAGCGTATATTTCGTTCTCCGGTGAAAAATTCAACGGGTTGTTCGTTACCGACTCTCGGGGAATGGTTATAACCGAGCTCAGTCCTTACGCCGGCATCGGATGGGGCCATACATGGTCGCCCGACGGAAGACTTATCGCTGCGCGCGCCAATCACCCGGAACAACAAACGAAACGCGTTTCTCTCGAAGTGTTTTACGTCTTCAGCAAACGCTCAGCTTCAGCTACCGGGTTGCTCGATTCCCGAGCACGGCTTTCCTTGCCGCACTGGTCAAGCGCAAACATCCTTGTATTCTCAACGAACGAAGGAGTTGTGTTAAGAAAAGCGCAAATTGGGGATTCGGCGGTCACCATTCTCACACCCAACCCCGCTGAAGTTTCTTTCAAACGCTGGACAAGCAGCGCTCTCGAAACACACCAGCAGGCAACAACTCAATATACACAGCCGTTCCGCGAAACACGGGAAGTGCTGAACAACGATTGGTCGCCGGACGGCAAACGCTCAGCCGTAGAGTTTTCCGGCAGGCCCTCGCTGTATATGGTGACGGATGACGGCAAAACCTCCAACCTTCTCGACCCAAAAGGCGAATATCCCGCGTGGATCAATAACCAATACCTTGTGTACATGGTCACAGAGGACGACGGATACCGGATTACCTCCGGCACAATCTGGATCTCCGACGCTGAAGGCAAAATGAAAATGAATTTGACCGAAGGATTAAATGAAATTGCGCTCTATCCTTCTGCTGCACAAGATGGAACAATTGTCTTCACCACCGAAAGCGGCGCAGTGTACAAGATGAAGGTGGCGGTGGAGTAACGACAAATCAAAAGTACGACGCCAGAGCAACAATAATGCCCACAGAACGAGCCAGGTTATTCTCCCGGTCATACATCCAATTTTGCTCATAGTTGAGTTTTAAAACAGTATCCGACACTGGACGGAAATTTATCCCTACTGTAATGCGGGAGTGATCGTCGCCAACAAAGTCACTGTCGAAATCTACTGCGTCGTATCTCACGGAAGCCGTAAATTTCGAGCGCTGCCACAGCGGGAATAGCCCTTCTCCAAAAGGCACGTTGACTTGCACAAAGTAGCCGGATTGCCTATCGGCAAACAATCCAACCAACGATGGCGGAATATCCAACGCAACCAACGCTGCCTCCGCCTGCACATGAATCCATCCCTCGTTGTGCTCTGCATCCACCGCAACAATAGACAGCGCGCGCCTGTCATCAATTTCCAATCCCTCCGACAGAAAAACATTATATGCCCCATGATGGAAGGAAACCCCTATGTCCGTGCCGTAGGTGGGACTATATGCTACGCGCCCAACCAGCGCCGGTTCTCCATTGTTATCTTCTTCAAACAATTTTCCCTTTCCCATCGCAATGTTCGTCCGCTCCGCATTCTCGACGATATCCTGCGTGAAACCGTTGACGGCGTACAGTTCATACGTCAGCCGTGAGAGTGTTGTCGGATATAGCGATCCAAAAAACCCAATACCAGCTTCTGAAAGCGTGGAGGGGATGATTTCTGTCGCAACGAGCGGACGCTCGGCAAGCTCATGCTTGGGACTGTCATGCACGAGATTCGTCTTTCCAAGCGGCGAAAGGATAATTCCTCCTCGCAAATTAAGTGCTTCATGGAACGTTACATCCAATAACGCATACTCCAGCTTAAACTCTTCGCCCCCGTGCTCCATCTCGATTTCTGAGGCAACCACTATGCCATCGGTGATAACTGAATACGTAAACAGGTTAAATCGCCGCGCCTCAAACGACCAGCCTTCATTAATGCCATCTTCGCGATGGAACGACCCGAGCACATCCATATACCCGCCTATCGTGGTCTTGCTGCCGAGCCGAGTGATAAACGGCTTGTCGTAAATCCCGCCGGCGACGAACGGCCGGGCTGCCGTTGTATCCTGAGCCAAGAGCTGTACGAACGCACAGACGATGAGTGTTACAACAAAAAACAGTCGAACGACAACCGTAGTCTTTTTCATGTTTTTTCCTGATGCATCAAAGGATTTATTATTTAACTTTGTATTATTATCTGGCGCTCGCTGAGATGAGATGGGCTGTCATTGGAATCTCATATCCACCGTTCACGGCATGGCGTTCAACCTGCTTCTCTACGGCAACACGGATGGCTTCAAGCCGCTCAGGTGTTTGATGCTTTAATATTCCTCCGGTACGAACACCGGCATCACGTTCCGCATCAACGAGGTATCGCGCCGTCGGCACGCGCCAGAGTACGGTCTTTGTCGTAAAGCGCAAAGCATCACCGTTGAAACCTGCCGCTTCGAGGGTCTTGCGGCACTCATCGGGGTTGCCAAACAGAAAGACTGGCGGACCTTCCGGAATCTGCACTGAAAAATCCGCGTTCGCTTTCATAGCTTCGTTCATGATCCTCCCCCCTTCGTTCATGTCTGTATCAGCCCAAACGGTAAAGCCGACTGTTCCACCGCGCGCCAATACACGCCGCACTTCGGCAAAAACTCGCTCCGGACGCGCAAAATGCAATACGCCAAAGTTAATAAGCACGCTATCAAACATACCTGCGGGGAACGGAAGCCGCTCAGCATCGCTTTCAATGAATTCAATTTCAGGGTGCAGTTGTCGCGCGATGCGAACCATGTTTTTTGAAAAATCCGCTCCGACAGCACTCGCACCCCGTTGTGATGCCGCGACTGCGAGTTGCCCGGGCCCGCAGGCTATATCGAGAACCCGGTTCCCTTTACGCACACCGGCAGCATCGAGCAACGGCTCAATGAATTGCGTTGTCAAGGAGATCCAGGTTGTGCTGTAGTTATCCGCTACCCGCTCCCAACCCTCATGCTCAAATTGTTGAAATGAATTCATTCGATTTCTTCCCTGTCGTTAATCCACAACGATAACTGCTTGTGTACCGGACATTGTTAGACTGTATTGATGAAGCGGCAATTGCGTCGGACCGTTTAACACGTTTCCCTCCAAATCATAGACCGAGCCGTGACACGGACACCGGATAACCGACGGCTGCTTCTTCACTGTACAGCCAAGATGCATGCAGGCGGTCGAGAGAGCAACAAATTTGCTTTCCGATGTCTTGATAAGCAGAATGGGATATTCTAACTCCGGCGCATTTAGCTGGATTCCGTCACCGACATTGAATAATTCTGGCCGCGCGGTTTCCACGCGTAGGATATTCGATTCAATCGCGACCCGCACGACCGGTGCAGAAGATGCAACGCAGCTAACCTCTGACAGACCGACAATTGCGCCGCCTAAGGCAAGCGCCGTGCCTTTCAAGAAATCCCGCCGCGTACGGCTCTGCATGGTCATAGCGATTCCAAAAATTTGAAGAGTGCTTCCTGCTCACTCGCAGATAACCCCTGAAATGCGCTTCTCGCACCGTCGCCTTCTCCGCCATGCAGGTTAATAACTTCACGCAAAGACGATGTGCGCCCGTCGTGCAAGTAATATGGAGTACCGCCAAGGAACTCCTTCACCAACCGAAGTCCCCAAAGTGGAGTTGTGCGCCATTCTGTTCCTGTCGACATGCCTTCATAGAAATTATCCGCGAGTTCGAGTCCCATATCGTGCAACAACAAGTCAGAGTACAACGGCACTTCGACATTGCTCAATGCGGCAATGGGGTGAGTACCGGTCGTCATCGAAGGCGTGTGGCAGCCTGCGCAGCCGATATTGAGAAACACCTGCTCACCTTCCAGCACCTGCGGGGTAATTGGACCTCGTTTAGGCGGCGCGAGTGTAAGCAAATAGGATACGACGTCATCCACCACCGAGGCGGGAAGCTCGGGGTCGCTCGCTTCATCGCGCACGGAGGAGCCGGACTGCGGATGAGCATTCTCAACAGGCAAATAATCGGTCGTAATGCCGATGTCCTGGTGATAGGCCGTTACCACTTGCTGCAACAAAAATGGAACACCAGCTTTTCGCCCAAAACGCCCGACATACAGTACGCTATCCGCTTTTCCGAGGTATGACGCGGCTGGCACCCAATTAACTTTGCCGATGATTCCGTCGCCATTCGCATCTGTGAGATCTAAGCGCTGAATGATTTCGGCATCCGGTATCGCTTCAATAAGCCCCAACCCAAAGACGACGGGACCGCTGCGCCGCGAAATGGCGTTCACATGCGCGGGCAATGTTTCCGGCGATACTCCCGGAATGCTGCGATCCTGTAGCTGAGGTCCACCGAACTCAAGAAGCGGGTCGGTCATGCCGTTCGTAGTCAGCCCAAAGCGAATAAGGTTTGTACGTGGGTTTCCCTTTCCATCGCGGGGATGGCAGGTTTCGCAGGCAGGTTGGTTGAAGATCGGGCCAAGTCCTTCAGTCACGGAAAAGATCTTTCCGAAACCTTCATCCCCTCGCGCAAAGGCGGCAAGCTGCTGCATCGTCAACCCCGATAACGGTTCATCGAACGACTCTCCCGCTTCCGGTGCTTCGGTAAAGAGTGCATCACAACCGCCGACAACCAATGAAACGAAAACAAGAAAAGTAAACAATGCGACACAATGTTTAACATTCATGGAGCATCTCCTCGAGTACTAGGTCAACCCGATTGCAGAAAATACAACAGCGACAACAAAGCACACGACAAAGGCAATGCCGAGAGGGATAACCGCCGAAAGCGTCGTCCACTTCGCACTGCCTGTTTCTTTATAAATTGTATAGAGTGTCGTCGAACAGGGATTATGGAGTAAACTGAACAACATGAGATTCACTCCCGTGAGGAGCGTCCATCCTCCGGTTCTCAACACTTCCGCCGTTGCCAACTCGGAGTCCAGCTCGAACATCACTCCGGCTCCACTCCCAACGCCGGCAACCTTTGTGACCAACACTGTTAACATCAAGACCGTGGGGATGACAATCTCATTCGCCGGAATGGCAATAATGTACGCAAGCAGAATAACGCCGTTCAACCCGATGAGAATACCAAAGGGGTCAAACGCATTGACGGCATGCTCAGCAAGCGAGACGCCGCCGATATGAATGTTCGACACAAGCCAAATCACTGCGCCCGCGGGTAACGCCCACACTACCGCGCGCCAGAGCACGATAAGCGTGCGGTCGATCACCGATGTGTACAACGTTTGCCAAATGCGCGGCGGGCGGTACGGCGGAAGCTCAAGGCTAAAAAAAGACGCCTCGCCTTTCAGCAACGTTTTGGACAATCCCCACGATACGAGAAACGTAAAGAAAATTCCGATGAGCACTACCGTCACCACTGCGAGCGACGAAACAAGCCCGGATAAGTGCGCCGGCGCCAACGCGCCTACGAAAATCGTTGCAATGAGAATTTGCGTCGGCCACCTGCCGTTGCAGATCGCAAAATTATTAGTAAGGATGGCGATCAAACGCTCGCGCGGGCTATCGATAATGCGCGTCGAAATAATCGCCGCGGCGTTACAGCCGTATCCCATCGCCATCGTCAACGCCTGCTTGCCATGCGCTCCGGATTTTCGGAACATGCTGTCTAAATTAAACGCCACACGGGGCAAATATCCGAAATCCTCTGCCAAGGTGAATAGCGGAAAAAAGATCGCCATCGGCGGAAGCATAACACTCACGACCCATGCCATGGCGAGGTACATGCCATCGAACAACAACCCGTTGAGCCACCACGGAAGACCGATATTTTCCCCGAATGATTTCAGCATTGGGTAGAGTGAATCAAGAAAAACATCGGCCAAGAGAGCAGATGGAACATTGGCGCCTTCGATGGTAATCCAGAACACAATGGCGAGGAGGAGAAACATCAAGGGGAAGCCCGTCCAGCGGTTTGTCACAAGATGGTCAAGCGTGCGCTCGAAGTTCAACCGCGTTTTCTTCCCCGGCATAATGACCGCCTTTTTAGCGATCTGTGCCGCATCGCCGTACAAGGCTTCAACCGTGCGGTCATGGAACTGCT
Organism: Ignavibacteriota bacterium; assembly: GCA_022616555.1. Lineage (GTDB taxonomy): Bacteria > Bacteroidota > Ignavibacteria > UBA10030 > UBA10030 > JAKEEG01. The sequence goes on along the minus strand of JAKEEG010000059.1, from coordinate 29,055 downwards.
CGCCCAATTCCCATCGCAACATATCAGCTGTATGAAGTATTTCCTCATGACGCGGCGACATACTGTGTGTCTCCTTTCTTCTGTAATTCAGCCCGCTCTGCCAAACTTGTCAACTCGCCCGAACGAATAGCGTCGATAATTCTCTGGTCGCCTTCCAGCAAGCGAAGCGCCACCCACCGGACATTCGGCAGGCCGGGAAACTCGTTGCCGATTTTTTCGGCAAGCGTGTCGACAGCTTTTTTCAAGCTGCCCGATTCCGTCCATCCACGCCTGGGACGGCACACAAATGCTCCCGTCGCAACATCCGCAATGTTTCGGAGAAGCGTCGGAACACCCTCCCCCGTCCGGGCAATAACCGGCACAACAGGCACACCCAGCTCACGCATGAGCTGACGCTCATCAATCTTAATACCGTGCCGTTCCGCTTCGTCTATGAGATTGAGGCATACCACCGCTCGGTCTGTAATCTGTAGGACTTGGAGAACGAGATTCATGTTCCGTTCCACCCGTGTCGCGTCAACGACAATCACCGTGACGTCCGGTTTGCCGAAGAGAATAAAATCCCGCGCCACTTCCTCATCTGAGCTGGTGGAAAGCAGAGAATACGTCCCCGGCAGATCGACAACTTTATAGCGCTTATTGTCGTATGAGTACCCGCCCTCCGCGCGAACAACAGTCTTCCCCGGCCAGTTGCCCGTATGTTGCCGTAATCCGGTAAGGCTGTTAAAGACCGTGCTCTTTCCAACATTCGGGTTCCCAGCAAGGGCAATCGCAAAATCATAATTCGAAAGGTCCACGCCAAGCCGCACCAAACGCGCCTGCTTGTTTACAGGGCAAACCTCGCATTGTTCAGGAATGTTCTTCATACACTACCTCACTCGATAAACACCATTTCCGCTTGCTGCCTTCGCAGTGCGATTGTTGCGCCGCGAATGTTGTATCCAACCGGGTCGCCCGATACGCTTTGCAGTTCGGCGGTTACCTCTGTGCCCGGAACGATGCCCAAATCCATCAGCCTTCGCCTCTGCACACCGCGGCATGTATGGGAAATACCAATGACCCTGCCTGATTCTCCCAACCGCAGCGAGAGTAGCGTTTTGCTGGCTTCGGGGGCAATGTCCGGCTGCTCAAACGCGACTGCTCTGACGTTCGCTGCGGCAATTGCAGAAAGAAAAATCATTCTCCCTTCTGTTTCCAGCTCCAACCCCTTCCGCGAATTCGCCGCCACCTTTGCCACGACGTCCGGGAAAATCTTTTCCCGCACAAGCAGGGCGAAAACGGCTTCCGGTTCATCCTCAACGTGCGTAACTTTGAGAGTCTCCCCTGCGTGAAAATCCAAAAGGGGCTTCCCGCGCTGCGCAGGAATCACTCCTTCTTCCGTGGGAATCGGATCCCCATGCGGGTCAAACGGCGGGTGGCCAAGCCGCTTCGCCAATTCACCCGCTTCTTGTGGCGTCAGGAGATGTTCTTTCTTGTCGGCATCGCTATGCCAATCTTGCTCTCGCACAGCAGTTTCATCAGCCAAATATCTCTCCCACAAGCGATGAATCCGTATAACCCGCAACGCGTCGTCGCGCCCTTTTTCTGTCAGTCGCAGTTCTCTGCCGTCGTGTGTTACCAACTGCAGTGCGTTGAGACGCGCAATGACCTCAGAAGCCTTATCCGGCGTCAACGCAAGCGTACCAGCGACGCTCTCCAGGGTGCAGGCGAGCCGATTATATTCACAGTCATAGATATGTTTCAAAGCGTCTTCAAGCTGAACTCTTGCTTTGTCGCGGCGAATTGCGCGCAAGAAGCTGCCCTTTCGCCACAACAAACCGGCAACCGTACCTCCAACGAGAAGCGCTATGGTTAGGATAATTTCCACGGTCAGTTACACAGCCTCAACAAAAATGTTTTGCGACAACTTCGCGCTGATAAACTGCTCCTTCCCGTTGATTTCAACGCGGAGCGAGCCGTCGAACGCGATCTTTTCTCTTACTTTGATTTTTCCGCGCAGTTTGATGCCCACCTTCGCGGCGTATTGAAGAATTTCGGGACTTGCATCGCTCACGCGCGCAATCTTGACAGTCCTGCCCGGCTTCACTTCTGATAACGACGCCCTCTGTACATCGGCTATCTTCCCATCAGTCGTCGGGATAACGTCGCCGTGCGGGTCTCTCGTCGGAAACCCCAACGCGGCGTCGAGCCTTTGCTCCAATTTTTCGGATGTGATATGTTCAAGGCGTTCAGCCTCTTCATCGATCTCGTGCCAGGCATACTGCAGCACTTCCACTAAGAATAATTCCCATAATCGGTGACGGCGGATGATACGCAACGCTTTCCTTCTCCCCTGTTCCGTCAGTTCTACGCCGCGGTACGGCGTGTATTTCAAACTGCCGGCGTCGGCAAGCTTTTTGATCATCTCCGTCACCGAGGCCGGGGAGATTTGCAGTTTTTCGGAAAGCAAGGTCGTGCTGACCTTCCCTTCGTCTTCCTGCAGCTTATAGATATTTTTGAGGTAATTTTCGACTTGTTCGCTCGGCATATATGCCTCATTTAATTTTTAGGCTTACCTAAATATTAAGAAAGGCAAACTTAAAAGTCAAGTACTAAATTTTGGAGCGCGTTTATGTCGAAATTTTAAAGCTTGCTAGGAGCCCCTCTACATGAGGTTGTGGGTTGCGGATTCGTCCGTAAAATCCCGTCAGGGATGAAATACGTATTACATAGAAAGGATAAGGAGTCGGAAAGCTCCGTAGGAGCAACACGATTCCGTTCAGGACTTATGTGGCCCGGACACCGTATAATTTGAAGATTGGACTAGCCAATTTCTTCACAACTCATGGTGTCAACAGATCCTAAGCAATATTGCAGCAACGGGGGATTCTCACATTGATACAGCATTATGAATCATTAGTTCGTTTCCCCAAGACCATGGCCGCTTCTGCATCGTCAGTATAGCCCTACACATGACAGACTAACAGAAAAATACTCATTCAGCGAAAAATTAACACCCACAAAGTGTCTCATAATCAAAAATACTTGCTATTGTCTCTCTGTTTCATTATTAATCACATCGTGAATATAGTCGTAACTCACAAACTCTTCCCCACTATTTAAAGGAGCTTGAATATGTTCACCGGAAAAGAAGATCACGGAATATCACTTGATCAAGCGAGCAAGCAAACAAGGCGCTACCGCGAGTCGAGGCCGAAGCATGGGATTAAAGGCGGCTACTTCTCTCGAACTGCCTTCGAAAAAATCCTTGCTCAAGCGAACTGTGTCGGTATCAGAGTGTATTTTGGCCTTCACGAGGACGGGACCCCGACAATGGTGCTTGCAGGAGTGACAGAAGACGGGAATGACATCGATCAAGGCCTTCTCTCTGATGACCACTTACCTTGCCCGCCGTACTGTGGTGCAGACAATCCTTTGAACAGTTAAACAGAGCAAGACAGATCGACATGAAGTTTCTGAAAAACCAATATCATCGTATAGACTGAACATGAACATCCCCATTCCCACACTGATTGCGATGGTCACACAAGTCGTTGTTATATTGTTCGGCTTTGTTACTGTGCGGACACTGCAACAGACAGAGATGAGGATCTTGCTCTTGTCGATATTTGTCAGCTTCTTTCTCGGCAGCACCATGATTGTATTAGCGGTGCAGGGAATTAACAATCTCTGGGTCATCCATCTTTCGACATTACTCCAGTATAGTCTGCTGACGTGGCTGTTTTCTTTTTGGCATACTGCTCGCACAAGAAAACTCCTTCTGCTCTCGATTCCGATATTCTTCAGTATCTGGCTTATCGTCTTTCTCGGGTTCGAGAGCATTTCAGCATTCAGCTCCTATACCAGACCGTTACAGGCGCTTCTCCTCATTTCGTTTTCATGCTATACGCTTTTTATCATCAATAAAGACGAAACAAAACCGATTTTCAGTACGCCGGCTTTCTGGGCGGCATCCGGCACGCTTATCTACTTTACGGGAACGATGATACTCTTCGCACTCAGTAACATCCTCTTGAAAGAATCGGCCGAAATGCTGCGGATGCTCTGGGCGCCAATTCAATCAACATCCGTTATCGTGTCACACGTCTGTTTTGCCGGGGCGTTTATCTGCGCCCGGAAACAATACTCATCAGCTGTTAACCTCGTCACCGTGGATGGGGCTTAACAAGGTTATGCTACAGTGATTTTAATTGAAGTTTAATCAGAGAAGTAGTAAGTTTACCATGTTATGAAGCTAACGAACTGCGCTTTAGCGACGCCGGATTTCAATTTATCGCAATCCGTTTAAAGTCCATCATGGGATTCCTATGCCAGAGACTGCTACTTCGTCTTCATCAATAGATCTGCTCTGGACTATCATTATCGGCACGGGCGCTCTGGTCGCTCTCGTGACCGCATTTATCGCGTCCCTCTACGTCAGCCAGCGCCGCTACCTTGCCGCACAACGCGAAAAAATGCGCGCGCTAAGCGAAAGCGAATCGCGCTTTCGCAACCTCGTTGAAAACATCAAGGATATTTACTACGTCACCGACGCCCGCGGCAAGCTCACCTATGCCAGCCCGAATCTTTTCCACGCCTCAGGTTATTCGGAGCGTGAGCTGCTTGGACAACTCTATATCCGTCTGATCGCCAGAGAGGACCGACGGCGGGTCGTTATTCATTTCTTAAACTGCGTCACAAACGGTATACTCGATACATCCTGCGAGTTCCGCGCACGGCACAAAGACGGTACCTCCATCTGGGTTGAGCAAGTTACGAGAATTTTGCGGGATGACACGGGCGCCCCGACAGGCTTCCGCAATGTCGTGCGCGATATTACCGAGCGAAAACAAGCGGAACGTATGCTTGCCGAGCGGGAGCAGTTCTTAAGAACGATCATTGACGTAACGCCTGAATGTGTGATGGTGCTGAACACAGACGGCAATCTTGTGTCTCTCAACCCCGCGGGGCTTTCGGTAGTGGAAGCAGATTCTGTGGAAGACTTACGCGGCCAGCCGATAAACAAATTCGTTGAGCTTGCACACCGAAGAGAATTCAACGCTTTGCTGAGAGACGTTCTGGACGGCAAAAAAGGTAAACTCGAGTTCAGAATCACCGGAAAGCGCGGTACAAGCCGCTGGCTGGAAATCCATGCCGTTCCGCTGCAAGGGGGTGATCGCGTCACGGCCATCCTGGGCATTGCACGGGATACGACCGAGCGCAAGCATGCCGAAGAAACGCGCGAATACCTGACAAAACGCATTATCGACGCGCAGGAATCGGAACGCAAGCGTATTTCGCGAGAGTTACACGACAGCGTTGGGCAACTTCTCTCAGCGGTCAAATTCCGTCTGCACAACGTCCTGATGAAAGCCGCTCCGGTGTCCAACCGGCGCTCGATGTCGGAAATTGACTCGCACCTCGAAATGACTATTCAGGAAATCAGACGCATTTCGCAGAACCTCCGGCCCAGCGCGCTGGACGACCTCGGATTGCTTTCGGCTGTGCGGGCGCTGTGCGACGAATTCACATTACGAACCGGAGTTCCCATCGACCTGCAGCTCCCATCAATACCGCACCGCTTTTCTTCCGATATCGAGCTTGCCGTTTTTCGAATAATTCAGGAAACTTTGCACAACGCGGAAAAACACTCCGGTGCGTCTGCACTTTTCGTTGGACTACAGCGTCACAATTCTTCTCTCAAAGTCTCCGTGCGCGACAATGGCAGGGGGTTCGACCTGGAACGCTTGCGGACAAGAGCGTATTCTGCCCGCGGGATAGGATTAGAAAGCATTCGCGAGCGCGCTGCTTCCATTGGCGCCACAGTGCAAATTTCCTCAACGCCCGGCAATGGCTCGGAAATTCTTCTTCAAATTCCCCACGCGCCAACGCGTGCCGAAACAAATCCATTGACGCAACACCACATTCGGGGCATTGCGTCGTGAGAACCGAAAAACCCGGCCCGATTAAAGTCCTGTTGGTTGATGACCACCCGATTGTCCTCTCGGGACTTCGCAACTCCCTCTCTGGGAATCCAAAGTTCGAAATCGTGGGCGAGGCGTCAAACGGGAGCGACGCGATCCGGCTTGCAAAACAAACGAAGCCCGCAGTCGTGCTTATGGATATTTCCCTGCCGGAAATGAACGGCCTTGAAGCGACCAAGCTGCTGAAATCCGCACTGCCCAATACTCAAGTGCTTATTCTCTCGATGCACAAGAGCAAGGAATATGTGCTTGAGACAATCCGCGCCGGCGCGCAAGGGTACATCCTCAAAGATTCGCCGCCTGCCGATCTCCTCGAAGCAATCGAGCGCGTGCACTCGCACGGCTCATTCTTCAGCCCGTCCGTGGAACAATTGCTCATCGATGAAGTGCGAAAGCACTCCCGCCCGACCAAAATGCTTTCTGACACCGTCCTCTCGCACCGCGAAGTAGAGGTGCTCCGTTTCATCGCCGAAGGACTAACCAGCCGGGAAATTGCCGACAAACTCCACCTCAGCGTGCGCACGATCGAAACCCAGCGCAAATCGGTGATGAGTAAATTAAATCTGTCCTCCGTCGCTGAGCTGACTGCCTACGCCATTAACCAGGGGATTGTTGAGAAGGGGTGATCGGGATTCACTCTCACTGTAGTCTCTTCAACTAAAACTATTTATTGTCGAACTGAAGCTGCTCTGCTCATTGCTTCACCACAAGGCTTGTGGCTGCTATAGTGGAGCGCTAGCAACCACAAGCTCATGCGATGAATCCCGTGCTGCACAAAGCACCGCCAAGTGTTGTGCCCACGTTGTGGAAGGAGGAACCGCTTTTACTGCACTGTGTAAAAACTACACTGTTCACCCCTACAAATTAGTCCTTTTCATGTTACCCGCAATCCGTACTTGTACGGATACTATCCGTACAAGTACGGATAAAGCATTATCCGTACTTGTACGGATTGATACTTTCCCCCCTTTTCTCGATATATCACCTGTGGAATAAAGGGTTTATTGTGATGGAGCATAGCTGATGTCTTCTCTGTGTTTGCAAAGAAGCTTGTACCGATGCAGCCTCAAGAACGACGCGGATATAAAAACTCCACCGAGTTTTTTTCTTATTTTTTCAGAATTGAATTTTGAACAGTCATTTTACACTTTTGCTCATTCCACCAAGTCGGAAAGCCCGATATCGCAGTCATATTACTTTAGTTAGCGCAGCAACACCTTGCGATACGAGGCGCTACACACTAAATTTCCCGGTGTGTCCCTTTTCCTTGCATCTCAGAAGTTTGAGTACGTATATTATATCAACATCCGTGAGATTTTTTGCGATTGCATCGGCTGTCGCAAATTATCCCGCACAGGTCGCCCGGCTTGCCTGGGTTGCCGGGCTGGCATTGATTGCTTCTGGTTCCGCGCTGAGGTTGCGTTCAAAAAACTGGGGGGAGATCACGCCGTGAATTCTATTCTACGTCGTGCATCACTGTTGCAATCACTCTCAAAAGCAGCGAGTATTTGGACAATGCTTGTGGGAATCCTCGTCCTCTTCGGCTGGATGTTCGGTCTCCCCCTGCTTAAAAGTATCTTACCCGGGTTTGTCACCATGAAGGCGAACACGGCAATCTGTTTCATCCTTCTTGGCCTTACACTGTATTTTCTCCAAAGCGATCGTCCAGCAACCGCATCCCCGCGAACGTGGCGACAAAACGCCGCTCTTGCTTCTCCCATTCTCGTAGCAATCATCACACTACTCACACTCAGCGAGTATCTGTTTGAGTGGAATGCGGGCATCAACGAATTGTTATTCGTCGATGAACCGCATCCAGTCGCGACAGCAAAACCGGGGCAGATGGCTCCGGCAACAGCCATAAACTTTCTGTTGCTATCGTTCGTGTTGCTGATTTCGCAAATCCAACGTAAAAGCAGTTTGGCCGACACGTTCGCTATCATGCTCAATCACGCGGTCGCTGTGTTTTCATTCATCGCCATCCTCGGCTATCTGTACGGAGTGGAGCCGTTTTCCGGGCTCTTTTCAAATTTTTTTATGGCGATCCATACCTCACTTACCTTCTTGATTCTCAGCAGCGGTATAATCTGTGCTCATCCAAATTGGAGAATGGTCCAACTGCTGCTCGCAGACGACCCCGGAGGGGCTTCGCTGCGCGTACTGCTTCCCTCAGTCACCATCATCATAGTCGTTATCGGACTCTTGAGGATTTGGGGTGAGAACATCGGATTGTACAGTACGGAGTTCGGCGTCGCGTTGAATTCAGTTGCCGTCATCCTGCTCATCCTGCCCGCAGTATGGTGGAATGCCTTCGCCCTAAGCCGGTCCGACCAAAAACTCCGCGAGTTGACATTAACGCTTGCGCAGCAAACCAATATTCTCAACTCGGTTTTGGACAGCATGGGAGACGGCGTCGTCGTAGCCGATATGGACGGAAAATTTATCATCTGGAATAAAGCAGCACGACGGCTTGTCGGCCGCGGGTCCGCCGATGTACCCTCTCAACAATGGTCGGAATATTACGGCGTCTTTCTCCCCGACCAACAAACGCCGTACCCACCCGAGCGCTCGCCACTCGTCCGCGCGTTGCAAGGCGAGCCGACTGATGCAGAGGAGCAATTCCTGCGGCACCCGGATAACCCGCAAGGTGTATGGCTGTCAGTCTCCGGCAGGCCTCTCCTCGACCCTGAAGGCACGCAACATGGTGGCGTGGTTGTCTTTAATGATATTACCGGGCGAAAACAGGCTGAGCACAATCTCAAACAACTGAACATACGGCTTGAAAACGCCAATAAGGAACTCGAAGCGTTCTCGTACTCTGTTTCGCACGACCTCCGAGCCCCGCTCCGGCATATCGACGGATTTACCGAATTATTGGTCAAGCGGGCTGCCGAATCACTCGACGACCAATCCAAACGGTATCTCCATACGATCGGCAACGCGGCAAAGCATATGGGCGCGCTCATCGACGACCTGCTCGTCTTCTCCCGAATGGGCAGGGCCGAAATGCGAAGGTCTCATTTCGATTCCAACGCTCTCGTACGCGAAGCGATCGCAAGTTTGAGCCAGGAAACGGCGGAGCGCGAAATCGACTGGAACGTCACAAAACTTCCGGGAGTCACGGCCGATAGAGAAATGCTCGGGCTAGTGTTTCAAAATCTTCTCGGCAACGCCGTAAAATACACCCGCCCACGTCCGCAAACACAGATCGAAATCGGCTGCAGGGAAAACAGCCGCGAGCTGGTCTTTTATGTGCGGGATAACGGCGTCGGATTCGATATGAAATATGTTGAGAAACTGTTCGGCGTCTTCCAGCGCCTACACCGCGCAGACGAGTTCGAGGGTACGGGAATCGGGCTGGCAAATGTTCGCCGGATCATTTCACGTCACGGCGGAAAAACATGGGCAGAAGGAGTTTTGGACAAGGGGGCAACGTTCTATTTTTCATTGCCGGTCGAAACGCCCGGCGAACATACCGTTTAGCATAACATGCGCTCGGAGCATCGGCGACGGCAAGCGGCACTCATAACGGGCTTGCGGAAACACCTCGAAGCCGTCGCTGAACGAAACGGCTATACGTTTGAGAACGCGTACCGTCGATTTTTCAGCATCAACAGTCAGTACCCGAAGCTCAAAACATTCAAAAAAATGCTCCTGCAACGGCTTCATCAACTTGGCGATGGGCATCATCAGAGCACCGAATGGACTGAGCAGGAATGGTTCAATGTTTACTATGAATTCAAGCGGCAATATCACAGACAACGAAACACAACCATTTTGTTCAGCCAGCAGGATTTTTCTCAGCTGGTCAGCAGCAAGCTGAAACGGATAGGCAAAAATCAGAACTGGCTGGCGGCAGAGTTAGGGGTTTCGAAACAACGCGTGCACCTGTACATGGCGGGCATCAATTTTCCGCGCCAGCCCATGATGCAGCGAATGCTATGGATCCTCAGTAAGTACGAAACACATCGAAGTACCGTGCAATCAAGTAAAGAACATAGTCCAAAGGGGACTCCTATGGTCACAGAGCTTAAAAGCATCCTTCTCGCTGAAGATAATCCCAACGACGTCGAGCTGACACTCGCCGCGCTCAGCGAAAACAACCTCGCGAACGAAGTTATCGTCGTCCGCGACGGCGCAGAAGCGCTGGACTACCTCTTCCGGCGAGGCAATTATCGCCTACGCACGCCGGGGCACCCGGCGGTGATTCTGCTCGACCTGAAAATGCCGAAAGTGGACGGCTTGGAAGTCCTACGGACAATCAAAGCGGATAAAGAGCTGTGCGTCATCCCCGTCGTCATGCTCACCTCTTCCCGCGAAGAGCTGGACGTTGTCAACAGTTACAAACTCGGCGTCAACGCGTACGTCGTCAAACCGGTGGAGTTTCAGGAATTCATTGACGCTGTGAAACAATTGGGCGTCTTCTGGGCGCTCATCAACGAGCCGCCGCCGGGAAGCCAGGCAAAAAAGATGTAGCGCAAGGGTAATGCGACCTCAAAGTCGCCGTGTCAAGAAGGGAGCTGACTATGACTCAACCGTTACGAATCCTCAACCTTGAGGACAATAAATACGATTCCGAGCTGATTCAACAGGTGCTTACCGAGGACGGTATCGCCTGCAGTATTGTTCGCGTGGACTCGCGTGACACATTCCTTGAGGCGCTGCGCACGCTGGCAATCGACCTCATTCTTTCCGACTACAATCTCCCCTCGTTCGACGGACTGACGGCATTATCGCTCGCAAAAGAAATATCGCCGCACGTCCCGATGATTTACGTCTCCGGAACAATCGGGGAAGAACGCGCCATCGACGCGCTGAAACGCGGTGCAACAGACTACGTGTTGAAGGACCGCATCGCACGGCTCCCCTCAGTCGTCCGTAGGGCTTTGCGCGACAAGGAAGAACGCCACAAACAACGCCTCAACGAAGAACAAATCCGCCTGCAAGCGGAGTTGTTGGATATCGACCCAGATGGAATCATCGTCATGGACACGACGGGCAAAATCAAATTCTGGAGCAAGGGCTCCGAACGGCTCTACGGCTTTTCCAAAGAGGAGATCATCGGCAAACGCTCGACTGAGCTGAGCAAGAAAGACCTGCCCGTCCAGTACGACGAAGCACTCCAGTCAGTCCTCACCCACGGCCGATGGGAAGGAGAATGGACGCACATCCTAAAGGACGGACACGAATTGACAGTCTATAGCCGCTGGCTGTTGATGCGTGACGACGACGGAAATCCGCAATCGATTTATGTTGTGGATTCCGACATCACCGAAAAGAAACGCCTGGAAGCGCAATTCCTCCGCTCCCAGCGCATGGAAAGCATTGGCACGCTCGCGGGCGGTATCGCGCACGACCTCAATAACGTGCTCGGCCCTATTATGATCGCTCTTCAGCTGTTGCGAAAAAAATTACCGCTGGAAGAAGACCAGAAGATGGTCAATATGCTCGAAGCCGTCACCAAGCGCGGTGCTGATATGGTGAAGCATATTCTGACCTTCGCACGCGGCGTCGAGCGGAAGAAAATCGAAATCCAACCCAAGCATCTCGTTCTGGAAATCGAGCAGATGGTGCGCGAGACGTTCCCGAAAAACATCGACTTCCAGTTGAAAGTCTCCTCACAGCCGTGGAATACCACTGGCGACCCAACCCAGTTCAATCAGGTGCTCCTGAACCTGTGTGTCAATGCACGCGACGCTATGCCGTCTGGTGGGCTGCTGACCGTCACGATTGACAACGTCGTGGTGGATGAGCACACCGCCCGATTCCATACGGATGCCAAGCCCGGCCCTCACGTGATGTTCATCGTCGCCGACACCGGTGTCGGCATCCCACACCATTTGCTGGAAAAGATCTACGAGCCGTTCTATACCACCAAGGGACCCGGCAAAGGCACGGGGCTTGGACTCTCCACCTCCTACGGCATCGTGCGCAGCCATGGCGGATTTATGAGCGTGTACAGCGAGGTCGGCAAGGGAACGGAATTCAAAGTCTATCTCCCTGCAGTCCCCTCCGCCGCCACGGAAAAAGCGGAAGGAGAATCTCGCGACCTCCCGACGGGTAGCGGGCAGACGATCCTTATTATCGACGACGAAACGAGCATTCTTGAAATCACCAAGACGATGCTCGAATCTTTCAACTATCGCGTACTGACCGCAGCCGATGGCGCCGAAGGCGTCGTCGTCACCGCCAAGCACTCATCCGAAATCAACGCGATTGTGTGTGATATGAATATGCCCCTCATGGACGGTATGGCAACTATCCGTGCGATACGCAAAATTCTCCCCACCGTTAAAATCATTGCGGCGAGCGGCTTCCTGCGCCACGAGCACGTCATTGAGCTTGAATCCGGCGAGCACATCGCCTTCCTTCAAAAGCCCTACCCGGCCGAGAAGCTGCTAACAATGTTGGCGGAGATGTTTGGGAAATGACGTAACAGTCCAACGAGCTACTGAAGAAGGTTGTGGGCATAAATACCACCGACATCAAAAAATGGGTCGAAGGAAATATCCGCGGCGTTAACGCGCTCGCAGATATCGCCGAACATTTTGACGTATCCGTCGAAACTCTGCGCAAGGATTTCCGGCGCAAGGAACGGAAAAATCTTCACGCCTTCATCATCGAAACAAGAGTGCGCAAGGCACAACAACTTCTCAAAGAAAATCCGGACATGAAATGTTTCGAGATTTGCTTCGAGGTAGGCTTCGAGCGGGAAGACACCGGAGCAAAAAACTTTTAAAAAAGTAACCGGAATGACCATGGAAGCCTATAGAGATAATCACAGACCTTAACATCCCCCTCACAGCTCTCCCGTTTTTGCCAACCAAAATAAACAACCGTTTGTAGCAACCAAGACAACCAACCGTTCTCGGCAATGCTTTTTGATTGCTTTGCTCTCTGCCGTACTGTAGTTTTTGCAAGCGTAAGAATTTGTTGATATGAATAAAGCGGCTTTCATTATCAGGTACGCCTTGGCGCTCGTCTTTTTGGTGAGCGGAGCCTCGAAATTATTTTCACCGCAAGACGCGGCAAGTTTTTTCGCTGAGATTTTTGGGGTTGGTAGTTTGATTTCTCACGGCGCAGTGATTGCTCTCTCGCTCACGGAGTGCCTTCTTGCCGGCGTTCTCTTTAGCGGCAGGGCACTTCCGGCTGTCGCACTCATCTCAGCGTTTTTCTTTTTGATTGCATTCGTGCTAGGCGGACTTAATGCAGGCTCGGACACTTCCTGCGGGTGTTTTGGTGAGTTGTTGGAGTCCAGGGTGGACGAGTGGTTCTTTGTGAGAAACTTTCTTTTGTTCGGGCTATCAATGCTCATGTTGAAACGCGTTGAACGCAACTCGAATGAGGAGATACAAAAACATCCAGCAACAAACTCGTAATCGGAGCTCACCATGAAATTTTCCAAAGAGATGTTCTCCAGCAAAAACCTGTATATTGGATTCTTGCATATCGCTGTCATAGTCCTTGCGTTGCAAGTGGTGGTTCTGGCAAGGCAAAATAATGAATTAAAAAACCCTTCAGTCGCAGCACAGAAAGAACAACTCAAGGAAGGAGACTACTTTTACTACGGCGAGCTTGAGCCTGTCCGTGAAGGCGCGGTACCTGATACGAACAGCTCCCAGCAACTGGTGTTTATCTTCACGACAAGATGTCCATTCTGTAAAGATAGCCTGCCATTCTGGAAACAAATGGCAAACGAAAATAACACACGCTATTCCGTTATTGGAATCTCGTTAGATCCGCTCGAAAATACAACCGCTTACCTCGTAGAACATGAAATCAATTTCCCCGTGTTTCTCCCCGGCGACGTTGAATGGTTCATAGAACAAATAAAAGGTACGACTGTACCTAAAACCATCATGAGAAATAATTACGGTTCGGTGGAAAAAATTATACTCGGCAGATTAAAAAAAGAGCAACTTCCGGAACTTACAGAGGTCGCTTTAGTTACACATAATTAACCTTTTCAAACAATTTTTTAGGAGGCTTTATGAAACGCGCTCTGATGTTGCTTTTTGTCATCGCCGTTTTCTCGGTGATGATTGTTGGCGTTGTCAGCGCAGAAATGGTCATTGGTAATTGCAGCATGACTACATGCAACTCATGCAATCCACCTGCGCCCGTGTCGTGCAGATGTAGCGCAAGCTACACCCCGTCATGTACCACTTGGTGTGCTGAGGGATGTGATTAAACGCAACAACCGGTATTTATGTAACACGAAAGGGCTTGCATTTTTTGTGCAAGCCCTTTTTTTCACTTGCGCGCCCAACAGTATAATCCGCTCTTATCCGACACATCCGCCTCCATTTTTTTGTGTCCCGCCACCCGAACCTGTCGAAGGCTTGGCGGGGTTCCGTGTTCTGTTCTATTGGTTTTCCTCGTGTCTTACATCCCATATTCCAAGCCCCATTTCCTCACCACCCATCTACTTCTTAGTTCGCCCTTCCGACTTCACACTTGCCTAAATCCGCTTCTACCCGGTTTTGTATCCGCTCCTTTCGCGTCCTATTGCCTTACCCGAAGCCGTAACCCCATATTTCACAAGAATTTAGCTATTAAAATGTAAAAAATAAATAATTATTGTAATATTTTCTTCTTGACATTTAATGAAATGCGTGTTATCATGGGACAAATTCACTGCCATTATGACGGTACGCTGTACGAACGAGGTGGCGCCATCTCGCGTGCGACGAGAACAAAAACGTTCTATCCTGACTCGGAGGCGTTGAAGTACCCCTTCTTTCGCGTCCGGGCCCTGTCTATCTATTTATTTGCCCGACGCAGCGCCTCCGTTTTAGGATAATGAAGAAAGAGAACGCAAGCAGTACAGCCCTGAACATATCGTCCACGTCATAAACCCAATCGGAAGGAAATGAGTCGCCTTACCTTCCTCAGCCATTCACCCCTATGATGCTGAGCCGCCGAATCGCCTTCGGATGCATACTTATCGGTGCGCCCTTTCTGTCAGAAAACCGATCTTCAGCAGCTAAGAAATCCAGTATTGACGAGCATTTTACAACATTCGTGCGATTTGTTAAAATTTCCCTTGACAAGTTGATATTATTATGATATCATTGTGCTATCAACTTACTCAAGGAGCACCACTATGCAAAACCTCACTGAAACCACCGGCAAACGGATGAATGGCTACGTTGCAGCATTCGGATTTGTTCTGCTCTTGGCTGCCAATGCATGGCTTATTAACTTCATGGCTGTCAACGCAGCTGGAATCTATATGTGGGTTGAGATTCCTCTGTTTCTTCTCACGTTCACCTATCTGTTCGGCTTCTTCATCGTTCAGCCGAACGAGTCAAAAGTACTGATACTCTTCGGTAAATACGTCGGCTCTGTGCGAAACGATGGCTTCTGGTGGGTCAATCCCTTCACCATTGCCAAGCATGTCTCGTTGAGGATTCGCAACTTCAACAGTGAAAAAATCAAGGTCAACGACCTCCACGGTAACCCGATTGAAATCGCCGCCGTAGTGGTGTGGCGTGTAGTGGATTCCGCAAAAGCTCTGTTCGACGTGGAGAATTTCGAGGAGTTTGTCGCCGTCCAGAGCGAGACAGCGATCCGTGGTCTCGCCAGTGAATATCCCTACGACGGGGGCGATGAGAACTTGGCTTCCCTGCGCGGTAATCCGCAGGAAATCGCCGACCATCTGAAGCGCGAACTCCAAACCAGGCTTGAAGTTGCCGGCGTGGAAGTCACCGAGTCGCGTATAAGCCACCTCGCCTACGCACAGGAAATTGCCCAGGCAATGCTGCGTCGCCAGCAAGCGCAGGCAATTATCGCCGCGCGCCGCAAAATAGTCGAAGGCGCAGTCGGCATGGTAGATGACGCCCTGCGCATGTTGAGCGAAAACAAAATTGTCGAGCTTGACGAAGACAAGAAGGCAACAATGGTCAATAACCTAATGGTTGCGCTCGTATCCGAATCGGAAGCCCAGCCCATCATTAACACAGGGACGCTGTATCAATGAGTGAAAAGAAGAAATTCCTGCTGCGACTGGACGAGGACCTCTACGAGGCTTTGGAGAAGTGGGCAGCGGACGACCTGCGCAGCGTCAACGCGGAGATAGAATTTCTTCTGACCGATGCAGTAAAAAAAGCGGGGCGCACGAAACAGCAGGCTGCTTCACAGAAAGCGAAGCCCGGTGGACGATAACTATCTAATAATCGTAGGGGTTCAATATATTGAACCCCTACAAAAGCGATGCTTTACTCCCTTCTCCCACCCTCGGAACGGGCAGGGGGATGGGTTCAGAAAAAACTTATGCGAACAATCGAATCAGTCATAGGCCGCGATTTACAATGGGTGCAGCCGAGTATTTTCAAACAAGTGTTTGAGTTGCGCAACAGCAGCACCGTCATTGCGAAGCTCACCCTACCCCGCCTCTTCAGCGAGGAGGCGCGGGCCGAAAGTGCAGACGGCTGCTGGAAATTCACGCGCAAGGGGATCTGGAAAACAACCATCTCCGTGTTCGAGTGCGAAGATGAGCAACCGATCGTTTCGTTCGAAGGAAAACGATGGGGCAAAAAATTCGAGATCCAATTGCCCGGCGGGGAAAAACTGCTGCTGGCAACAGATCTCTGGGGATGGAAATTCAGTCTCCAAACGGAAACGGGCGAGATGCTTGCGGAAGTGAAGCGGAAAGGATTCTTCAGCGGCACATACAACGTCGACCTGCGGCGACGCGGAAGCTCCTACAAGGAACTCCCGTGGCTCGTCATGCTCGTGTGGTACATTATGATTCTTGAGAGGCGCAGGCAGCACGCCGCCGCTGGATAAGTCGTACTATTACTTAAGATATTGATGCCCGCCATCCTGAGCCCTGAGCCTGTCGAAGGATGAGCGGGCATCGGCAAGTAGATACTTGACTACAATGTATGAAAATACTACGCATTATTCCGCTAAGCGCACTGTAAGCTCAATCGGCTCGAACTGCATTCTCTGCGTTCCTGACGGTCTCTGGCCGCCGCCGGGAGGCATACGGCCGCCTCTGCCACCGGAGAATCCGCCGCCATCGCCGGGTCTACCGCCCTCCATGCCACCCATGCGGCGCATGAACATCTCGCGGCTGCCAACTTCAATCGTCAGTCCGATTGTTGAGCCAGTACTCGTTTCAATCGCATACGGATGCTGCATGGAAAAGATGAGCGGGATTTTCGCTTCATACACGAACAGATTGCTCTCATCGCTCACGTGGACTTCAACGCCCTTGCCCTCGTTTTTCGATACTCGGACGCGGTCGTTTTCGTTGGGACCTAAAAATTCAAACTCCTGCAGCGAGCGGTTCATTAAATCTTCGCGGATGTCCGTGCGCTCCGATGGATCCATGTCGCCCATGCGCTCGCGCATGCCCGGCTCCATCACGCCGAGAGGATAGTTGAGCCCGATGGTTTTCTTGCTTCCGCCGTTCGGGTCGAACCATAGCGTAAAGCCGCGCATCACCACTTGGCGCGCTACTTCGCGTTGGTGCGTAGCAAAGAGTATATAAAAATATTCGCGGTCGTTCGTAATGCTCAGCCTGATTCCCTCCCGCGCACTGTACGAGGGGAGCCGGTCCCAATCGCCGACCTTGCCATCGATCTGTATGGGCGATTGGCGCAAATTGCTGGTGAGCTGTATGCCGGAACAACCGGCAATAACGAGACTCACAATGAGACATAGTGTGAGACTCACGAAAATACGCATAGTGGCTTTGTCCGGTTGGCGTACGGTTGTAAGGGATTCCACGTTTGTTCCTTTCTTCAGTAAGCGGAAAAATACGAAAATTTGAGTCAGCGCTACAGGCTAAAATGTTGTTGTGTTTATTGGACATTTTGAACAATTAACGGTTTAACGATATTTTCACTTCTATGTTTAGTGCGGTCAAGACTTACGTCCTGACCGAAAGGGCTGTGCATCAGGAGGAAACTCCTGACGCCACAAATAAACGATATTTTCACTTCTCTTGATTTTCAGTATGTGGATTTCTATTATAGCAGAGCGGGGAGTCGAGACACAATTGAATTTGACTTTCATCGAAAGTCGGGATATCATTCTCCGAGACAAGGGAACGTCACTGTTCGTTATGCCGAATCCAAAAAATTTACCGCATCTGCTGAAACTACTGGACGATGATTCGCCCGTGGTGCAGGAGAACGTGCTGAAGGAGCTTTCGTCGTTCGGTCCCTCGCTCAAGCGAGAGCTTGCTAAGTTGAATATCCCCGTCAGCGATGACCTCCAGCAGAAAATGACCAACTTGCTCGAAGAATACAACGGGCGTTGGCTGCGCGAGGCATGGCACAGTTGGTTCGACCTCGAGAACGATAAAGAGAAACTCGAGATCGCTATGGGTTTACTGGCGGAATATCAATATGGCCGCGGCTACCCCGTGCAGCTCAAAACGTTGCTGGACGAACTGGCTGAGGAATTTCGCGAAACGGCAAAGAAACAGGATGCTCTCACACTCGCGCATTTTCTCTTTAAGGTTCGCCGGCTTAAAGGCGCCGACGCTGATTACTACAACCCGATCAACAGCAACCTGATCTATGTCATTGAAGAAAAACGCGGCATTCCCATCAGCCTCGCATGCGTGTACATTCTCGTCGGCAAGCGGTTGCAATACGATGTAGAGGGGATTAATTTCCCGGGGCACTTTCTCGCCCGCGCAGTTACAAGCAAACGCTCATTCATTGTTGATTGCTATAACGGAGGCAGGTGCCTCGGCGAGCAGGAAGCTGTCTCGTGGAACAACGGTCCACCCGTTCCGATTAAGGATTTGCTACCGCTGGAGTGCGATGCGCATACAATCATCGCGCGCGTGCTGCGCAATCTCATCAATGCGTACCAACAAGAAGGCAACGTGAACAATGTCGAGCTGATGACCGAGCTGCTCGAGATGATGGAAAACGAAGGCGAAGAGGGTGATGAAAGCGAAGAGGAGTAGAGTCCGGTTCGCAATCGGATAGGTCCGATTACAAATCGGACTCTACACTAAAACCTCCACCCTATCCCAATCAGCGGTGCAATACTCTGCGTGCCATGCTCGATATTCCCCACAAGCGGCTCTCCCCCACGCTTGCTGTAATAGCGCGGGCGATACTCCGCTTTGAGAATGACATCCAGCGACTCCGACAACGGAACGTTTGCTCCAAGTGAAACGACCCATGCTATTGTCGGGTGTAGCGAAAATGCCGCGTCGGTGTCTCCGGTGGAGGAAGGTACATCAGTGCGAGCCATATCGTCGCGAATTCCGACAGGCGCATAGCCGAGGTCGAGTGAGAGCTGTTTCCACCTGACTTGCACGAACGGACCGAGCCAGAGTTCTGAGTATAAGCCACCCACGGCATCGCGCGTTTTTGTTGTGCCGTCTGTATCGAACCCGTCGAAGCGCGCAGCCAACCGCTCGCCGCGGTCTACGCGCAGGAAGGCCCCAACGGCGATGTACTCGTTCAGTTCATACAGCCCGGACACGAGCGCACCAAGCTCGAACTCGTTGACCAACCGGTCTCCGCGCGGCTGCCCGACTTCGGCTTTCACCTGTTGTTGGAAGTGGCGAAATGTTATGCCGCCCTCTAGACGCCAGAGCGAGGGCGACTCAGACTCCGTCTGGGCAGATGCTAGGGTAGCTGTAACAAACACAATAATTGCAGTGGAATGAAGTATTTTCATGCTGTTTCTCCGATGCTTGAGTGGTTGTCATCTGAAACCAATCAGAACAGCCAACGGTTCCCGGGAAAAACAACGGAGCCGTTCGGCTCACGACCTAAAGAGCTCTGACGGCTTTTGCTGGCACATCACTCCAAATGCTTTTTGAGGAATTCAATTGTCCGCGGCCATGCGTGTTGAGTCGCCTTCATGTTCGCACCTTCGCGCGCTGTCTGTGCCCGCAGGAATCCGTGCCCGGCGCCTTCGTAGATTTCATACTCATAAACTTTGCTCATCTTCTTCACATGGGAGGCTGCGGGTTCTATGGTTGCGTTTACGCGAGCATCATCCCCTCCATACAAGCCAAGCACAGGCGCATCGAGCTTAGCGAGTTCTGCGGAGTCAGGCGATGTTCCATAATATACTACCGCCGCGTTTAACCCCGGCTGTGCGCAGGCATAGCCGAAGCTTCTGCCACCACCCCAACAGTACCCGACGGTCGCGGTTTTGCCGTTGGCGGCTGGAATCTTCAGAGCGTAGGAACGCACAGCGTCCAAACGCTTATACGTTTCCTCGGCGTTGAGGCCGCGTATCAGTTGAACAACCGAGTCTCGCGTGGAAACCGAAGATGTTCCGCCACCGCCGGGACCGAGTCCGGAAATCAAATCCGGCGCAACGGCGATAAATCCATCCTGTGCTAACTGGTCGGCGACAGCACGAAGCCAATCGCTGAGGCCATAAATTTCACATATCACTATGACGACGCCAGCTTTCTCTTTTCGTTCTGGATACACGATCCAGGTTTTAATCGGGTATGCGCTGCCTTCGTAGGGGACATCGACAAACTCGCCGTGCCGCGGGGATTTCTCTAACGCCATGAGCGCGTTGGCCTCCCCAACCGGCAGGTTTGCATCCTGCTGCATGGTAACCGCGCTGTTTGCCTCTGCAGTAGCATGTGCTGAATGATCGTGCTCTTGCGTCCATGCAACGGATGCCGCCAATACCATCATGATTACCACAGTAAACCGTCTCATAGCTTCTCCTCTTAACTAAATATCTGAATGTGTGAGTTGTTTCAATATCTTTTCACGCTCGGTTTTTTTTAACCCTTTCACTACCTGCTCGTACGAATGGTCGATCATCTTCACAATTTCCTGACGCGGTATGCTGCCATCCAGTGTAACAGTGTTCCACAACTTTTTGTTCATGTGGTAGCCGGGCTGGACGGCTTCGTATTGTTCGCGCCATTCAACGGCTTGCTCAGGGTCTGCTTTCAAATTCATCGAAAGTGGCTTCTCATCAATCATCACAAGCAGGAACATTTTCCCGTTCACTTTATAGACAAGCGCACCCTCACCGAACGGAAAGCCCTCGGTAATTTTCCCCGGCTTTTTCAGACAGTAATCTCGAATAGCATCAAGGGTCACAACGTTCACTCAAGTGTGGATAAAAAATGTAGGGAAGGATGGCGTGAAAGGCAAGCCGATACAGGAGGTCCGGCAAAACGAAAAGGCCGGATGATACATCCAGCCTTTTTTTAATGCTTAAACTATCCGTGATCAGAAATCTACAGTCGAATTACTTTCCTTTCCTGATGTACACGTCGCCGTTATAGTTGCTGACTTGTATCTCCAGACCTCCACCGTTAATGAAACCCTTCATCCCTCGTTCGAATGACACTTTATATTTACCCCGCTTCCCCTCTCCCTCTTCAGTTCGGATCGCCGATTGCTCAACCTTCATATCGAAGTCCGTGTAGATTTCACCCTGAACGTTCTTCATGAAAACTGTTGCCTTCATGTCGGCGGGGAATGTTAAGTCGATTCTGCCATTCATCGAGCTGAACGACATTGGGCTTTGTTGGTTCACCTTTGCAAAGGTGGAAACGATGTTCCCGTTCAACGCATGGATGACAGCTGAGCCCGAGATATTGTCCACGGTTACTTTGCCATTGGTGTTGCTGATTTCAAGGTCTCCGACGATATTTTCTACATAGACATCACCACTATTTACTGTGCTTAAATCCATGGCTGTATTCGTCGGAACCTGTATCGTCAAATCAATCGTTCGTGAATGCCCCGACATACCGGTGCTCACATCAACTTTATTATTATCCTCCTCCACGGTGAGGCCAGTTGTGGTGTTCATAATCCGTTTCAACCCATCCTTCCGCTCCTGTTCACGCCTGCGGCTTTCCTCTCGATAACGCGGCGCTGCCTCCACAATCACCTCCTTCAAACCTTGCACACCTTTCACCGTGATACTACCGTTCATAATTCCCACTTCGAGCTTGACCGGGCGCGCGGGGTCAGAGAGGGGCACGTTGACTTTGTCAACTTGCGTCTCCTGCGCAGACAATCCCGTCCCTGCAAGGAGGAAAAACATAACAGCAAGCAATGAGTTGAAATGAGTTATGGACTTCTTCATGATACTACTCCTCAATTAAAAATGAATTGTTACTTTTGTTTGACGATGTAAATGTCGCCGTTCAATGTGTTGAACAAAAATTCAGGACCGCCTTCATCAGCGCGTGCGGAAGACGACCAACTCTTCTTTTGAAAATCGACGTCGACACCGCCTTCGCCCACTCGCACGGAGAAGAAATCGCCTCTCCGATAAACTTTCTTGCCTCTTTTTTTCGTTTCAACTAACCGGTCACCTGGCGGCAAGTCAGTGACATCAAAATCTGTATAGACTTCCCCATTAAATGTTTTAAACCTGAGGACTGCCGAAAGGCCTTCTTGAAACTCCACTTCCACATTCCCGTTGACCGTCTTGAATGAACAATCTGATTTCGGATTCTTCGTAAATGTGACCTTTATGGGGCCGTTGACCGTCGCCACTCTCGCAGGACCCGCGATATTCAGCATTTCGATTCCCTCGTTGACGTTTCGGACCTCAAATTCTCCTTCGACGTCTTGGACGGTTACTTTTCCTTGGTTGACAGTTCTCAAGTAGAGGCTCATCTTTTTCGGTACTCGAAGCTCAAAATCATGTTTCACGCGATACCCATAGTACTCGTACCCGCGATAGTTGATCGAGCCGTCTGACCTCCGCCATGGCGCATCGACATAGATCAGGAGTTTATCTGTCTCCTCCTTGATGTCAAGAATCACTTCCTCCTTCGCTTCCTGGATTTTGCGCTCCGATTCCGCTTCGATTTCCTTTCGGACGACGAGCTGAATTTCATTCCCGTCGTAGCCCTTTACTTCAATCGAGCCGTCGGTATTGTCAAGCAAGATCCGTTTGTCTTCTACGCCTTTCAGCACGAACGTCTTGCGGATTTCTTCTTTCTCCGTGACGTCTTGTCCTATCGCGAGACTCGAAAAAACCGCCAAATACATTCCTGCATAGAGTATGGTCATGTTCTTCATCGTTTCCTCACTCCTCGAGTTCGGATAACCGTTGCTGGATTCGTTCTTTCACAGTCTCATTAATCTGCTCACTCTTGAGAATTTCGCGGAACGCGGATGCAGCGCCCGGAATCTTGAGCTCCGCAATCACTTCCACGAGCGCGATTTGCATCAGCGGTGATGTTTGTTTTGTGAGCGATTCGACAAACGTTTCGCGCACTTCGGGTTCTTCCGCATACTTCGTGAGTGCGTCCATCGCCGCGAGGCGAACGTTGACATTCGGGTCGTAGTTTAACGTTTTTACCAACGTGCCGAGTACTTGTTCATCCGGCTGGGTCAATCGCTCTGTCCAACTCGCACCTTTGATTCGCTCGCTCGCAGATTGTTGGCGCAACAGTGAGACAGCCAGCATACGGCTCATGGCTTGAACTTCGCCCCGGAGCTGGGCTATTTCGGTTTGGCTATCTTGTTCGATGCCATCCGATACTATTCCGTCAGCCGAACGGCTGCCGAGCGTGAAACCACCGACCACAAGCACAAGCATCAGCGCAAACTGAATCGCGGGCTGTTTCGGGAGAAGACGAGCGAAAATTGCATTGAGACTTTCCCAGAACGAGGATTTCGCGCCGTGGCGGATCCCCTGCTCATAGGCGGAAAGCATCGCGTTGAAACGCTCGCGCATAGCCGGACTTGGCTTTTCTTCCGGCAGCGTGCTGAGCGAATTCCAGAGCATGCTCAAGCTTTCATACTCCTTCCTGCACGCTGCACAGGATTTCAAGTGTGTTTGGATCGAGCTGCGCTCGGGTTCTGTAAATGAGCCCATTAAAAAATCAGGCAAAAGGTCTACTACATGTTGTTGTGTCGTCATAATGTCACCCTGTTACCATTACCAAAAGACAATTTCCAATTCAGATTGAGTTTGTCTAAACTTCCGCACCGACTAATTTCATATATTCATCGCGCAGATCTCTCAACGCATAATGCACACGGGCTTTGACCGTGCCGACGGGACAATCAAGAATTTTCCCGATCTCTTCATATTTTAGTTCTTGAAACCGACTCATCACCAGCACTTCCCGCTTTTCGTCAGATAATTTCAACAGCGCTAATTTCAACAGCCGATGTTCTTCCTGCTCTTGCACTTGTTCATGGGGAAGTAGGTCATCGCTTTGTTGCTCCTCGGTATACTCGGTCATCGGCGATTCGTTTTTCCACTTGCGGAAATAATCCGCTGAGGCATTCCGTGCCAGCTGATACATCCACACTGTGAACGGAGCCTCTCCGCGAAACGTATGCCGGTATTTGAGCACGCGGAAAAATACTTCCTGCACCAGGTCTTCACTTATCTCTTTCTTGCCGGTGTGCCTCACAAAAAAGCCATAGAGCTTTTCGTGATAGCGCTCGAAAAGAGTACCCAATTTCCCCACCTCGCCGTCGCGTACTTTGAACATCAGTTCGTTGTCAGTCAAACGTTCTCCTTCTGGCAATCTTCTTGCTGTAGCATACTGCAGCCGGTCAATAGATAAGACTGCGTTTGCTAAAAAAGGTTCAATAGAAAATAAGAAAAACTGGGCTAAAAACAGCAATGCCCGCCGAAGCGGGCATTATGCATCATTTGCACTCCTATTAATCTAACTTTCCGGCTGGAATCTCTCCACCTCTTCTAATACTGTGCTGACAATCTCTTCCTCTTTCACACGTTTGACCACTTCGCCCTTGCGGTAGAGGATGGCAACACCTTTTCCCGCGGCAATGCCGATGTCAGCCTCGCTCGCTTCGCCGGGACCGTTGACAACGCAACCAAGCACGGCGATCTTTACCGGCTTTTTCACGCCCGCAAGCTTTTCCTCCAACTGGTGCATAATGCCGAACAGATCTACCTCCAACCTTCCGCACGTCGGGCAGGCGATCAGCTCGATGTTGCGCGAGGCGAGACTGAGCGAGCGGAGGATTTCTTTACCGACTTCTACTTCCTTTACCGGGTCATCAGTCAATGAAACGCGAATCGTATCGCCAATGCCTTCAGATAACAAGGTACCAATTCCAACCGCAGATTTGATAGTGCCGACGCGTGTCGTGCCTGCTTCGGTGACGCCGAGATGTAAAGGAATATCCGTCCGCTCCGCGACAAGACGGTACGCTTCAATCATCAGTTTAACATCTGTGGACTTGACGGAAATAACGATATCGTGAAAATCGAACTCGTGGCAGATTCCCACATGCCGCATGGCGCTTTCGTACAGCGCCTCTGGCGTCGGGTAGCCGTGTTTCCCCAAAATGTCTTCTTCGAGCGAACCGGAGTTTACGCCGATGCGGATAGGAATGCCGCGGTCTTTCGCCGCAGTGAGCACCTGACGAATGCGGTCCTTCGAACCGATGTTGCCTGGATTGATGCGTACTTTCGCGACGTTGGCTTCAACAGCTTTAAGCGCGAAGATATGGTTGAAGTGAATGTCCGCAACAATCGGCAACGGCGACTGGCGGACAATCTCTGCCATCGATTCCGCTGCTTCCTTGTCGTTCACCGTCACGCGCACAATGTCGCAACCGGCTTCCGCCGCCGCTTTAATCTGGCCAACCGTCCCGGCGATGTCGTCCGTCTTCGTTTTCGTCATCGTCTGGACGGAAATAGGCGCGTCGCCGCCGATCTTGATTCCGCCGACGTTCACCTGCCGCGTGGTGCGGCGCAGGTTCACTTTATACGTCGGATGCGGCTTCCAGCCGTTGGTGTGTATTTCAGGAACGACAATTTCAAATGACATAGTGTATTAAGGTAAGGAATAAATTGCCTTCACACAATCCCCTTTTGTCTCTCACAGAGACCTGCCTACCGGCAGGCAGGCGCAAAGAAAAGATTATGAATATCAGCCCTGCACTATACTACTTTAGCCCTTCGCCAAGTGCCGTTGCCTTCCTTGTTAAGTATAGATTCAGAGCAGCAAGCACTAAAAACATTCCGGGAAGGAACGGCGGTTTAATCCCTAATGGTAAGACCTCCGCCGGGACATTAGGATGAAAGTGCACATAAAAAATTACCGACACCATAATAATGTACGCTGCACTGGTGAGGTAAAGAATGCGGTTCACATGTATCGGGCTGATTTTTTTACGAAGAAATAGCACAAGCAGGAACGATACTCCAATTAAAATTTCTCCAAGTTGACCCAGCCAATAAGAAGGAAACGGTAACTCGCTGGCAGTTATTTGCATTGTATACCATTCCTTGAAAGGATTGACAAACTTCAAGACTCCGAACATGAAAAAGGATATCCCAAGAAATCCTGTTATGAATTTATTTGATTTTGTCATGTTCTCCCTTAATTCAGCTTTTTGCTCTCTTCAAAGAGGATGCGCTTTTCCTCGTCTGTCAGGTTTTGGTAACCGCTGCGGGAAATTTTATCGAGGATTTCATCCACCCGGCGCTGGGTTTCGTTGCGGTCGTCTTTCGGCTTTCCGTCTTTGATGTCATACACTTTCGCATCGAGAACATCCTCGCCTGGCCACACGCGTTGTTGTTGTCGCATCCGCGAACGCATGTTGTTGAACGTCCGCGTAAACGGAATCTGTCCCCGGTCGCTGAGAATCATTAGGAAACCGGCAAACGCGCCGCCGAGGTGGGCAAGGTTAGCGACGTTGCCCGGACTACCGACGGCAAACACACCTAGCAAAATCAGTCCGCCAACGAAATATTTTGCCTTGATTGGCAATAGGAAATACAGAAAAATGTATCTGTCGGGAAACATCATCGCAAACGCTATCAAGACACCATACACTGCCCCCGAAGCACCGACAGTGGGCGCCAATTGCGTTGGCTCAAATACAGGGGCAAGCGCAAGCTGGAATATCCCGGCGACAACCCCACATACCAAATAATAGATGAGGAATTTTTTCGAGCCCCAGATATTTTCAATCTCCATTCCAAACATCCACAGACCGAAGAGATTATAAAGGATATGCGACCAGCCGGCGTGCATGAACTGATAGGTGACCAACTGCCACGGCAAAAACCCGAACCCAAACGGGATTAAAGCGAAGTACTCCGTCAAATATGAGTTGAGGGATCTGCCATCAATGCTGAAATCCCCAAACACTGCCATAAATAAAAACACCACGCCGTTGGAGAGGAGGAGAATTTTAATCATGGGAGGGAAAAACGAAAATCCCCCGAACATCGACGGACGATAGTAATTAGACATTTAAACCATTGACAATTGATGATTTACGATTGACGATTGTTCTTTAACTGACAACTGATAACTGTCCCAAAGGGACTCCTTCGGAGGAAACTATTTCTTATCCGTTAACGCTGCGACGCCCGGGAGAACTTTGCCTTCCAGAAATTCCAGCGACGCCCCGCCGCCGGTAGAGACGTGCGAGACGGCTTTCTGCAATCCCGTCTGCGCGATGGCGGCTGCGGAATCCCCACCGCCGACAATCGTTGCCGCGCCGTTTTTTGTAGCACTCACGAGCGCTTGAGCGATAGCGTTTGTACCTGCAGCAAATTTCTCCACTTCAAACACGCCCATTGGGCCGTTCCACACGACAGTCTTTGCCTTCTGAATTTCAGCAGAAAATGTTTTTACCGACTCTGGACCAATATCAAGTCCCTTTTGTCCTGCGGGAATTGACTTCACATTGACAACCTGCGTCGTTGCGCCGTTATCTACTTTGTCAGCTACTACACAGTCAACAGGAAGCAGGAGACGAACGTTCCGCGCTTTCGCCGTGTCGAGTATTTTCTTTGCCAGCTCAACTTTATCCGCCTCAAGCAACGAATCACCAATACCAAGTCCTTGAGCTTTATAGAATGTGAACATCATTCCGCCGCCGATGAGCAAAGCATCGACCTTCGACATGAGATTTTGGATAACATCGATCTTCCCGGAGATTTTCGAGCCTCCCAAAATTGCTACGTACGGGCGCGCAGGATTTCCCACTGCCCTGCCGAGATAGTCAAGTTCCTTCTGCATCAGGTATCCAGCCGCAGAAGTCGCAATGAATTTCGTCACACCTTCTGTTGAAGCGTGTGCGCGATGGGCTGTGCCGAACGCATCATTAATATATACGTCGCCCAGGCTCGCAAGTTGTTTGGCAAAGCCAGGATCATTGCCCTCCTCTTCGTTATGAAAGCGCAGGTTCTCCAACATCAGGCACTCGCCGTCTTTGAGTCCATCTGCCATTTTCTTGACAGGATCTCCCACGCAGTCCGGCGCCATCTGCACAGGCTTGCCTAAGAGCTTCGACAGCCTTTCTGCAGCGGGGCGCAGGCTGAATTCCGGTTTCGGCTTACCCTTCGGGCGGCCAAGGTGGCTCATGAGAATTGCACGTCCACCCGAGCCAACTATTTTTTTAATCGTTGGAAGCGATTCGACGATGCGCGTATCGTCGGTAATTTGCTGTTTCTCATCCAACGGCACATTGAAATCCACACGCACGAGCACGCGCTTGCCCTTGAGCGATATGTCGTCAATGGTGAGTTTGTTCATGTTAGTCTCGTAAAGAACAAAGCGGGCTGAGAGCGATGAACATTCTCAGCCCGCCGATAGTCCTGACAGTCAGAAGAATATTCGCGTTAGTCTGCCAGCGAACCCGCGAGTTTCTTCGTGAGGTCGATAACGCGGTTTGAATAGCCCCACTCGTTGTCGTACCACGCGCACACCTTTATGAGCGTGCCAATAGCATAGGTTAACGGTGCGTCGACGATAGCGGAATGCGGGTTGCCCTTGAAGTCACCCGACACCAATGGAGCTTCTGAGTACTCGAGGTACTTGCCCATCGGACCGGATGCCGCCTCTTTGAACGCGGCGTTGACTTCGTCTTTCGTGGCCGATTTTTCAGCTTCGATCACCAAATCTACGAGCGAGACGTTCGGCGTTGGGACACGGATCGCCACGCCGTCCATTTTGCCCTTCAGCTCTGGGATGACCAGCCCGATGGCTTTTGCAGCACCGGTAGAGGTCGGGATCATATTAATCGCAGCAGCACGCGCACGGCGCAAATCGGAATGCGGCAGGTCGAGTAATTTTTGGTCGTTTGTGTAGGAGTGCACAGTAGTCATCAAGCCTTTCACGATGCCGAATTTTTGTAGCAGTACTTTGGCAACC
>JAKEEG010000058.1 GCA_022616555.1 Ignavibacteriota bacterium | reverse complement strand
CGATGGTCGGGCGCACGCACGGCATCCACGCCGAGCCGGTGACCTTCGGATTGAAGCTCGCGCAATGGTATTTGGAAACCGTGCGACAGATTGAGCGCATTGAGGGCGCAATTGAGTCTATTGCTGTCGGACAAATCTCAGGTGCCGTTGGCACGTACGCACACATCGATCCTTCGGTCGAACGTTATGTGTGCGAGAAGCTGGGTTTGACGCCCGCTCCGATTTCCACTCAGGTTGTGCCGCGTGATGGCCATGCGGAGTTCATGAACAAAATCGCCATGTGCGGCAGCTCGCTGGAAAAATTCGCGACGGAAATTCGGCACCTGCAAAAAACGGAAGTCCTCGAAGCTGAAGAGTATTTCTCCAAGGGTCAAAAGGGCTCCTCTGCCATGCCGCACAAGCGCAACCCGATTAAAAGCGAGCGTGTGGCGGGACTTGCCCGTGTGTTGCGCGGCAATGCCATGGCGGCAACGGAGAACGTCGCTCTCTGGCATGAACGGGACATCACGCATTCGTCCGTCGAGCGTGTGATTATTCCTGATAGCTGTATCTTATTGGATTTCATGATTGCGGAGATGACGAAAATCATCGAGAACCTCATCGTGTATCCAGAAAACATGCTCCGCAATCTCAACCTGACTAACGGATTGATCTTCTCCGAGTCTGTTTTGCTTGCCCTCACCAACAAAGGCTTGAAGCGCGAGGAAGCGTACAAAATCGTGCAGGGACACGCGATGGAAGTGTGGAAGACGAAGCAAAGTTTCCAAGAAGTACTTTCAAAAAGCGATGAAGTGAAAAAACACCTTTCTGAGGCTGAAATTAAAGACCTTTTCGACCTCAAGAAAAGTGTCCGAAATGTTGATTATATTTTTAAGCAGGTAGGATTAGAATAACAGGGAATCCATGTCCAAAAAATACCAAAACTATATTAACGGCAAGTGGGTGGATGCAAAATCAGGCAAGACGTTTGAGAACCGCAATCCCGCTAACTGGGATGAAGTGGTTGGGACGTTCCCACTCTCTAACAAAGACGACGTGAACGAGGCGGTGAAAGCCGCTCGCACGGCGTTCGAAGAATGGCGGCTGGTGCCTGCTCCCAAGCGCGGCGACATCCTGCGTAAGGTTGGCGACCTGATGACTGAGCGTAAAGAGCAAATCGCCCGGCTTATGACGCAGGAAATGGGCAAAGTGTTACTCGAAACTCGTGGTGATGTGCAGGAAGGAATTGACACAGCCTACTATGCCTCATCGGAAGGCAGAAGGTTGTTCGGTCACACCGTTCCATCTGAGCTGCCGAACAAGTTTAACATGGCAGTCAGAATGCCAATCGGCGTTGCGGCGATTATTACGCCGTGGAACTTCCCGATGGCGATTCCCACGTGGAAGATTTTCCCAGCGCTCGTGTGCGGCAACACGATTGTGTTCAAGCCGGCATCGGATACACCTGCGACGGCAACTGCGCTCGTAGAGATATTAATTGAAGCCGGTGTGCCGCCCGGTGTCGTCAACATCGTGCATGGCGGCGGCAGCGAAGTCGGCATGGTGCTCGTCGAGCATCCGGATGTCGATTTGATTAGTTTTACAGGCTCGACCGGCGTCGGCAAGAAGATTTCCGAAGTCGCCAGCAAAACGCTCAAGCGCGTCTCGCTGGAGCTTGGCGGCAAGAACGCCCAGATTGTTATGGACGACGCGCGTCTCGACCTCGCCCTCGAAGGTGTGCTGTGGGGGGCTTTCGGTACCACCGGACAGCGTTGCACAGCAACCAGCCGCTTAATCGTACACGAGAAAGTGTACGATAAATTCCTCTCGATGGTCGTCGACAAAGCGCAGAAACTCCACCTGGGCGATGGGCTGGATGAGAAAAATGAAGTGGGCCCGTGCGTCAACGAGAACCAGCGGAAGACCGTCGATTCCTATGTGCAAATCGGAAAAGGCGAAGGCGCGAAAGTCGTCGCCGGCGGAAAAGTTGCTTCGGGCAACGGGCTTTCGAAAGGCTGGTTCTACGAGCCAACCGTCCTTGCCGACGTAACGGAGAATATGCGCGTGGCGAAGGAGGAAATCTTCGGCCCCGTGCTTTCCGTGATTAAAGTCCGCTCTCTTGATGAAGCAATTCGCATAGCTAATAATACGACGTACGGCCTCTCGTCGTCTGTGTATACCCAAGACATCAATAACGCCTATCACGCCATACGTGATTTGAAGGCGGGAATTACGTACATTAATGCACCGACTATCGGCGCCGAGGCGCACATGCCGTTTGGCGGCGTGAAGGAAACAGGCAACGGCCACCGCGAAGGCGGGTGGACTGTGTACGACTTCTTCTCCGAGTGGAAAACGGTGTACGTGGATTACAGCGGCAAGCTTCAACGCGCACAGATTGACAACGCATGAGGTTGTCATGTTTTTTCTGTTGAGTAACCCCCTGCGGCTCACACAATGAGCCGCGTCCCCCTTGGTTAGGGGGACAAAGGTGTGCGGTCGTTTTCCCCTCCTATCCAAGGAGGGGTGTCCCGCTGCTTTGAAGCGGGACGGGGAGGTTGCTTTTAGCTTTTCAATTTAGACTAGAAATATGAACGGGCGAATGTTCATCATACAATTCTATGAGCACCAGGAATTCTTCTGAGGAATGAATGGTTCCAACCAGCACGTCTATTATCATTCATCCTTTAGAACTTGAGGTGTATCATGAACGAGAAAGCCCGGGAAAAAATTATTCCCATGACCCCTACCTTTCCTACGGGAGGAGCGAACAAAACTAGCCATTCGTCTGTCGAAAAACCGACGACGAAGAACCCCGTTAAAGTCCTTCCAACGGATGTCCATACCACGCTCGCGAAGCACATGCAGGTCGATGGCTTCGACCTTGTCGTTGACTTAAAGCGCAGCAAGGGCTCATACATCTACGACTCCCGCTATAACAAGCGGTATCTGGATTTCTTTACATTCTTTTCTTCGGGGTCGGTTGGATTGAACCACCCGAAAATGACCACGCCGGAGTTTCTGGAGAAGCTCGCGTACGTCTCAGTCAACAAACCCTCGAACTCTGACGCCTACACGGTAGAGATGGCGGAGTTTGTCGATACGTTTGGGCGTATCGCTCAGCCGGAGAATCTCCCGTACGCATTCTTCATCGACGGCGGCGCGCTGGCAGTGGAGAATGCCATCAAGACGGCATTCGACTGGAAAGTCCGCAAGAACTTCGTCAAGGGCCACACAGAAGAGCGCGGATGGCAAGTGATTCACTTCCGCAAGGCGTTCCACGGCCGCAGCGGCTACACGCTCTCACTCACGAACACCGACCCGGTAAAGACGAACTACTTCCCGAAGTTCAAGTGGCCGCGCATCCATAACCCGGTGGTGAAGTTCCCGCTCAACGGCCCGAACCTCGAGCAAGTCAAGAAAGAAGAAACGCTCGCGCTCCAGCAGATTAAGCAAGCCATCATCAATAACCCCGATGATATCGCGGCACTCATTATTGAGCCGATTCAATGCGAGGGTGGCGACAACCAGTTCCGCAAGGAATTCCTCGCCGAGCTTCGTACCATCTGCGATGAGAGCGAGATCCTTCTCATTTTCGACGAGGTGCAGACGGGCATCGGCATCTCCGGCAAAATGTGGACGCACGAGTATTACGTTAAGCCCGACCTGTGCGTGTTCGGCAAAAAGACGCAGATCTGCGGCTTCATGTCCAGTACCCGCATCGACGATGTGCTTGAGAACGTGTTCCACAAGTCAAGTCGCATCAACTCAACTTTCGGCGGCAATTTAACGGATATGGTGCGGTTCACGAAAGTGCTTGAAATCATCAATGAAGAGCAACTGGTAAACAATGCCGCGACCGTTGGCGCGCACTTGCAAAAGCAATTGAACAAACTTGAACAGGAGTTCCCTTCGCTCATCAGTAATGCACGCGGGTTGGGATTGCTCTGCGCAATGGACCTCGACACAGCACAGAATCGCGATCAATTGAGGAGCAAGTCGTACGACGAGGGGCTGATTCTCATCGGCTGCGGCGACCGCTCGATTCGCTTCCGCCCGTCGCTCAACATCACGACGCAGGAAATTGATGAGGGCATCGGCATCATCCGCCACGCACTAAAGGAAATCAGCGAAGGGGAGTAAATAGTTGTATTCTTAAATATAGTAGGTAATACAGCAGTGAAAAAACCTCCCCTGTCCGCCGAGGCGGACTGTCCCCCTCATAGAGGGGGAAAGAAGGGCAAAGCCCTTCAGGGGGAGGATCAGTTCTCACATATTCGACGTGCGACGCATTTTCAAAGTGCGCCGCACAGAGCAACTATGGAAACATTCCACGGCGACCACAAAGGCTCGCTGAAATTGAACATGGACTTCGTGCAGGAATTGCTGGTGCAATTTCTGCACGATGAAACGCGCAATGCCGGATTCAGTAAAGGCGTCATCGGCATTTCGGGAGGGGTGGATTCCGCCGTCTCGGCATTCCTTGCCGCTCAAGCCCTGGGAAAAGAAAACACTCTAGGCGTGCTCATGCCCTATAAATCGAGCAGTCCAGAAAGCCTCAAAGATGCGCAGGCAGTTGTGAAACAGTTGGGCGTCAAAAGCGAAACAGTGGATATTTCGCCGATGGTTGATGCTTATTGCGAAGCGCACAAGATTTCCGACAACATCCGCCGCGGCAACATCATGGCGCGGATGCGGATGATTGTGCTCTATGATATCTCCGCACGCGAGAGTGCGCTCGTCATCGGCACGAGCAACAAGACCGAGATCATGGTCGGCTACGGCACAATTTACGGCGATACGGCAAGCGCGTTGAATCCCCTCGGCGACCTCTACAAGACGCATGTTTGGGCTTTGGCGGAAAAACTCGACGTACCCAAGGGCATTATCGACAAGAAACCCACCGCCGACCTTTGGACGGGCCAAACCGACGAAGACGAGCTGGGGTTTACTTATCGCGAGCTGGATGAGCTTCTGTTCCGAATGATCGACGAGCGCAGAAACGACGAAGAACTTGTCAAAATGGGCTTCAAGTCTGATTTTATCCAGAAGGTCCGTACACTAGTGCGGAAGAATCAATTCAAGCGCCGTCCACCCGTCATCGCCAAAATCTCTTACCGTACGCTGAATGTGGATTTCCGCTACGTGCGCGATTGGGGAATGTGACACCATTGCAGATTGACGATTTCCGATTGACAATTGTTGAACAGCTTTTCGTGAAATCCCGTCGCTTTATAGCGGGGAAAAACCTATCCTCACATTCATTGTTTTGTAAATCGACAATCGTCAATTGACAATCGGCAATGTCCCCTGGCACCTTATACCTCGTCGCAACTCCCATCGGCAACCTTGAAGACATCACCTACCGAGCGGTCAATACGCTTTTGTCTGTCGATTTGATTGCCGCGGAAGACACGCGCAAGACGAAAATTCTGCTCGACCGTTACAAAATCAACAAGCCGATGGTGAGCTATTATAGCTTCAACGAGCGCCAGCGCACTCCGGAACTGATTAGCAAATTGCTGGATGGTAAATCCATTGCTGTCGTGTCTGATGCCGGCACACCGGGAATCTCCGACCCAGCATTTTATCTCGTCCGCGCAGCGCTGGAGAAATCCATTCCCGTCGTTCCCATTCCCGGCCCCTCGGCGTTTATCTCCGCCTTAGTCGTGAGCGGACTTCCAACGGACAGCTTCGTGTTCGAAGGCTTCCTGCCTCAGAAAAAAGGCCGCAAGACGAAGTGGGAGTCGCTCCAGAGCGAAACCCGCACGATTGTTCTCTACGAATCTCCGCATCGCATTGTTAAAACCCTGACTGAAATCTCCACCTACCTCGGCAATCGCCATGTCGTCGTCGCCCGCGAGCTTACCAAAAAGTTTGAAGAGGTCGTCCGTGGTCCAGTGCAGGATGTTTTGCAAACCGTTTCCAGCAAGTCACCCAAAGGAGAGTATGTGGTAGTGGTGGAGGGATTGAAAGACTAAGAATACAAATGAAAACTGCTCTTCTCCTGGCCATACTTGGTCTGTTACCCGTTCAGATTTTTGCCCAGCATTACAACTGGACCATCATTTCTCTCGATGGTTCGGAGCTCGAGGACGTGCATCCAGATACGATTCGAAATGACTCTGTCGGTTTCTCCAACCCAGAGGGCGCTATGTACTGGAGGCATCTAGATAGCCTCCTGAGCTTCGTCTACAGCTACAATCCCATATTTATACCTGCTGTCGTAATGGGCGGAGCGATTGGCGCCCTGAATGAGGATAATCGAATCGCAGGCGTTGTTGTCGGCTCTGTTGTCGGTGTTGGAATCGGGTATGTTGTTGGCGACCTCATGGGAAGAGAAGAGGTCTTGTTAGCAGGCCTGCCGTACAAAGAAAAAGTAGAAACCATTCGCAGACGGGTTGCCCACTGGACGGGTAAAGTGACGGTTTTGAGGTAAGTTTATCTTCAGGACTGCATCAATCGCTATTGATGCAGTGCCGCAATAACGATTGCGGCACTCCTCTTTGCGCTTTCCCTCTTGACTTTCTCCTCTTTCTCTCCTATATTAGCACTCACTACAAACGAGTGCCAATCTCTAAAAGCCATAATGGGCAGGCACTCATTAACCAGTAAACCTTTACACAACAACCTATTAGCGGAGGAAGTCTATGAACCTGAAGCCACTGGCAGACCGCGTGGTCGTCCGGCCTTCAAAGGCGGAAGAAAAGACCAAGGGCGGCATTATCGTTCCCGACACGGCAAAAGAGAAGCCCGTGTGGGGCGAAGTGATCGCTGTGGGCCCAGGCCGCACAAGCGATGACGGGAAGAATATCCCGATGGAAATTAAAACCGGCGACAACGTGCTCTACGGAAAGTATTCCGGCACGGAAGTCACCTTCGAAGGCGAAGAGCTTTTGATCATGCGCGAAAGCGACATCTTCGCTATCATGCCCAAAGGCAAATAACCACAATCCGCCACAAAGACACCAAGACACGAAGTGTAACTAATTCAAGTTTATTTTTTCTTAGTGCCTTCGTGACGTAGTGGCAAAAAAAGAAAATTAAGGAGAGAAAACAATGGCCGCAAAATTAATCCAATTCGACGCGGAAGCGAGAGCCGCCCTGAAGAAGGGCGTCGACCAGCTCGCCGACGCGGTGAAGGTCACGTTGGGTCCCAAGGGTCGCAACGTGGTGATCGATAAGAAATTCGGTGCGCCGACTATTACCAAAGATGGCGTAACAGTTGCAAAGGAAGTCGAACTCTCAGACCCCATCGAGAACATGGGCGCGCAGATGGTGCGCGAAGTCGCCTCGAAGACCTCAGACGTCGCAGGCGACGGCACCACCACAGCGACCGTTCTCGCCCAGGCGATTATCCGCGAGGGCTTGAAGAACGTCACCGCCGGCGCCAACCCGATGGACTTGAAGCGCGGCATCGACCTCGCCGTGAAGCAAATCGTCGAGAGTTTGAAAAGCTTGAGCAAGACGGTGGGTGACGACAAAGAAAAAATCGCGCAGGTTGGCACGATTTCCGCTAACAACGACCGCGAGATCGGCGACCGTATTGCCAGCGCGATGGAGAAGGTCGGCAAAGACGGCGTCATCACTGTTGAAGAGGCAAAGGGCACCGAGTCCAGCCTCGAAGTGGTCGAAGGCATGCAGTTCGACCGCGGCTACCTCTCGCCGTACTTTGTAACGGACGCGGAGAGCATGGAAGCCGTCCTCGAAGACCCGTATATCTTGATTCACGATAAGAAAATCAGCGCGATGAAGGACTTACTGCCGATTCTCGAGAAAGTCGCACAGTCCGGCAGGCCGTCGCTTATCATTGCTGAGGAAGTAGAAGGCGAAGCGCTTGCAACATTGGTGGTGAACAAGCTCCGCGGCACTCTGCGCATCTGCGCGGTGAAGGCTCCGGGCTTCGGCGACCGCCGCAAGGCAATGCTCGAAGACATCGCCATCCTCACCAACGGTACGGTGATCTCCGAAGAGAAGGGCTTCAAGCTCGAGAACGCCACGCTGAACTACCTCGGTACCGCCAAGCGCGTCACCATCGACAAGGACAACACGACCATCGTCGAAGGCGCGGGCAAGAAGGAAGAAATCACGAAGCGCATTAAGGAGATCAAGCAGCAGATTGACAACACGACCTCCGATTACGACAAGGAGAAGCTCCAGGAGCGTCTGGCAAAACTCTCAGGCGGTGTTGCCGTGCTGAAGATCGGCGCCGCTACGGAAGTCGAAATGAAAGAGAAGAAAGCCCGTGTTGAGGACGCCCTGCACGCAACCCGTGCGGCGGTGGAAGAGGGCATCGTCCCCGGCGGCGGCGTGGCATATGTCCGCTGCTTAAAGGACCTCGACAAAGTGAAAGCGGAGAACGACGACCAGAAGATCGGGGTGGAAATCATCCGCCGTGCTCTCGAAGAGCCTGTCCGGCAAATCGTTGCCAACGCCGGCCTCGAAGGCTCAGTCGTGGTCAACAAGATCAAAGAGGGCAAGGACGACTACGGCTTCAACGCGCAGAACGAGCAATACGAAAACCTCATTAAATCGGGCGTTATTGACCCGACGAAGGTTGCACGTATCGCGCTGGAAAACGCCGCAAGCGTTGCCAGCCTGCTCTTAACGACGGAAGCTACCATCGTTGAGAAGCCCGAGAAGAAGGAAGCCGCGTCGGCTATGCCGCACGGCGGTGGCATGGGCGATATGTACTAAGCAATACGCAACATTCACAAGAAGGCGACGTTATATAACGTCGCCTTCGTTGTTTATACAGAACCACTCTCAACCTAGCGGGAGTGGTTCTGCTGTTTTTTGGTAGCGACACACCCCTTCTATTCCCCTCTCTCAACGCTTTTGCCTGCGCACGAGAGGGGACTCCCGCGCATGAGCCCAAAAGTCCCCTCTGTGGGGAGGAACGAGTTTGGCGAGAGGGGATTTAGGGGTGTGTTGGCTTACCGCCCGCCTCAGAAAAATATTTGAAAATTTCAGTAAAGATTTTATAAAACTTCAGTTGACAAACACCCTTCCCCGGCGTATATTGGTGTTCATTTAAATTAGATTATTGTAAAAATTACAAAGTCCGTAGGGGCGTTCAACTGAACGCCCATGCATTATTACAAAATTTGTACAATCTTTTTACAAAAATTGTCCAAACAAATTACAAATCTTGTATTGACGAGCGGGGGTGTGGTTGTGTATATTGCCTTACGCTGATTTTATGGATTCCCGCAGATGCGCACAGATGCGTACGCTGTAATGATTGCATCCAATGAGCTCATATGCAATCATTCAGAATGTCAGTATCTGCGGAAATCAGTGCAAATCTGTAAAATCAGTGCAAGTTTCCTAAGTTATCCGAAGGTGTATGGCCTTGTCAGCCTCCCGACAATTTCGAGGCGTATCTGCGGTCGCTCCGCAGAAGGCTCCAAGGTGAATCGCTGAACACCCATAGCTGTTCAAAGCCAGAAAAATGTCAGCCTCGTGCCTCGTCACCCGTGCTGCGGGTACCAAACGGGTTGATGCATCCACATTGTGGATGGCTCCACCGGACGAAACAGCCGTACCGGTTGAGCGCCACAGGCACGTCCCGCAACGGCAACGCGGGAGCACCTTCGGTTCTTAGGAATATGAAAGCAGTAGTCAGAATTCAGGAGTCAGCAGTCAGCAGTCAGAAGAAAGAATAGAAGACATATCGTTGGCTTAGCACTTTATTGTTCCCTCAACGAGGGGATAAAGGGGGAGGAATACCCTTGTTTACCTTTGTGCCTTCGTGTCTTCGTGGCTAAGCTTTTAAGGTTTTAAAGTTTTAAAGAAAAACATATCGCACATCAAAATCGCCCACGACCAGACGTCCCTCTGAAACGCATAACAGCGCAAAGGAAT
Source organism: Ignavibacteriota bacterium (assembly GCA_022616555.1). GTDB lineage: Bacteria > Bacteroidota > Ignavibacteria > UBA10030 > UBA10030 > JAKEEG01. The sequence goes on along the minus strand of JAKEEG010000058.1, from coordinate 12,602 downwards.
TCCTGCCTGCCGGAGTGACTTCGGCACGTAGGCAGGGGTGTTTTTATTCTGATTTCTGACTACTGAATACTGACTTCTTGCTTTATCTTGATAGTCCTGCCTTTATTGGCTACCTTTTTGGTTGATAAAAAGAAAACCGCGAAGTCGCAAAGCACGCGAAGAACAACAAAAACTTAAGGTAATCTTGTTTTAAAAACCTTTGCGCCCTTCGCGTCTTAGCGGTGTTCTTGTCCTGTTATGCGTATACCCAACGAAAAAATAGAAGAAATCCGCTCTGCCAACGACATCATCGACGTCATCGGCGCGCATGTGCCACTGAAGCGGCGCGGCAAAAACTACATCGCCCGTTGCCCGTTCCATCAGGAGAAAACGCCGTCGTTCACCGTCAGCGCGGAGAAGCAAATGTACCACTGCTTCGGCTGTGGGAAGGGCGGCAACGTGTTCACGTTCGTGATGGAGATGGAGAAAGTCTCGTTCGTCGAGGCCGTTCGCACGCTAGCGCAAAAAGTCGGCATCAGCATCCCCGAATCCGAAGCTCAGCTAGACCAATCCAGCGAGATCGAAAACCTCTACAACGCCTGCCGTGTCGCGGGGATGTTTTTCTATACCAACCTGACAAAAACCGACGAGGGTAGAGCTGCGCTGGAGTATTTCCACAAGCGCGGGTTTTCGGACGATACAATCAGAACATTTGGACTCGGTTACTCGCTCAGCGCGTGGGAAGGTTTTGTCAACAGGGCGAAGGAGGAAGGCATCAGCATTGAGCATCTGCTGAAAGCCGGACTCGCACGCGTGCGCGAGGAAAGCGGCTCGCACTACGATTATTTCCGCGGCAGGGCGATGTTCCCAATTTTTTCGACAGCGGGGAGAGTGATTGGTTTCGGCGCGCGCAAGATGCGCGATGACAGCGACCCCATGGGCAAGTACATCAACTCGCCCGAGACGCCTATCTATAATAAAAGCCGCGTGCTCTTTGGCTTGTTCCAAGCCAAAGAGGCAATCCGCGCTACAAGCAACGCGCTGATGGTGGAAGGATATGCGGATATGATCTCGCTGTTCCAGGCGGGCATCCAGAATGTGGTCGCCTCCAGCGGCACCGCGCTGACCGAAGAGCAGCTCCAGCTCATCGGCCGTTACACGAAGACGCTCACGCTCGTGTACGATGCCGATAGCGCCGGCTCGCAAGCCACGCTCCGCGGCGTCGACCTTGCGCTCGAACAGGACCTCGACGTGCAAATTGTCGAACTGCCGACCGGCGAGGACCCCGACTCCTACGTGCAAAAGCACGGCGCGAAGGCATTCCACGAATTATTGGAGAGCGCCATTTCGTTCATCGATTACAAAGCGCATCAGTTCTTGGAGGCCGGGAAACTCAAAACGCCGGAGGGTCAGGCGGAAAGCGTGCGCTCCATCGTCCAGTCCATAGCTAAGATGAAGGACGAGCTGAAGCGCAATTTCTACGTCAAGCATGTGGCGGAGAAGTACGGCATCTACGAATCGGTGCTCTACCGCGAGCTTGAAAAACTCTCCGAAAAAGACCGCCGCTATGCGCGTCGCGAACCTACGAACCCGCAGAAAGTTCCAGTGTTCGACGCGCCCGTTGAAGACGTATCGCCGCAGTGGAGCAAGGAAATCCCCGCCGCCGAGCGGGATATTCTCAAACTCTTGATTGAAGCCACACCTGAGCTGCTAAGCTTCATCCATGCCTACGTTATGCCGGAAGAGCTGAGCGATGCACGCGTGAGGAAAGCCGTTGAGTTCGTTCTTCAGCGCCGGGAGGGAGTGGCAGTCGGCTCCACAGCATCGATTCTCAACGACTTGGAAGATGTTGAATTGAAAAGTTTAATCTCTGACCTTGCTTTGAGCCGCTACGAGTTGAGCAAAGGTTGGGCGGAGATGGATGTGGAAATTGAGGAACCCGACCCGTGGAAAATCGCCCGCGATGCCGTCGTCGCGATTAAGCGGATTGCAATTCAAAAAGAAATAGAGCTTAACCAGCGCCGGCTCAAAGATGCATCACAGCACGGAAATGACACCGCGCAGTATATCCAGCGTCATCAGGAACTGATGAACCAGAAGAAGCAAATCGAAGCGCTGCAGATTGTAAAAGCGTAAAGAATAGGACAGGCATTCCAGCCTGAGTTAGACTCAAACGTCATGCTGAACTTGTTTCAGCATCTAGCTTTTTACAGAATAGACCCCGAAACAAGTTCGGGGTGACGACCTTTTTTGAAATTGAGCTATCACCACAAATGTTCACTCATTGCTTTTCAAGCGTTCTGTGGTTATTATGTGTTGATAAGCCCACTAAACACGCTAAACACACGAAAATAAATTGATTTTAGTGTGATTCGTGCCTGCCCTGCCTACCGACAGGCAGGCGGTAGGCAGGTATTTCGTGGGCAGAAAAATTTATGCCTAGAAACACACCCTTAATGATTCACATTGTCCCCGGCAAATGCGATTTTTGCGGCTGCTGTGTGGGCGTGTGCCCGGAAGACGCTATCGAGCTGATGGAATCCGAGATCCGCATCATCGATGAGCGGTGCACCAACTGCCGCAAGTGTGTCTGGGCGTGTCCGTGGGAAGTCATCGAATTTCACCGCGAGGGAATAGCAAACTTGCCGAAGGAAGTCGCGATACCGTAACACTTTTTCCGCTGGGAGGGAGCTTTGCTCCCGACCCGGTTGGGTTATCCAATGAACAATTCCTATGACGTCATAGTAGTCGGTGCAGGACCTGCCGGTTCCACGGCTGCGCGGTATGCTGCGGCGGGCGGCGCATCCGTGCTGATGCTGGAGAAAGACCGCGACGTCGGCTACCCGGTGCGCTGCGGCGAGGCGGTCAGCCACGAGGGCGTGATTCAGTTTATTGAGCCCGACCCGAAATGGATCGCCTCCACCGTGCGACGGTTCCGTATCATCGCTCCAGACGGGTCGTCTGTTATACCTCGTTTGGACGGCATCGGTTACGTGCTTGAGCGCAGGATTTTCGATTACGAAGTGGCAAAGCTCGCTGCGCGAGAAGGGGCGGAGGTCGTCACCAAAGCCTACGTATACGACCTCATCAAGAACAATGGTGCAGCCGAAGGCGTTAAGGTGATTATCAAAGACCAGAAGGTGGAGATTCGCGCGAAAGTCGTTATCGGCGCGGACGGCGTCGAAAGCCGCGTCGGTAAATGGGCGGGCATTGACACCACCTGCCACATCGGCGACATGGAAAGCTGCGCGCAGGTCACCTTAACGGGCATTAATGTGGAAGACGACATTCTGGATTTTTATCTGGGAGACGAAGTAGCTCCCGGTGGTTATCTGTGGATATTCCCGAAGGGCAAAGACTCAGCGAACATCGGTCTTGGAGTGAGCGTCGAAAAGGCAAAACAGAAAGCTGCTATTAAATTTCTTGAGGAATTCATTGAGAAGAGATTCCCGACCGCCGCGACGCTTACCCGCATCGCGGGCGGCGTACCGTGCGCGAAGACCTGCGACGAGATTGTGAAGAATAATGTCATGCTCGTCGGCGACGCCGCGCACCAGGTGAACCCTATGACGGGCGGAGGCATCATTACCGGCATGATCGGCGGCATGATCGCCGGGCAGGTGGCTGCCGAGGCGGTGCAGAAGAACGACTTGCGCTATCTCTTCCAGTACGAGAAGCGTTGGCACAAGCGCCTCGGCTGGCGGCACGAGGTATTCTACAACATCAAGGAAGCCACTGAGAAGCTTGACGACCAGACGCTTAACATGCTGTGCAAGGAAGCAATCAAACTGCCCGAAGAAAAGCGAACAATCGGCGGAATTTTCCGCACTGCGCTGTGGAACCAGCCCTCCATGCTGCTCGACGTCGCACGGGTGTTTATTAGTTAATGTCTGTTTGTCCACGCATTCATTCCTTGAATCTCGGAACTCCTCCCCGTATATTGTAACGCTCACGACATTTGAATCGTAGTGTCCCGACCGCCATTCTCCAATATCCTTGTCGCCCGTACAGACCGCATCGGCGACGTGGTGTTGTCGCTCCCAATGGCGCGGGTGTTACGGGAGAATTATCCCTGCGCACGAGTTTCGTTTTTGCTGCGGGCATATACGAAAGAGCTTGCCGAGGGCAGGCAGGACATCGACAATATTTTGCTGGCGGATTCGTCTGATGGAGCGAAGCCGTTCTTTACCTTATTAGCCGAAGTCCGCAAGCAGCGCTACGACCTTGTTGTGCTGGCGTTCCCAACGTTCCGGTTGGCGTTGGTGATGTTCCTAGCAGGAATTCCGACACGTGTTGGAACGGGCTACCGGTGGTATTCGTTCTTATTCAACCGGCGCGTGTACGAGCATCGCAAGACAGCTGAGAAACACGAGCTGGAATACAATTTATCCTTACTGGAATTTATCGGCTGTAAGTTCGAGCGATATCCGAAACCCTTTCTTGTACCGACGGATAAACACCATGCCGCGGCTGAACGAGTTCTTCAAGATTTAAAGCTGGAGAATGCTGAGAACATCATCGTGCTTCATCCCGGAAGCGGTGGCTCGGCTCGCGATTGGAGCCCGGAGAGTTTCGGAGAGCTCGGTCATTTATTATTTAAGAAAGGGTACCGGGTGATTGTCACGGGTGGACCGGGTGAAGAACGTTTGACCGAGCAAGTTGCAAACATAGCAGGGGAGGCCGTTCATGTCTTAGTGAATCGACTCTCGTTGCTGGAACTCGGGGCTTTTCTTCAACACGTGAGTCTGTTTATCTCGAACTCAACCGGCCCCTTGCACATTGCCGCGGCAGTAGGTACGCCGGTAATCGGATTTTATCCTCCGATTCTTGCTTGCAGTCCAGCGCGGTGGGGACCGTACATGGACAAGAAAACAGTGTTTGTGCCCGACAGAAACAAGTGCCCTCGCTGTAAAGGCGGACCGTGTCAGGGTAACGATTGTATGCAGCAAATCGAAGTGGAAACTGTGGTACAAGAAGTTGAACGAGTGCTGTCAACAAAACAAAAGTCTTTTGCGTGATGAAGAATATCTTTCGGAAAGAGTATATGTGTAGTGAGACCTCACCTCCCGTCACAAGCTTTGCTTGTGACGAGGATTCTCGTTCCGATCAATGGTCGGAACGGAACTATCCCTCTCCTAAAAAGAGAGGGGACCAAATCCCTTCCCCTCTTAGGGGAAGGCTGGGATGGGGCCTGTTTTTGGCTTTCGTGATTTTTGGCACTGAAACGCTCGCGCAGGATTCTGTATCGTCTAGGAGTGGAAAGCCGGCGATGCGTACAGTTTCTAACAAGGCGTTTCACGTCGGTGAAAAATTAGTGTTCGACGTCGGTTACAGCTTTATCACCGCGGGCGAGGCAGTCTTCGAAGTCCCCGCGATGGACACAGTGAACGGCAGGCCAAGTTACCGCGTAGAGTTCCGAGTAAACTCCACGCCATCCTTCTCGTGGATTTACCTTGTGGAGGACCGCTACGTAACGGTGATAGACCAGCAAGGGCTTTTCCCGTGGCGCTTTTCCCAAAAAATTCGGGAAGGAAAGTTTTCTCGTGATTTCGAGGCTGAATTTGACCAAATTAACAACATTGCGCGGACATCCGAGGGAGACTATCCCATCCCGCCGTATGTACAAGATATCGTTTCGGCGTTTTACTATACGCGCACGTTCGATTTTACCGGGTTCTATCCCGGACAAAAAATTTTCATGGAAAATTTTTACAAGGACACAACGCACTCGCTCGCGATCAAATATCTCGGTAAGCAAACCATAGAAGTCGACGCCGGGGAATTCGATTGTATTATCGTTGAGCCGTTGATACGCGAAGGCGGATTGTTCAAAAGCGATGGCCGAGTCCTGATCTGGATGACCGACGACGAGCGGAAAATACCCGTCAAAGTCAGCACCAAAGTCGTTGTCGGGTTGATTGAATCTGAGCTGAGGGAATATTCGGGTATCAACGGTCCTATCCGCGCAAAAAAAGAATAACGGTATCTCATTATGACAAGTCAAAGCAATAGCTTTCCCCCTCCTCTTTGAGGAGGGGACTAAGGGGTGGTGAGCTTTTCGACAATAAAACTAACCACCCCTCCTTGAGAAGGAGGGGGACACGGCTCAGTGAAATTTTTCATGCGTGTCTTTCCGTGATGTAAACTCAAGAGTGGTACGAGAATAACCAATGTCCAAATTCAAACAAATTAGCCTTGGCGGCGTCAAAACGATTTCTATTACGACGCGCAAGAGCAAAGTCAGCCCAAAAGATTTCGCGAAACCCGTTGACCCTAAGAAAGCCACGGTCGCGGCATTCATCCAATCCCTGCCGAATATCCTTATTGGCGCGGAACTCCGTTCGCTGGTTTCCGATATTACCCGTGCGCACAAAAGCAAAAAGCCCGTTATTCTCATGATGGGCGCCCACGTTATTAAAGTTGGCATGTCTGAGATTCTCGTCGATTTGCTCAAACGCCGCATCATCACACACGTTGCGATGAACAGCGCCGCGGCAATCCACGATGTGGAGACCGCCATGTGGGGCCAGACGTCTGAAGACGTGGCGGTGAATTTGCTGGACGGGAAATTCGGCATGGCGCGCGAAACCGGCGAGTTTATCAATAAAGCGCTTGTGAAAGGCATGACAGAATCCTCAGAAGGCTATGGCGAGGCGCTGGCAAAAAAGCTTCTCGCCCTGAAGGCGAAACACAGCGATGTGAGCATTCTCGCGAATTGCTATTCGCTTGGCGTGCCCGTTACTGTACACGCCGCCATCGGCACCGATATCGTGCACCAACAGCCGACAATGGACGGTGCGGCAACAGGAGAGATGAGCTTTCGCGATTTTAAAATTCTCGCAAACTCCGTGAAAGAGCTCCGCAACGGCGGCGTGGTGTTGAACATCGGCTCTGCCGTTATTCTGCCGGAAGTATTCCTGAAAGCGCTCACCATTGCTCGCAACCTCGGCTACAAGGCAAACGGGTTCTCGACTGCGAACTTCGACATGATCCGCCAGTACAGGCCACAAATGAACGTCGTCGAGCGACCGACGCAAAAGCACGGCAAAGGCTATAACTTCGTAGGGCACCACGAGATTATGGTCCCGCTCCTCGCCGCAATGGTGAAGGCGCAGTTGAAATGAAGGATTTGATGACCGACCAGACTCAGCCGACACTCGAACAAGACCAGCCGCAAGCGCATGAGCAATCGTTCATCGAGCGCCATAACATTCACCCCATCGTTTTTGCCATCGCATGCTTGGGCATCGTGTTTTTCCTGTATCAGGTGATCGCCGGAACCATAACGGTGATCGCGATGGGTGAAGCAAAAATCACGCGCGACAATGTGTTTATCACCCGGTTGCTGACAATGGTGGGACAACTGCTTTTCATTTTTCTCCCCACTGTGTGGTTCGCCCGGTTGCTGAGCGTGCGTATGGCGTCTGTGTTCCAGTGGCGCGTGCCGTCTGTGCGCGAGACAATCTTCGGGTTGCTCGGGCTCGTGTGGCTTCAGCAGATTTTTCAAATCTACTTGTTTTTTCAGGAACGCATCCCGCTTCCGGATGTTGTCAAGAAGCTGCTCGATCCAATCAAACAGATGATGGAGGAAATGTTCCGCGGGCTTATCGGTGTTGAGAGCCTCCCGGAATTGGCTTTCGTTCTGTTGGTGGTGGCGTTCGTGCCCGCCGTCGTCGAAGAGTTGCTCTTCCGGGGCGTTATCCAGAATACGTTCGAGCGAATGGTCAAACCTCTGTGGGCGGCGGTCATTACAGGTGCAATCTTTGGTTTATTCCATTTCAACCCGTTTGCAGTGCTTCCGCTGATTGGGCTGGGGTGTTATTTCGGAATTCTCAAAATGCGTTCGCAGAGCATCATCCTCCCGATGACGGCGCACTTCGTGAACAACGCTCTCGCCGTCATCGTCGCGTACTTCGGTATGGATGATGAGGCGATTGTCGGCATGGGAACGGAAGCCGAACCAACAACCTCCGTAGTTCTCATCCAGTTGGTAATGTTTGTGATGTTCTTTGCGCTTTCGTTCCTCGCGTATCTCCGGGCAACAGCGGAGAGTCCAGAGAAAGGCGAGCAGGAATAATTGTTAGTAGTTGCTTATTGTTGTCCCCCTTTAGGGGGACGCGAGCCTGCCTGCCGTAGGCAGGCGTTTTATAGCGAGCAGGGGGTCATTGCAAATCTGTTGTGGAGATGACCCCACCCCGGCCCTCCCCTAAAGGGGAGGGAAAAAACTTATTGATTTTTTTGGCAAAAAAAGTGGATCCTTGCAAAAACTGTCATTCAGATATTCAAGCAGACGCGTCGCTTTGCTTTCACTGCGGAGCTGTGCAGAACGTAACCGACGTCGTTGAGTGCGAGCAGCATGCTGGTGAACCAGCAGTAGGCGTTTGCGTGCTCTGCGGGAAGCCGGCCTGCGGTGACTGTGCCGTTTCTGTAGGAGGCAAATTCTTCTGCGAGAACCCTCAACATCAGGAGCTGTTCAAGCAATGGGCTGTGGTGCATGAATCGGACTTTGAGTTCGAGTCCGATATGATCCAGAGGAATATCGCCGCGGCAGAGATTCAAACGAAGGTGTTTTCTTTCCGGAGCTATCTCGGCACGATGTGGTTGAAGGAATGGAAACCGGTACGGGTGCTCGTCCCCCGCGAGCAATTTTCGCAAGCAACTGATTTGCTTCAGAACCTTCGACTCCTTAATGAACAGAAGGACGACAATCATGGCAGACACAGCGACGCCGAGTAAGGGTTTTTCATCTTTGGCGGCACGTATTGTTGTCGCATTGATAGCCATTCCCGCCATTTTGTGGATGGTGATACAGGGAGGGTATGCGTTTTTTGCCTTTGTCGCGCTCATTTCGACAATTTCGCTGTATGAATTTTACAAAATGGCGGAAAAGCGCGGCGCCGCGCCGCTGAAGCTGGTCGGTATCCTGTTCGGTGTGCTTATCAATTTTGCCTTCGTGTACGAACGCGCGCAGGTTGAGCTGTACCAGTGGTTGATGAGTATGGATGTGCGGATTGCGATGTTCTCACAGCTGCAGTTCCTGTTGGTGCTCATCTTGAAATTCCTGTTGATTGTCTTGCTGTTGGAATTATTCCGTAAAAAAGGCTCGCCGCTGATGAACATCGGCAGCACGGTATTGGGCGTTCTCATCATCTCGTTGTTTTTCGGGACGCTCATCGCAATTCGCGAGCTCTTTCCGTATGGATTCCCCGCGTATAAATTTTTTACCGGCGGCGGGATGACCAGTAAGGAAAATTTGGCGCTCATCAATCAATGGGGTGGGTACACCGTTGCCGCGCTGCTGATTTCGATCTGGCTGTGCGATACGGCGGCGTACTTCGGCGGAGTAACATTCGGCAAGCGAAAGTTATTCGAACGCGTCAGCCCGAAGAAAACGTGGGAAGGCACGGTGTTCGGTTTTGTGTTTGCCGTTGCCACGATGGTGGTCGCGCAGCAATATTTCATCAATTACCTCAGTTTGAAGGACGCGCTCATCATCGGGAGTTTCGTCGGTGTGTTCGGTCAGGTCGGCGATCTGGTGGAGTCGCGTTTTAAGCGCGAGGCGGATGTGAAGGACTCCTCCGCGCTGATTCCGGGCCACGGCGGCGTGTACGACCGGTTCGACAGTCTGGTTTTTGTCTCGCCTATTGTGTATCTTTATATAGATTTTGTTGTGTTATCATAGAATTTATGTCCGAAATTACGCAAACATCCAAAATTAACGTTATCACGCTGGGTTGCTGGAAGAACACCGTCGATAGTGAGAACCTGCTGGGTCAGCTTGCGCTGAACAACGCGACGATTGTGGAGAACTCCGACGACGCGGACACGGTGGTCATCAACACCTGCGGCTTTATCGACGCGGCGAAGCAGGAATCCATCGACACGATTATGGAGGCGGTCGAAAGGAAGAACGAAGGCAAGCTCAAAAAAGTTATTGTGATGGGCTGCCTCTCGGAGCGGTATAAGAACGACTTGATAACGGAAATCCCGCAAGTGGACGCGTACTTCGGCACGAACCAACTTCGGGAAGTTCTCAAAGAGCTGGATGCGCGCTACAAGTACGAGCTTTTAGGCGAACGCGCCCTCACCACGCCTTCGCATTTCGCGTATATGAAAATTTCCGAAGGCTGCGACCATCCGTGCTCCTTCTGTGCAATTCCCATTATGCGCGGGAAGCACGCCACGAAGCCCCAAGAGGAAATCCTGGCTGAAGCTTACCGGCTCGCGGCAAAGGGTGTGAAGGAACTCATTCTCATCGCGCAAGATTCGACGTACTATGGCGTTGACCTGTACGGCGAGCGGCGTCTCGGTTCCTTACTCCAAGAGCTTTCTGCAGTGGATGGTATTGAGTGGATCCGGTTGATATATGCGTACCCGGCGAAGTTTCCACGCGAAATTCTCAGCGTGATGAAGAATAACCCCAAAATCTGCCGGTACCTTGATATTCCCGTTCAGCATGCTTCAGACGATGTGTTGAAATCAATGCGTCGGGGTATCACAAACCGGGCGCTGCGCGAGCTTTTAAGCTCGATCAAATCGGAAGTTCCCGGCGTCGCGCTGCGCACAACGCTGATCGTTGGCTACCCGAACGAGACGGAACAAGATTTCCAAACTCTGTGCGATTTTGTCCGCGAGATGCAATTCCATCGGCTCGGCGTTTTCACGTACTCGGAAGAAGAGGGAACAACCGCGGCGCCATTAGGAGACCCGATTCCGAATGAAGTGAAGGAAGAGCGCAAAGCAACGATCATGGAAATTCAGAAAGACATCTCGGAGGAGCGCAACAGCCGGCTCATTGGCTCGCGCGCGAAAGTCCTGATTGACAGGCACGAGGCAAGCTTTGCCGTTGGAAGGACGCAGTGGGACGCCCCGGAAATCGACCAGGAAGTTTACGTGAAAAACGGCTCGCAACTCCGCGTGGGCAACTTTTATGACGTGAAGATTGTTGAGAATACTGAATACGACCTCTATGCCGAACAGTCGTAATATCTTCGAAAGGGAGGGTGGTATGGGGATTTCAAGAGAGCGAAGTGTTATTCACCGAGTGCGAATGACGATAAGTGCGATGACGTTGCTGCTTGCCCTCGCGCCGGGAATCTCCGCGTACGCTCAAATCGAAACTCAAGCCGAGCCCACGTTTTTCTTCGAGGCCGTAAGCTACTCTTCCGACCAGCCCGGCAAGGCGCGTGTCGACCTGTATGTGCAGGTGCCATACGAGGAGCTCCGCTTTGTTAAGGAAGGCGGGCAGTTCGTAGCGCGCTATGATGTCACGCTGGGCTTCTACAACGCACAAGGACAGATGGAACAAGAGCGCACGTGGACGGAAATAGTGCGCGTGACGGATTTTACTCAGACAACTTCTAGCCGCTTCTACAGCCTATCGCACCGGGCTGTTGAGGTTCCCCCGGGCAATTACCAGGCGAACGTCCAGATCTTGGACCAGGATTCGCGCAAAACAGCGCGTCGCCGCCGCAATTTGTTGGTGACGGATTTCGCAAAAGATTCTTTGAGTTTAAGCGATATTATGCTCGTCAGCCGTCTTTCCACAGCCGGGGAAAAGCGCAGCATCGTTCCGAATATTTCCGGCAATGTCGGCCATCTCACCGAAGGATTTTTCCTCTTTTTCGAAGTGTATTCCCGCGCGATGGTCGATTCGGTTGTGCTGACCTGGAAGGTGCTCGACCAGCAGAACAAAGAGTTACACTCGCAGTCGCAGGAAGAGTCCATTAACGGCAACGTTACGCAGGCGTTTATGAAAGTCGATCAACTCCACCTTGCGGCGGGCACGTACCTGTTAACGATTGAAGCAATTCCGCTGCACCCGAGCGAGGACTCATCCGGCCTTCTCGCGAAGACATCGCGTACGTTCTCTGTGCGGTGGTCGGACCTCCCGCCGTCAATCGAAGACCTCGATAAGGCGACCGACCAGATGCGCTATGTCGCGCGCGAATCCGAGATGGAGTACATTCGCGAAGCTCCGGACGCAGAGGTGAAGCGCCAACGCTTCCTGGAGTTTTGGAAAAAGCGGGACCCTGACCCCGGCACCGACGTCAATGAGCTGATGGACGAATACTATGTTCGCGTGGCGTTTGCCAATCGTACGTTTCAACATTACATCGAGGGCTGGCGCACCGACCGCGGTATGGTGTATATCTATCTCGGCCCGCCCGATAACATTGAGCGCTATCCGTTTCAGAACAACGCCAAGCCCTACGAGATCTGGTACTATAACCAATTCAATCGTCAGTACGTGTTCGTCGATGAATCCGGCTTCGGCGACTACCGGCTCCGCTCGCCGGTCACCGACCTCTGGGACCGTGTTCGCTGACCTGCAGCAACGCAGACAATGAGAGAACGTGCTCCTTACGGCAGTGAGAAAGCCAGTGCTGAACAAACCATCACTGGCTTTTTTTGTTTGTTGCCCACTCTGTTAGGTGTGTTTTCGCAGGCTGTGGCGTTACAGGCAGATTCTTTGACCGGAAGCCCGGTTGTAAATTCGATCAGCATTGTCGGTAACAACAACGTTTCTAGAAACGAGATATATTCGCTGATCGCGCAGAAGGGGGGCGGGCAATTCTCGCGCGAAGTACTGAATCAGGATATCGACGCAATCACAGCATTCT
>JAKEEG010000057.1 GCA_022616555.1 Ignavibacteriota bacterium | reverse complement strand
TCATACCAGACGAGAGCGGCATCATCGTCGAAGTGTATTGCATCTGCCGCGACATCACTGAAGAGCAATTGATTGAAACCCGCCTGCTGCAAAGCGAGGCGCGCTACCGCCTGTTGGTGGAGCGCATGAGGGACTACGCGATTTACATGCTGGACACGAGCGGACGCATCACAACATGGAACGAAAACGCGGAACGCATCAAGGGATACCATGCTGAAGAAATTATCGGCGAACACTTCTCGCGTTTTCATACTCAGGATGATCTACGACACGGCAAGCCGGATAAACTCCTTCGCCAGGCGAAGCAAACCGGGCGCGTTGAGGATGAAGGATGGCGCGTGCGCAAGGACGGTAGCCAGTTCTGGGTGGACGTCGTCATAACAGGGCTATGGGATGATAAGGGTAATTTACGCGGCTTCGGAAAACTGACGCGCGACCTCACGGCTCAGCGCCTTGCCGAACACGCCCTGAATGAAAACCAGGAGCGGCTCCGGGCTATTTTCGATCACAGCCCATCTATGATCTTTATGAAAGACGCCGGCGGCAGGTACATCGACTGCAACCCGCCTTTCGAAGAGCTCTGCGGAAAGCCGCGAAACGAAATTATCGGTAAAACGGACCTCGAGCTCTTTGACCACCGTCAGGCGACAGAGTTTATCAACAACGACCGGCTTGTGTTTGAACAAGGCAAACCCATCAAGTTTGAAGAAACCGCGCAACACAAAGACGGGCCGCGCGTCAGCATCGTAACAAAATTCCCGCTCAGGGATACCTCCGGCAACATCTTCGCCATTGGGGGTATTGTCACGGACATCACGAAAAGAAAGATGTCCGAAGAGTCCATGCGGCATATGACCGGTCGCCTCATCCAGCTTCAAGACGAACAGGAGCAGCGCGTCGCCGAACAACTCGAACGCGGTCCCGGCAGAATACTCACTGCCCTCACCTCACAATTGAATACTCTCGCACAATCCGGTGTAGAATTAGACCAGCAATGCACGGAGGCGCTTCAAAAAAGTCTTGCACTCGCGCGCGAAGCACAGCAAGCGCTCGACGCAATCGATACGACGACATACCTGCGCATGCTCGATGAGAAAGGACTCCTCGAAACACTGCGCGCGTATCAACAAGATTTTTCGCACGAGACCGATATGCAAGTGGTTTTAGAGCTGCCTCAAAAGCTGAAACGACTCCCGGCCGAAGCCGAGCGAGCGCTTTTCCGGGTCGTGCAGGAATCGCTGGCAAATACCCACCGTCACTCGGGAGGAGCTGGAGCAACCGTGCAGCTTCATCAGCTCGGAAATACAATCGCGCTGAGCATTACCGACAACGGTAAAGGAATTCCCGCGGGCGTACTCGATACGGAAACCGGCTACGTCATTTCTTCCAGTGTCGGCATACGCGGCATGGTGGAGCGTATGCGGCAACTGGACGGGTCGTTGGAGATCCATACCGGCGATTGGGGCACAACAGTGAATGCCATTTTAGCGCTCAACACACGCGACTCTCAAAAGTAACTCACATTGAAAACGCCTTCCGATAAATCGGACGGCTAAGCAAACAAATCCCGCTAAAGCGGGATTTTGTGTTCCGTAGCCGTCGACTTCAGTCGATGAACACCCTTCAAACTATCAAAATACACTACCATTACCGACTCCAATCGCTTGATTGTCGCACACGCTTTCGGTAACTTCTGCCATAGTGTTGAAGATTATTGCCTGTCTGTAGGGCAAATTGTGAAAGGAGGATTATATGTGGAGAGTGATTTTTGTTGTGGTGTGGATGAGCCCGGCGTTCAGCCAGGAGCTTCCCGTTCGGTGGGACGAGCTGACTGCAAGTGATTGGCAGAAGGTGATGGAACAATCGGCGGCGACGTGCATCTTGCCGGTGGGGATCCTCGAGAAGCACGGACCGCACGCTCCATTAGGCTCCGACTTGATTTATGTGCGCGAGCTTGCGAAACGCGTCACGAAGCAGGAATACGCCGTGGTGTTTCCGGAGTATCTTTTCGGACAAATCTACGAAGCGAAACACCAGCCCGGAACCTTTGCTCTGCCCAGTCGATTAGTGTTGGAGCTTCTCGATGCAACATGCGAGGAAATCGCACGAAACGGCTTTTAAAAAATCATGATCATCAACGGGCACGGCGGCAACCCCCACCTCCTGCGATTCTTTGTTCAAGCTCAACTGGAGCGGCGTCGGGATTACGTCGTGTATTTTTATGACCCGGCACCCGACCCCCAGTATCTCGAGCAACTTAACAAGATGCACAAATCAGATATCGCAAACGACATGCATGCCGGAGAACTCGAAACCTCCTCGCTCCTCTCAATGCGCCCCGACCTTGTGCAGATTGACCGCGCTACATCGGAATCAGGTGAAAATCTCAACCGATTCTCACTGCCAAACCTTTACACCGCCATTTGGTGGTACGCCAGCTTTCCCAACCATTACGCAGGCGAAGGAGCTAAGGCAACGAAGGAACTGGGCGACATGATGACCGAATATCAGGTTCAAACAGCTTTAAAAGCACTCCGCGCCGTGAAGTCTGACACCAAGACGCTGCAAATCCAAAATGAATTCTTCGACCGGGTGTTAAAGTAAGCTTCCGTATCAAGAAGTCCGACATTTCGCCAGGCCGCGCGTCCGCTAAATGTCAGACTTCTAAACTGCTATGGATCTTGAAGCCGAAATCCTCCGCGAATACCCTAAAAAAAATTAAGCTTTTGATTCTTCCTGAAAACTTCTGTAGTTTCCCAAACGCAGATGGACACACCCCTAAATCCCCTCTCGCTTCACACATGCTTCGCTGCAGAGGGGACTAATTAATGTTGAAATGACTTTTTGAGACAAGCGGGGTGGGTCCCCTCTTGTGCGAGGGTGCAGCGCTGTGAGTGGGACCACAGGGGAGTGTTATCTAAAAATAGAATATGAACAAAATCCGTTACGGCATTATTGGGTTTGGAGTGTTCGCAGAGCGGACAATCTTGCCGGCGATACGCGCCTCGGCGAACTCGGATATCGTCGCCATCCAGAAGCGCTCGCTCGAAGCCGTACAGGCGAAAGCGAAAGAGCATAAGATTCCCCACGCGTTTGCAACGGCTGAAGAGCTTGTAAAGCACACTGAGGTGGACGCGGTGTTTATCGTATCAGTCACGTCCACTCACTGCCCGGAGACGCTCGCCGCCGCGCGGGCTGGCAAGCATGTGCTTACAGAAAAGCCGATGGCGATGAACGTCTCCGAGTGCGAAGAGATGATTCGTACGTGTAAGCAGCACAATGTAAAGCTCATGGTCGGGCACATGGTGCGACTCTCACCCGCCGTACAGCGCATGAAAGAGCTGATGAAAAGCGGCGCGCTGGGACACATTACGTTTATCAAGACCGAATTTGTATATGACGGGCGTATTTCGCACCGCAAGTGGCTTGTGACACCAGGCATCGCGGGGGGCGGACCTATTTTCGATATCGGCGTGCATTGCCTTGATACGATGCGCTTCTTGCTGGACGACGAGGTCGTCTCAGTCAAAAGCGAGCTTTCTCCGTTGCCGACACCGACACACTCGGAAGCAACGGCGACAATGGCCCTGCGCTTCTCGCGTAGCACTGTCGGATCGATTTACTGCTCGTACGAATCGGCAATTCGCCGCTCGTTTATCGAGATTGTCGGCACCGAGGGTGCCATCACTGCTTACGAGTTCACCCGCAGTGGCATTCCCATCGAGCTGCGCGTTGTGCGTGGCGACCACGACAAGATCGTGGAAGACCGTATCGAGAAGTTTAATCTCCCCGATTTATATGAAATTGAGGTCTCGTTATTTTCTGATTGTATTCTAAACAACAAGCCATCGCCGATTCCAGGCGAGGTGGGGTTGGCAAACCAGAGAGTGATAGATGTGGCGGTGAGGGGGTGAATGCTGCACTTTTGCTCAACGCGTAGAGCAAAAAAACCATGATCCACAAATAATATCGGAGGCTAGAAAATAATTTGAGAATCGACATAAACAAAGTTGGACTGAAAATAAAAAGATATTGGAAAAAAGCAGTAACGGATCGTATTTATTCCGCTTTTGTTTCACACTTAAGGAAAAACTACGCTTACGTTATTGCTGATTTTTATAGTTGTAACTTTCTGCCCAAAAGGATGAAGACAAAATATGGAGCAATCTTCCAAAGGGCTATCTTAGTGTTTAACAGAACTTATTCAATAATCGATCTTTACTCGAACCCGTTACTTGTACTAGTATTTTCGATTTTCATTTTTTTATTGGTTTTCATCCCATTCTTTCTATACAAGTACTATTCATTATCTTTAGAACCTACAACCATAGCAATTGCTATCGTTATATATTTAGCGGCTTTCCTAGTCTCGTGCTTTCTCTTAATTTTACCGTTAACAAGTGGCCGCAACACCGAACAAAAGACGAAGAAAAAAAATAAGTTATCGACAGACAATCGCATAACGATGAATCATGCACTGGTTCTATATACGATCATTTCTTTAATGACGTCTATTTTTTTGTTTTCAAAAACTCCATCAACACAGATAAAATTGTACATTTTTTCAGGTCTTTTTGCAGCCAGTATTTGTTTTTTTGTTATAATAACGATCACGAAAATTATCGCTGTTTCTTTTGCTTACTATCGCGTTAGCTCAAGGAGAAATCATCCAAAAGAAATAATAGTCTACAGTGTTTTTACCCTGCTACAATTTTTGGATACCTACGGAATTGAGTTTGAAAAAAAGTCTTTCAAAATTGCAGTAATAAAAAGAATCGAATCAATTGCAAGTTACTTTGAAGATTATTACCCATATTTCCTAAAAAAAACAGATCCCATAGCCTACCGTTGGCTGAGCACAACCACAAATAAAATTGCCTCAGCGTTCCGCTCCAACAAAAAATTAGTTATTTTATGCAAAGAAGCGAATATACACAAATTAAAACTCTTTCTAGTTAAGAGCTTAGCCTGCATTCTATCTGGTGACCTATCAAAACTTGAGCAGGCAGAACCTGAGAAATCGGTTAAAACTAGTTTTTTTGACAAACTCAAAAATCTTGCTCTTTCATTGACAAGCGCATCTTTACCATTTATACTTTTCTTAATAGTTCAATCACAATTTGAACTCCCTTCGCCATACAAAGAGCAATTTTTTATCGCCACACTAATCTGGTTAATCTTTTCCTTACTGCAATCTATCGACCCAACATACGAGCAAAAGATGATTGCTCTTAAAAAAATAAAAGACCATATACGAGTATAGGATATACCCCATGCCAACTCTACCCATCACTCCCATGACATTAGGCGACATGTTTGACCGCCTCTTCAAGCTCATCGGCAAAACATGGATGCGCAACCTTGCTATCGCCTCACTCATCCTGTTTCTTCCCACCGTGTTGATGATGATCGGGATGGATACAATGTTCTCATCCCTCCAATCGTTTTCTGAACAGGGACAAGGCGCGCCCGATATCGGTAGCATCGCCGGTTTTTTCGGAGCGATGGGGGCTTTCTTTCTTGCGTATATCGGCATTATTGTTGGTATAGCCGCCGCAACTCTGGGCGTCACCATTATCGGTTGCGAGGAGTTCAACGGACGCTTCATGACGTGGCAGGACGCGCTGACACAGACGTTCAGCATCCGAATCCTGCGGATGCTGGGCATGTTTGCCCTGCAGGTTTTGCTCATCGGCGGGGCGATCATGATTCCCTATATCCTGATGATTGTCGCAATTGCTGCCGACTCGACGTTCTTTATCTTGATCATGGTCTTGTTGTTCCTTGCCGCGGTGGGCTGTGTCGCGTATGTGCTTATCCGGTGGTCGTTCGCTGTGCCCGTTCTTGCGTGTGAAAACGCTGGTGTCATCGAGTCGTTAAAACGAAGTTGGCAGCTCGTCGACAACAACTGGTGGCGCATATTCGGCATCCTCTTTCTGTTCAGTCTCATGCTCAGCTTCGCCGTCTCGCTGGTGATGACGCCCGTGTATCTCTTTGCCATGTGGGACTTTTTCGCCGCGTATTTTCAACTGCTTAGCTCGGGAGAGCCGGACCCGTCGGCATTCACGGAAATTTTCAGCTCGTTCGGGCTACGCTTTGGAATTATCTTCGGACTTGCCACAATTTTGGAGATGCTCGTCAGCCCGCTCGTGAACGTGGTGCTGTATTTCGACCTCCGCGCCCGTGCTGGAGAGTTCACAGAGCCTTCGACTCCGGAAAACCTCCTCTTCCCGTAAGCCGGTGCTGTTTCTTTATCCTGCTATGAATATTAATACAGCTTTGAAAGCGACCTCCCCGTCCCGCTACAAAACAGCGGGACACCCCTCCTTGGCAAGGAGGGGAAAAAAGCGTTATGGAATCCTTTGTCCCCCTTGCCTAGGGGGGGACGCGGCTCGTTCTCTGAGCCGCAGGGGGTCATGTTTCTTCCAAGCAACAGGGCCTTAGGAAATATTCCATCTTAAACATGGAAGCACAAACTCTACCTATCATCGAGCAAACTGCACAATCGGAGTTCAATGGCTCGTGGGAACAAAAGGGCCGCAGTCCGAATAGTGCCGCACTGCTCGGACTGTTGGGTATTGGCGCGCTCTACTTCAACGCTTCATCTATTCTCTTCTTCATTGTCTCAATTGTTGTGCTGGGTGGAGGAGAACTCCCAAACCTTGAAGGCACATTCTTTGAACGCTTCTCCGACCTGATAACATTTTTCGCCGAGCCTGTCAGAGCCGTTACACTGGTTTCACAGTACCTCTTTATGCTTCTGCCCGCGCTGTGGCTCGTGAAACGCTGGCACAGCTCGGAAATTCGTATCTATGTCCGGCTTCGCGGCGGGTCCATATGGGAAATCTTTCTCGCCGTGGCAGGAACACTCGCCGTCATTCCAGTGAGTAATTATATTGCCGAGTTTCTCGTTCGGCAGTTGGGCATTCCGGACGAAGTGCTAGAGCTCGGCTCCGAGGTGTTCACTGCCCACTCACCTTTTGAGTTTGCCTGGCTCGTAGTCGTCGTCTGTATCACACCCGCAATTTGCGAAGAGATTTTCTTCCGCGGGTTCGCCCAACGGACATTCGAGCGTACGATGGGATGGAAAAGCATTCTTCTCACCGGCGTGTTCTTCGGCTTGTTTCACTTCCAGCCGCTCGGACTCATCACGCTGTCCATGTTGGGGATCCTCTTCGGGTATTTCTTTTATCGGAGCAAAAGTTTATTTCCTGCGATGGCAGCTCACTTTACCAACAACCTTGTCGCTATCTGGTCACTCTACCAAACACCCGAAATGCAGGAAGAAGGCATCTCCGCTACGGCAGACCAGATTCCGCTCTGGCTGGTAGGAGCTTCACTGCCGGTTGCAGCGGGGATTTTGTATGCGTATCATTTGCTGACGAGAAAAAAAGCGGTGGATACTACTCAATCGTAATATAAGAGAACTCCCCATGCCCAAAACAGACCCGCGCATCGACGCTTACATCGCCAATTCGGCGGATTTCGCCAAGCCGATCCTTAAGTACATTCGCGCCGCAGTACACGAGGCATGCCCTCAGGTAGAGGAAGACATGAAATGGCGTAACCCGACATTCATGTACAAGGGCATACTCTGTGGCATGGGTGCTTTCAAAGAGCATGCCATATTTGGATTCTGGAAGGGCACACTCATCATCGCGGACAAAGGCAAGAGCTTGGAAGCCATGGGAAGTTTTGGAAGAATAACGAAAGTCTCAGACCTCCCGTCTAAGAAAATCCTCATCGGCTACGTTAAACAAGCGATGGCTCTCAACGAACAAGGCGTGAAAGCTCCCGTGAAACACGACAAGCCGAAAAAGCCGGTTCGCGTTCCGCCCTATCTCTCAGCCGCACTCAAGAAAAATAAAAAGGCGCTGGCGACGTTTGAGAATTTCAGCCCTTCCCACAAACGCGAGTACATTGAATGGGTTACAGAAGCTAAAACCGAAGAAACACGCAACAAACGGCTCCAGACTGCCGTAGAATGGATAGCGCAGGGCAAAGGGCGAAACTGGAAATACATGAAAAAGTAGAACCCACCTGTCATTCCCGAATGATTTTATCGGGAATCTTCCGAAAGAATCCCTTCGGGACAGCAGGTGGATGCCCACTTACGCCGTAGGCATTCCTACGGAAAAATCTGCGGGCATGACAGACTTTTGTTTTCCGAAGGCCGTTCCAATATTCTTCACAATTTGATAATCTGGAGAGAAAAACTATGGAAATCTTCTGGTGGACAATGTTTATACTCGGCATTACGTTCTATACCCTATGGGTCGCGGGCGCGTTCGGCAAAAAGAAAAATGAGAAAAATAACCCCACTTAAACTCTGAATTCACTTTCCCCCAGTTGTGCTTGCCGAGGCTACGGTCGTTTATCGTAGCCTCGCGCTGGACAAATAGACCGAAAAGTCTTACCTTACCTCTACCCTGCGGTTCTCTTCCCCTCAGTTTACACTCGTTGTGATCATTACTGATATACGGAGGTTGATATGACTGAAACTCTCCAATTTACGCTCAACGATATCGACGTTCGCGTAACTGTCGATAGCGACAGGATGTTGTTGTGGGTGTTGCGTACCGACCTCGGGCTTACGGGGACAAAATACGGGTGCGGGGAAGGATATTGCGGCTCTTGCACCGTGCTCGTCGAGAACCAAGCGGTGCGTTCCTGCCAAACACCTGTCAAGGAAATCGAAGGCAAGAACGTCGTCACCATCGAAGGCTTGCTGAAGGACGGCAAACCGCACCCCGTGCAAAAGACATTCATGGAACACGATGCCTTTCAGTGTGGGTACTGCACGCCGGGCATGATTATCAATGCATGCTCGCTGCTGCACGAGAACCCCCGCCCTTCCAAACAACAAATTGTCGATGGGATGGAAAACAATCTCTGCCGCTGCGGCGCACATAAGCGAATACTCGAGGCGGTTCAGAGCGCCTCGAAAGAATTAGTGGGAGGGCGCTGATATGAACAACAACGAATTGCTCGAACTCGGCTTTGATGCTGCCGCTCCCCTGCAACTGAACAGGCGCAAATTCCTCCAAATCACCGGAAGCGGACTGGTGCTGCTGTTCACTGTCGGTGAGACGACTCCCCTGCTCGCTGAGCCTCAAGGTGGAAACCTCCCAACGGATTTCAACGCGTTTTTGAAAATCGGTGAAGATGGCCGCGTGGCATGCTACACCGGAAAAATCGAAATGGGCCAGGGCGTCAACACGTCGCTTGGGCAGATGCTGGCGGAAGAACTGGACATCTCCATCGACAACGTCGATATGGTAATGGGCAACACCGATTTGTGCCCGTGGGATCGCGGGACGTGGGGTTCACAGACAACAAGACAATTTGGGCCGGCACTGAGGCAAGCCGGTGCAGAAGCAAGAATGGTACTGTTGGAAATGGCTGCCGACCGACTGAATGTGCCGGTGAACGCGCTCGC
This sequence comes from Ignavibacteriota bacterium, assembly GCA_022616555.1. GTDB lineage: Bacteria > Bacteroidota > Ignavibacteria > UBA10030 > UBA10030 > JAKEEG01. The sequence continues at coordinate 9,215 of JAKEEG010000057.1, read as the reverse complement.
AGTCAAAGACGGCGTTGTATACGTGCAATCTAACAAGCAGAACAATGTCTCGTACGCTGAGCTGACAAAAGGCAAACGCATCGAACGGCGGGTAACTGGAACGGCGAAGGTGAAAAGTCCGTCGGAGTTCAATATCATCGGTAAATCGTTCAAGCGGCGCGACGGCATGGAGAAAGTCACAGGAAAAGCGCAGTACACAGGCGACCTGCACTTCCCCGACATGCTCTACGCGGCAATTCTCCGGCCTCCAGCGCACGGTGCTCAACTCACCAGCGTCGATGTTACTGAGGCAAGGAACGTCGAAGGCGCAGAAATTGTGCAAGATGGCGACTTCATCGCCGTGCTGCACAAATATCCGGATGTCGCTCAGAGTGCTCTCTCAAAGATCAAGGCAACGTTCGGTCCATCTCCGTACACAACTGACGATAAAACAATCTTCGATCATTTGTTGAAATCTGCAGGCGAACCGCGCGTCATTGCCTCTGACGGAAATCTTCAAGCTGGCGAGGAAAATTCGGCAACGGTCTTCGAGCATACGTACTTCGACGGTTACAAAGCGCACTCACCGATGGAGCCGCATGCTGCCGTCGTAAAGATCGAAGGCGACAAAGCGACTGTCTGGGCGTCAACACAATCACCCTTTGGAACGAAAGAACAAGTCGCCCGCGAGCTTGGTTTCCCGTCCGAGAACGTCACGGTCATTGCGCCCTACCTCGGCGGCGGCTTCGGCGGAAAGGGCGGCAACCCTCAGGCATTGGAAGCGGTTCGTCTCGCAAAGCTCACTGGCAAGACTGTTCAGGTCGCGTGGACGCGTGCGGATGAATTTTTCATGGACTCCTTCCGCCCGGCGGCAGTTGTAAAAATTCGGTCAGGCCTGGCTAAGAACGGTGGCATGAGTTTCTGGGATTTCAATGTGTACTTTGCGGGCACGCGCGGGTCGGAACATTTCTACACGATACCGCATCACAGCATCCGCTTCTACAGTGCGCCGCGCGGCACCAACGCACATCCTTTCGCCACGGGCGCATGGCGCGCGCCGGCGAACAATACTAACACCTTCGCCCGCGAATCTCAGATCGACATCATGGCAACTAGGGCCGGAGCCGACGCATACGAATTCCGCATGCGAAACTTGCGCGACGAGAAAATGAAGCGCGTGCTGAAAGCCGCAGCGGAGAAATTCGGCTGGAAGCCAGCTAAAAGCCCGAGCGGCCGCGGCTACGGCATCGCTTGCGGCGAGGACGCGGGGACGGTTGTCGCAACGATGGTTGAAGTCGCTGTGGACAAAGCGAGCGGAGAGGTCAAGGTTAAGCGCGTCGTCTGCGCTCAGGATATGGGCTTGGTCATCAATCCCGAGGGCGCTACCATCCAGATGGAAGGCTGTATCACCATGGGCTTGGGGTATGCCCTGCGCGAGGACATCCATTTCGAGAACGGCGAGATTCACGACTTGAATTTCGACACGTACGAGATTCCGCGCTTTTCCTGGCTGCCGGAGATCGAGACGGTCATTCTCAATAACCCGAACGAAGCGCCTCAGGGCGGCGGCGAGCCGGCTATCGTTACCATGGGCGGAGCCATCGCCAACGCCATTTATGATGCCGTCGGAGCTCGGATCTTCCAAATGCCCATGATTCCCGAACGAGTAAAAGCGGCGATGCCAAAAGGATAGTGCTGTTTAAATAATATATAAGTGTTTGAACTAAATAACAGTAACCTCCCCATCCCGACAACCCTTCGACAGGCTCAGGGCGTCGGGACACCCCTCCTTGGTCAGGAGGGGAAATAGCTCCGAAAAGCACTTTGTCCCCCTAACCAAGGGGGACGCGTTCCGGTTAGCCTCAGCTAACCGGAATGCAGGGGGTTTCCCTTTACACAACAAATACAAAATTACTTTATTGAAACAGCATTAGCTTTCCAGCAGTTTCGTTTCATTCTCACTGTTCAGCCACAAACAGGAGCACCGTTATGAAACGCAGCACGTTTCTTGTTATCTCAGCCGTACTCGGTATGTTCGTCGGCCTCATGCAAATGCTGGCGACAGAGGACATGCTCTCGTCGTTCGGGATGACGCCGGACGCAGCCGGCATTCTTATCGTCCGGTTATTCGGCGCTATCACGTTTAGCGTGGGCTTAATGAACTGGGTCGCACGCAACGCGGATGACTCAGTTGCACTGCGGGCCATTCTCTACGGCAACCTCGCTATTCATTTCCTGCAACTCGTCATTGACATCATGGGCATTACGGCGGGAACACTCGCCAGCACCTCATGGGGCTCGGTTGCCATTCACGCCTTACTCGGATTTGGGTTCGCGTATTTCGCTTTCACAAAGCCGAAAGAAGCATGAAGCCGCGCTCTGCTGTCGCCGCCCACATTGTTGCCCTTCTCTCTTTCCCTGTTTACTCTTTTGCCCTGCAGACGTCCGTCGTCCTGCTGGGCACGGGCACTCCGTATCCAAGCCCAAATAACCAAGGGCCTGCGACCGCCATCGTGGTGGGCGACCGGTATTTCCTCGTCGATGCTGGCGCGGGAGTGATGCGGCAGGTCAACGCGGCAAAGCTCTCGCTTAAAGGTCCCACGGCGGCGTTCATCACGCACCTGCACTCAGACCACACACTCGGCTATCCCGATTTAATCTTCACAACCTGGATTATGCAGCGGCATCACCCGTTCGCTGTGTACGGCCCTACGGGACTCCAAGAAATGACCGACCATTTTATCGCCGCGTACGAGCAGGATATACCCATCCGCACTGACGGGCTTGAGCAGGAAACGCCGGAGGGCTACGTTGTCACCGTTCGCGAGATCACTCCGGGAGTCATTTTCGATAGTTTGGATGTTTTAGTAACTGCGATTCCCGTTCCGCATGGCACGTGGAAGGAAGCTTACGCCTATCGCTTCGACACGCCGGACAGGTCGGTTGTGATTTCCGGCGATATGCGGCCGAGCGAAGAATTCGTCCTCGCAACACAAGGCGTCGATGTGCTGGTGAGCGAAGTGTATCCGGAAGTCCGCCTCGCACCCGAAGACCGTCCGGGCGGCGAGCACTGGCCGCAGTATATGAAAGAATTCCACACCTCCGATGTGGAGTTAGGAAGAATGGCTGCACGAATTCAGCCAAAACTCCTTATCTTGCATCATATCGTCTGGATGGGCGGCACGGAAAAAGAATTGCTGAACGGAATCCGCAAGGGCGGGTTCAGGGGGAAGACAGTCATCGGAAAAGATTTGGAGAGGTATTAACCAATATGAGAAATAAGATAATATTATATGGAATATGTTTATTAAGTTTTGTTTCCTGCTCCTTGTCGCAAACAGACCGGAGACAGAAGGCCGTCGAATTAAATAATGAAGCTTTACAATTGTATCATGAGTCACAAGGTGATCCGAATGTTGTGCCTCGGGTTATTGAACTCTACGACCGTTCAATTCGCACAGATTCAACAAATTTTATGCCCTACTTGAATAAAGTGGGATTACTGCTTGAACTCAATAGAACCGAAGATGCAATAGAGACACTGGATAGATTACACGAGGCTGTACCAGATTTCATAGGTACCTTGAGCAAAAAGGGTTTTATTTTAGAGAAGATGGGACAGAGAGAACAAGCAGAAAAGTTGTATTGGCAGGACATTGCAAAGTGTGATTCAGTGATTGGTAGCGCTTCAGATTCAGTAAAAGTAAGGGTAAAAAATTGGCGTGCATTTCTCACCCTATTTATAAAAGGGAAAAAGCGTGGCTTGGAAGAATATGAAAAAATAGCATCCGAATATCCTGAAAACGATTTTGTGATAAGTCAACGAGAGATTTTTTATGATTTTGACAGAGAGAGGTACATAAAAGAATTTAGTAAGTAAAAAATATCTGACATGTTCGAACCAGAAGAAACTAAGAGAAACGAATCTCCGCCGTCAAAAGGCAGAAGCCGTAGAGTCTGGAAGAATCTCAAAAAAGGCTTGGAGCTTGCGTGGACGGCTTCTCCGTCCTCGCTGGTGAAGTTCTCACTGCTGGGCATGATCGGCGCGGCAATGAACCCCCTCGCCGTCTATCTCGGCGCTAAACTCGTAGACGGTATTGCTCAGGCACGAGTGCAGGCACTGCAGTTCGAGGACTTGCTCCCTATCATCATCGGTCTATGGCTCGGCGCAACGGCACAGCGCGCGTTCGGCGCATACATGGGTTATGGCAGGAACCTCTTCGTCCGGCGTGTGGAGCTGGAAGCCGAGCGGCGCCTGCTGATGCAGGCGTCAAAGATCGACCTTGGCCATTTCGATAACTCCAACTGGCACGACCGGCTCTCCCGCGCCAAGCGCGACGTCTCGTGGCGCCCCGGCGACCTCACATGGTCCGTGCTGGGACTCTCCGGCAACATCATCACCATTTTGCTGATGGCGTCACTGCTGGCGAGCCTGCACTATTTGCTCGTCGTGCTCGCGCTTGCCGCGTCGGTGCTTTCGCTGATTCTCGAGCGGCGTGTCACCGCAAAGATGTACGAGTTCTTCTACAAGGAAACGCCCGAGGAGCGCGAGCGCCAGTACCTGGGTGACCTGCTCGTACAGCCTCGCAACACAAAGGAAATCCGCGCCTACGTCCTCTCGGACTACCTTCTTGGGCGGCACGGGAATTTGTCCGAGAATCTCTTTCAGCAGCGTGCACAAATGTTCAAAGCTGGTACGCGGGTTTCGATGCTCACCGGACTCGTCACTGGCACGACGCTGGCTCTCGCGTATGTGTTTGTCGGACTTGAAGGCATCGCCGGAAGCATCGACCCCGGTGGCGTGGTGCTCGTCATCGGCGCGTTTACATCCGTCTCCGGCTCGCTCGCGATGATGTCCAGTACCTTCGTGGCTGTCGACCAGCACACGACGTTTCTCGACGACTTCTTTTCGTTCCTTTCCGTCGAGCCGCTCGTACACATTCCGCCTGCACCGCGCGTACTACCTGCAGGCAGAATCGAGAGCGTGGAGTTCGACAATGTCATGTTCTCCTACCCCGGCATGACAGAGCCAGCCGTCGCTGGGCTGAACCTAAGCGTCCGCAAAGGCGAAATGATTGCGCTCGTCGGCGAGAACGGCGCCGGAAAAAGCACTCTCGTGAAGCTGCTCCTGCGCTTCTACGACGTTCAGCACGGCGCTGTGCGCATAGGCGGAGTCGATGTCAAAGAGCTGAACCCGGAAGCGCTCAGAGATAGGTTCGGCGTGCTGTTTCAGGATTTTGTTAGCTATGAGCTGTCCGTGCGCGAGAACGTCATGATCGGCAGGCCCAACGGCGATGTCGAGGACGAGCGCGTGATGGAAGCCCTCAAGAACTCCCGCAGCGAGTGGCTGGTGAAGAAACTGACGAAAGGACTGGATTCGAAGGTCGGCAGATTGTTCGAGGGCGGGCACGACCTCTCCGGCGGCGAGTGGCAGCGCCTTGCTCTCGCTCGGCTCATGTACCGCGACGCCGATATTTGGATATTGGACGAGCCAACGTCTTCATTGGACCCCGAAGCAGAGGCTGGCATCTTTGCGGAGCTAAAAGAAAATCTCAAAGGCAGAATCGGCATCATCATCTCCCACCGGTTTTCAACGGTGCGTATCGCCGACCGCATTGCCGTCATCGACGGCGGTAAAGTGACCGAGCTTGGCACACATTCCGAGTTGCTTGCAGCAAAGGGCAGGTACGCCCGCCTGTTTGAGATTCAAGCGGCGGGGTACAGGTGATTCAAGAAGTTGCTCGCTCCGACGCCTGCCTGCCGGTAGACAGGGTCACCGTCGGAGCGGGTTTCATGACGCTCTGCGTCAAATAATGCGCCGAGCAACATCCTAACCCATTTCATTGCATCAACTTACCATCCTAATTACATTATCGTGTAATTTTTACAAACATCAATTTTCCTCTTGACAATGTAATTTTGCGTTAATATATTTAATTACACTATTAATTTAAACGTGAAAAAACGGTTCGGTTTTTTTGGATGACGATCCGTGAAGACCAGTCCCATCCGCTTTTTCAGTGTTCTATTATTCCTAACAGGCCTGCCTGCCGAAACGACTTCGGCGTGTAGGCATGGGCGTCCCTCTCAGAGTCCTCCGTAAGGGCCTACGACACGAAGTCCGCTAAAAGCGGATTTCGGGCTCTGGACTCTCTGAGTCCGACAGGTGGGATCACGGTTCACCCACTGCGTCGTGCCGTGTGAATCTATTTGTCGTCAACTTCTTTCTTGCCGCGGTGCGGCGCCCGTTCGTTAGGATTTGAAAAAGAAGGGAATCGAGAGTAAAGAAACAGTAAGCAGTAAGTAAAACGAAAAACATGCCGCACCCACACTCGCCATCGAAAACATCGTTTTTCGGAGGGGAGGTGTAGTGTGTACTATTTGTACTGCTCGCTGTCAAGCGAATTGGGTAGCCGCAACCTTTGCGCCTTATGCATCCCGCTGTTTTTGAGCGGGATAGGTTGCGTTTTGATTACAAACACGTAGGCTGAAGCCTGCGACTACCCGAATATTTTGCATAACTACAATAAAGAATGCAAACCGACCAACTCCTCAACGAACTATCAACGCTCATCACCAGCTCGGAAGTCGCAGCAAAACTCGCTCCGGTGCTTGCACGAGTAGAAAAGAATTTAGCAGCAAATTCCAATTTGCCCCAGGCATGGGAGCCACTACCAATTGAGGTATTTGGTACAGGACTGCCAAGCTCGATTAAATCCTGCTGGGTCTTTATACTCCGTGGCGGCGGAGTATTCGGCGCAGAGCGCCACCCCAATAGTCACCAGCGTACATTTGTGCTGAAAGGCTCAGCTAAGTTTGAAACGTTCTCTGGAACTTTATGGCTACCACACTCTTTAGCTTCGAGCGGTAAATCTCTTGAGGAGCAGGCGATCTTCATTCCAACGAACACATGGCACCGTATCACGATTGGGCCTGGGAATTTTGTGAGCGTGTCGTTTCACACCGTCCCGGCGAAAGAGCTTATCGAAGAAACTCCAGTCAACAACGACCTGTCCGTTACACAACAACGATTGTATCACGAATAAACCACGCATGCAGCTCCAAGACCTCGGCTACGATTCATGGTTTCAAGAACACGCAAGCACGCGCGACGGGTTTAGCATTGCCCGTGTGACAGCCGTGCACCGCGAGCGCTACCTCGTCCGCAACGAGCGGGCGGAAATTCTTGCCGAGCCTACCGGAAAGCTCGTCTACGCCATGGAATCCAACATTGACCTCCCCTGCGTCGGTGATTGGGTCTTGGTGCAATACCACAACGACGACACACTTGCTATCGTGCATGATGTGCTGCCCCGCAGATCGTTCCTGCGGCGGAAATCCCCCGGCAAGAACATTGACTACCAGATGATTGCCGCGAACATCGACGTCGCGTTCATCGTCCAATCCTGCGATTTTGATTTCAACTTGCGCAGGCTGGAACGCTATCTCGTGATTGCCAATGAAGGCAACATTGAGCCAGTAATCGTCCTCAGCAAAAGCGATTTAGTTTCCGAAACAGAGCTGCAAGAGCGAATCGAAGCGATTCGCAATGCGCATATCAGCAAGACCGTCATTCCCTTCAGCAACCAATCTGGCGCAGGGATGCAGGATATCCACAACGCCATGCTTAAAGGAAAAACCTACTGCCTGCTTGGCTCTTCCGGAGTCGGAAAAACAACGTTGGTCAATCAACTTATCGGACGCGAGGCGTACGCTACTGCCGCCGTTCGGGAGAAAGACGGTAAGGGGAGGCATACGACATCCACTCGCCAGCTTATCGTGCTGGATAACGGAGCCCTGCTTGTAGATACTCCCGGTATGCGCGAGCTGGGCGTGATGGGAGCAGACGCCGGCATTGAAGAGAATTTCGGCGACATTCAAGCGATTACAGAGCAATGCAAATTCGGTGATTGCACCCACACGAGCGAGCCCGGCTGCGCGATTCTTGCTGCGTTGGAGAGTGGAGAGTTGGACGAAGACCGGTACCGGAGCTATCAGAAGCTCCAACGGGAATCCGCTTATCTCCAGAGCTCGTACTTGGAGAGAAGGCAGAAGGAAAGAAAAACCGGGAAGCTCTACAAAGCCATCAAAGAACGCATAAAAAAGACAAAACGATAAAATTTTCATAGCTCGCTCCGACGGTCTCCGTCGGAGTGGAAATAGTAACGCTCGGCGTCAGACATTCCGTTCCCACGCAGAACATGGGAACGAGAAAAAAAATGAAACGATAACCGGCTCATTTGAAAATTAGAAAGGAGTACTATTTTGAATAGAACTATAATCCTTTTTAGCGTTGTTCTTTGCTTCTTGTGCGGCTGTGTACTTGACTCAAAATTATACTTGAATGGAGACTTAAAAGCAGTGAACGCTACAATCTTTATTGATGATAAAGAAATAGGGAAAATGACTCGCGCAGGTAAAGATGGTTCAGGTGCAATTATCTCGTTAAAACCAGGACATTACCAACTTAAAGTTGTGAGTACAAAAGGTGAAGAATTTAAACAGGAATTCGACATCCAGGGTGAAAATTACATCGCTGTGGTTTTTGAAAACTAGCAAGAATAGCTCTCATGACTTTCCAACCGGAGAGAGAATGAGCAGTAAACAAGCACCGGTCGGGCACGACACTTGACACTCAACTATGCTTTCGGTAACTTCACGCATCCCCAATTGCTCCACTCGGAGTCAACGAGCTACAAATCTACTTTCACTATCCCCGCCTTGAAAGGAGGTTGTATGCTACACCGTGTACTGCTGTTGATAACCCTCGCCCTGCTGACACTCTCTGTCTCTGCTTTTGCTCAGGATGCGATGGAGGATGTTGTATATCTTAAAAATGGGGGTATCATCCGGGGCACCATCGTTGAACAAGTACCCGGCAAATCCGTCAAAATTAAAACTCGCGACGGGAATGTGTTCGTCTATTCTATGGACGAGATTGACAAAATGACAAAAGAGGAATCACGACAGATGGGGATGACGCACCCCTCCTCGTCGTTTGATTTTTCGTTGGTCACCGGTGGAGCAGTGTATGACGGATTTTATTTCGGAACCGGCGTGCGTCTCGGCGCAACGATTGACCCGGGATTTTACATTGGCGCCACCGTTGTGAACCACTTCTCCGACGAGGTTGACGTTTCATATCTCGGCGCAGATCTCGGCTTTAACGTCCGTGCGGACAAGATTACGTTTCAACCCTACGCGAGCCTAGGCACAATCCTTGGCGGAGGCGAATC
>JAKEEG010000056.1 GCA_022616555.1 Ignavibacteriota bacterium | reverse complement strand
CGTGTACGAGTTGGGCTCCTTGAACACCAGAGCCACGACCTCGTCCAGCGTCTCGCCGGATGCGCCCACAAACGGCCCAAAGTGCGCTGTGTGGGTGGCGGCATTCTGTAGGGGCATATCGCTACGTGCCCCTACGCGGAAATGCCTGTCAGCAAGCACAATAGCCTCCCGCCCGCTTAGGCGGATGACGGAGAGGCCTCCCTCGCCCAACGGGGTGGCTATGGCTACAATGGTATCGGATTCAGATGCGCGCATAAAGGTAATGCAGGCGACGATTCGAATCGTCGCCTGCACGAGCTGAGGATATAATGTACGAATTCGCGCGGGATGTTACAAGTGAGGTGGTTTGGGCAGGCGACGTGGTGCTCCCAAAGGGACGGGCAAGTCGCCTTCGAACGTAAGGTATGTTGACTGTTGCTGCGGGATTCTCTAACTTTGTGCTCGCTTCATAAACGACACCTTGAGGAGAGCAACCCGTATGAGTAAAAGCCGAATGGAAGCCTTTAGCGACGGAGTGCTTGCAATCATCATCACGATTATGGTGCTGGAGATGAAGGTCCCGCATGGCACGGATCTTTCCGCTTTAATGCCTATTCTACCGGTGTTCTTAAGCTACGTGCTGAGTTTTGTCTATCTGGCTATTTACTGGAACAACCACCACCACATGCTCCAGATGTGCCAGCGGGTTAATGGGAAGGTGCTGTGGGCAAATCTCCACCTCCTATTCTGGCTGTCGCTGTTTCCGTTTATCACTGGCTGGGTAGGAGAGAACAGCTTTGCGCCGACACCGACCGCTCTCTACGGGGTCGTTCTCCTCATGGCAGCTATGGCCTATTACATTTTACAGAGGACTATTATAGCAGGCCAGGGCGAGAATTCATTGCTTGCCCGCGCCGTCGGCAATGACTTAAAAGGGAAGGCCTCGCCTATCCTCTACGCGGCGGGAATTCTCCTTGCATTCGTAAACCACTGGATTGCCAACGGCATCTACGTCTTCGTTGCCTTGATGTGGCTGATACCGGACAAGCGAATTGAGCGCACACTTGCTTCGCGGGGTGATTCTCAAACAAGTTGACACTGTTTTCCCGATTCACTACATTTTCACTCGCTCCATCACCACTCTCCCCACTTTAGGAGGACCTATGACTACTCCATCTCAACCCCCGACGGGTGACTCGCTTGTGCTTTCGTACCTCGACCTCAGGAAGGCCATCGGCATTATCGGCATCGCCCTGCCGATCATGCTCATCGTCGGAAAGTATATCATTGAGGGACCCGGCACACCGGGCTCAATCAGCACCTACTACCATACGGACATGCGGGATGTTCTTGTCGGCAGCCTGTGCGCAATTGGAGTGTTCTTGTTGTCCTACCGTGGTTACGGGCGAGAGGACAACATCGCGGGCGACCTTGCCTGTATCTTCGCCGTCGGTGTCGCGCTCTTCCCCGCGTCGCCCGACTGGCCGCAAGTCCCGACCCCCAGCCAAGAAACCACTGGGACGGTGCATTACCTCTTTGCGGCGGCGTTGTTCCTTACGCTGGCGTATTTCTGTCTTAAGCTCTTCCGTAAAGGCACCGGGACGCCAACGCCAAAGAAGCTCGTCCGCAACAAACTTTACACAGCGTGCGGCTATACGATGCTCGCCTGCATTGTGCTTATCGGCGTTACGAAACTGCTTCCTCCCGACTCGCCCACTATGCGCATCGACCCGGTCTTCTGGCTTGAGGCATTTGCCATCTGGGCATTCGGCATATCGTGGTTTACCAAGGGCGAGGGGATTTTTGGGGATTGAGGCGGGATAAACACGTAGTGGCACAACAAGTCCCACTTACCGCCTACCTGTCGTTAGGCGGGCGTGCCCCTACTCGTGCCTATTGCTTCCTAAAAGGCTCCCGGATGCTTTAAGCTACCGAATGCAGCCATAGAGGTTATTGCCAGCAAGAGGAGTCCTTGTATCAGATAGAAAACTGTTAACCAGCCGTTGTATTGTCGAAGTTTCTGTTCGTTGTCGGGCGACGGTCCTTCCTTTGCCGACGCATGAACTAGTTGAAATCTCCGCTTGGATAATATCCTCCCCATCGTGACTCCGTTAATCATAAGAATAATAAACAGGATGAGCTTTCCCGCTATCCAGCCTTCAAATTGGACGGGCTCGGGCGCGCCCAAATAACGGTTATAGACATTGCCGAACCCGCTCAACAACAGAACGATTCCCGAAACCGGACCAAGCCAGGCGCCCGTGTTCATGATATTCATGATCAATGTTTTCCTCGTCCAGTCGGGCTCGGCGCGAAGCGTTTTTTCGAACAAGACGCTTCTCAAATAGACTGCCGTAAAAACACCGAAGCCAAGAAGATGAAGCAGGAAGTTATATGACCCATTCACAGTTTTATCCTCCTCGTTGTTGTGCTTGTTGGGAAGGCGACGATTCGAGTCGTCGCCTGCGCGAGGCATGTTGAAAAAACATGTTTCGCTTTTTCAAGGTACGCGAGGATTTGGAGCGGGTTACACGAAAAGAGACAACAGCGGAGAATGGTGCGACAAAGCGGGGAATTGTGTCGATGTGATATGGGCGGGGGAATTTACTAATGACGCGCTTCACCGGTCACGGACCATTTCCGTGACCGTATTTGTTACGTCACGGTGTGGACCGTGACGACCCAGCAAAAAGAATATGACCCCATCCTGACCTTCCCCTAGAGGGGAAGGAACTTTGTCCCTCTCCCTTAGGAGAGGGACAGGGTGAGGTCATACATACACAGGGCAGCCTAATAAAAGCAGTACTACAACGTTGGGTTTTTCAGAATCCTGTTGAGGTCTTCTTTGTACGACTCGCCAACGGGGAGCTCTTTACTTCCGACATACAGTAGGTCGCGCTGCACGCGCGTGATTCTTCCAACGGGAACGAGAAAAGATTTGTGAATCCTGATAAAACCGCGGGAGGAGAGTTTTTTCTCCAGATCCTTGATGGTCATTCTGGTCGTTACGGGTTTTGCGGACGAAGCGACGTAGATTTTAATATAATCTTTCATTCCTTCCACGTAGAGGATATCCTGAAACGCCACCTTAACCGAGCCATACTCCACGCTCACGAAAAAGAAGTCGCTCTGTGCCGGTGCTGATTTTGTCGGAGCTGCCTGTTTCAGCGCGAAGAGTTCCTGCGCCCGGTTGCACGCCGTGAGGAAGCGCTCGAAGGAAACGGGCTTCACGAGATAATCGACCACATTCAAGTCAAACCCCTTCAGCGCGTAACTGTCGTACGCTGAGACGAGGATAACCATCGGCGGGTTCGGCAGCGACCGCAGGAAATCCAGGCCGTTCAACTCCGGCATTTGAACATCCAGGAAGATTAGGTCGACGTGTTCTGTGTGGAGCGCCCCCGCCGCCTCGAGAGCATTCTTGCAGGTGTGTTGAAGCTGCAGGTATGGGACGCGGCGGATGTTGTCCTCCATCAGATCCCGTGCAAGCTTCTCATCGTCCACGATGATACAGTTCATCGTTGCAGCTCCAGCGCCAGATTCACAAGGAACACATCGCCCTCTTCTTTGATGGACAGTTCGTGCCGGTCGGGATAAGCCAGCCGAAGCCTTCGTTTGACGTTTTCCAGTCCGATTCCTGAATTCCGTTCAGAGCCGGGCTTGCCGATTCGGTTCGCAACATCAAGCAGCAATCGGGGTCCATTCATGGTTAATTTGATGTCGATGAAAGGTTCTTTGGTTGAACCCGTGCCGTGCTTAAAGGCGTTTTCGATGAAGGGAATCAGCAATAGCGGTTCGATGACATATCCCGTGCCGTTGCTCCGGATATCTACTGTAATGCGCACGTCCTCAAACCGCATCTTTTGTAACTCAATGTAGCTCTTAAGATGCTCGACCTCTTTTTCCACCGACACGCTGTGGCCGTCTGCCTCATAGAGAACATACCGCATGAGGTCGGAAAGTCGAAGCAGCGAGCTTTCCAGCCGATCGGATTTTGAGCGAGCCATCGACACGAGGCTGTTCAAGACGTTGAAGAAGAAATGCGGACTAACCCGAGCGCGCAACAACTGAAGCTCCGATGTTAACCGTTCGGCGTCTCGTTCTTTCAACTCTTGCTGCCGCTTGATGGCGTCGAACGCCAGTCTGTAGACAACACTGAGGAGAAAAATGAACAAGGCGGACCAACCGTTCATGCCTCTTATTTGCTCGTCCACAAGAACTTCCGGAAACAAGGCCGAGAGCAGCAGCAGCTTTCCATGAAACAGAGCGGCAAGAAGAGTGATGACTCCCAGCACATAGATAAACCATCTTCTTGAATTGCAGTACTTGGGGAAGAAATAGAATGCGTTAAAGTAGAATAACCCAATGTTCAAGATGTTTGCAATTGTAAAAAAATGGGTGGGCACGGCGGCGGGGTTTTCCGAAGAACGAATCGCGTACGGAATCAACAGCAGTGCCAGCCAGGGCACGATATGCAGAATAATTGAAAAAAGCTTTGGTCGCATGATAAGAAAATAACGACGTTGGGAGTTAAATGCAAACGAATAGTCGTGGGATAGAAACAGCGGCGCCACACAAGTGTGTGGCGCAAACTTTATACTTTAGACTTAAAACTAGAGACTATTTTTGCTGCGGCAGTTTTGGCATTTGCAGTTTGCCGAAAATTCCACCGCGCTTCTTCTTCTGGTCGACTTTCTGCGGCGGCGCGTCGCCGTGTTGCTTATTGATGTACATCTGCTGGGCGATGGAGAGCACGTTGAACACGAAATAATACAGGTTCAAGCCTGAGGGGAAACTGTTGAACAACAGCGTGAACATGACCGGCATAACATAGACCATCGCCTTCTGGCGCGGGTCTTTGATGGATTGTTTCTGTTGGATAAACATCGTCACCCCCATCAACAGCGCCAGGCCGCTCAGCTCGGTAATGCCGAAGAAGGGAATGCTAAATGGAAGCTCCACGATATAATCCGGCACGGAGAGGTCGTTAATCCACCAGAAAAACTCCGATTGCCGCAGCTCGATGGCGCCGCGGAACACGTTAAAGAGCGCAATCAAAATTGGAAACTGCAACAGCAACGGCAAGCACCCACCCGCCGGGTTCACGCCATATTCTTTATACAGGTTCATGATTGCCGCGTTCATTTTCTGCGGGTCGTCTTTGTGCTTCTCGCGGAGTTCGTTCATCATCGGTTGCAGCGCCTGCATCTTCTTCATCGACTTCATGCTGCTCTTCGTCAGCGGGTGCAGGGCTATCTTGATGATGAACGTAAAGACGATAATTACCAGTCCCCAGTTCGGAATCGCGTAGTGGATGAGCTGCATGAGCGGCAGCATGACGTACTCGGCAATGGGACGGATAATCCAAGCCCAGCCGAGGCTCATGACTTTTTCGAGGCCGTTATCGTAATCCCGCAGCAGGTCGATATCCAGCGGGCCCAAATACACCTTGAAGTTCGCCGCTTCGGTCTCACCCGCCCGGAAAGGCATCTTGACCGAGAGGTTGTAGCTTTCTTTTACCTCTTCGTTGGGAAGATTGCGGCGGGTGCCCTCAATGTATGCGCCCTCGCTTTTGCCTGCTTCCGGGATTATCGCGACAGCGAAATACTTGTTTCGCGCCGCTACCCAATCGATCACCCCCGCTAAGTCCTTTTGCTCCTTTGTGGCAGCATCGGTCGCATCAATCTCTGTCAGCTCGCCTCCGGCAAGCGCATAACCGGCCCCAAAGGAAGCCTCGTCCTGGCTGCTTTCTTCGGCATACCGCAAACCGGATTCCCAAATCGCCTGGTATTCAAACGCAATCACCTCGGCAAGCCTGTTAAACCGGTACGCCACATCAAGCCCGTACGTGCCGTTCTTAAACACGAACGTCTTAACTAAATTGCCTCCATTCCCCGCAGGAAGAACCGCGTCGAGGCGGTATTCTTGTTCTCCACTAATTTCAATATGCGTCGTAGTCGAAGGAAGGTCGAAATATAAGTCCCGCGTGTTGATCCGTTTGCCGTCTGTCGTAACAAACAGCAAGCTGAAATCTCCAGTAGAATCGCTTACCAGTTGGACCGGTTGCCCGTCCCACGTATTAAATTGCTTCAATTCCCACGTGTGAATAAGCCCGCCCTTGCTGGAAATTGTGGCTCGGTAGAGGTCGGTTTCAATTGTGATAAGCTTGTCGGCGCCGTGTTCACGTCCCGCGAAGAATTTGCCGTTCTGGTCGACCGGGGTGGGCCGCTCTCGGCTTGGGGTTGCCGCTACCTCCTGTGTTGGCGCTGCCCGGAGCGCTGCAATAGAGTCCTTTGTTGCTTGGACCTGTGCCAGGGAATCAATTTGCTGCTGCGTAAGCGGTGGAGGCGCTGGTGGCGTGTTCAGCACCATCCACACGATGAGAAGGAGAAAAATCAGTCCAAAGCCTAAAATTTGTTGACGGTCCATGCGTTATTTCTTTTCCGGAACTGGGTCGTATGGGGGGTGACTGTGATATCGATGACAACGCGATAGCCGCTTTATGCTCAGCCATGTGCCGCGTAGCCATCCGTGCTTGTTCAACGCCTCGATGGCATACTCCGAGCATGACGGCGTGTACCGGCACGTGTTGAACGGCAGTAGCGGCGAGAGCAACAGCTTGTAGAGCTTAACGAGCGTGATGAGTATGGTTGTCATTTTGCTTGTCGGGGTTTGATTAATCAAACCCCTACGCGGTTATGAATCTTTGTTGAGTTTTTCGACGAGCTTCTGCATCATACTGTCGATATTCTGCAGGTTGAGAACTTTCCTATCCGTTGGCTTATAATACAGGAATACAATCTGCAGGCTGCCGTTGCATATGCGAACCCCGCTTTGCCTTTGCCGCCATGATTCCCGCATTAGTCGTTTGATTTTGTTCCGAGTTGGGGAATTCCTGATATTCCTTGTAACCGTAAACCCGGCCTGGACTCCACTCGTTGCTGTTTCAACAGAAGTGTAAAAACACCGGATTGCGCCTGCGCTCTGGGTTTTGCCCGTTGTGAATAGTTTGGTAAACATGGAACGCCCTCGTAGTATGCCCGATTTCTTGAGTCGTGCAGGCATGCGGCGCTCTGTGATGTTAACGCTCGTCGCTCACCGTCAGCCGATGCCGACCTTTTGCTCTGCGACGGCTTAATACTTTGCGGCCGTTCTTGCTTGCCATGCGCGAGCGGAACCCGTGCTTGTTTGTTCTTTTGCGGCGGTGTGGTTGGTAAGTCCGTTTCATCGTATCGTCCCTTTAATTTCTCTTTCGTTGCTGCGGCTCGTTCACCGGTTTAATTATTCAAGAGCTTGTAATGTACAAAAATATCAGACGATTAACAAGCGCTTACGAAAGTGCAATGAAAGCGCTTTTGGTTAACTCTTGTTCTATGATTGCGTTCGTTGTAAGCCGATCTTCGCGTGCAGCGCGGTGGCTTCCGTCTAACAAATTCCGCGAGAGTGAATTTTTCTGGCAGAGATTTCGTTGCAGCGCGCATTTTTGTAAATTTTTCTCTTGCGTCGTGCCCCGCGCGGTTGTATAATGAACCACCTCAAAGCAAGCGCCATCGTGTGTGAACAACGTGTGGATAGTATTTCTGTCGAGCGCCGAACACACCAGCAGCAAGGCTTTCCGGTTATCCCTTTCGTTTGGTAGCCGCTGTGGATAAGCGTTGCGCATCGGAGAGGGATGCGTTGAAATGCAAGGACTTGCCGTCTCTCGCCGCGTCGTTGCATGATGTTTCTTGTGCTAAGCGGCTCATTTTTCGTTATGCACCGTTGTTCACAACTATGTGAATAACTTCATAGGAGGATGTGAACTACTCTCGCAAAGGTTTGCTATGGAATTACAAGAAGGAATTCAGCGTCAATTAGAAGGTGTCGCTCCCGAAATGTTGCCGGCGGCTATTCTTCAATCGCCAGCCACTCTGTCAGCAGAGCAGGTCTGGGAAGAATGCCTTACAGGCATACGGGGACAAATTTCGACCCTGAGCTACAAAACATGGTTCCAGCCTATTGTGCCGGTGAAGCTTGTCGGCTCTGAAATAACCATTCAGGTGCCCAGTCAATTTTTTTACGACTGGCTGGAGGAACACTACAACGCGCTCATCCGAAAAACCATCACAGGCGTATTGGGGCCGGAAGCGAAGATGTATTATTCCATCGCAGACGACTCAGCGGAACCGCGCGTGGACGCTGCGGAAAAAGCTGCTGCCGATGCGGCGCAACAAGCACCTCTCTCGGTGGCACAGCCGTATTCTTCTTTTCCGCTGAACGTATCGATCCGCCCATCCGAAACCCTTGCTCCTATCCAAAGCAATCTTAACCCGCGGTATACATTCGACAATTTCATTAAAGGCGATAGCAACCAGCTTGCTCGCGCCGCCGCGTTAGCGGTCGCAAATAACCCGGGCGGTACGTCCTTTAACCCTTTGGTTATTTATGGCGGTACGGGTTTGGGTAAAACGCATTTGATGCACGCGCTCGGGAATCATGCTATAGCAACCGGCAAGGCAAAGCGCGCGGCATATATTTCGAGCGAGAAATTTACCGTGGATTTCGTTGAGGCAATCCAATCAGATCGTGTTTCGGAGTTTTCTCAGCACTACCGAAGCATGGATTTGCTGATAGTGGACGACATTCAATTTTTCTCCGGCAAGGAAAAGACGCAGGATAACTTCTTCCATACATTTAACGCCCTGTACCAGCTTGGAAAACAAATTGTCCTCTCGTCAGATGTCCCGCCAAAAGAGCTAAAGGGCCTTGATGACCGGTTAATTTCCCGTTTCCAATGCGGTCTAACGGCCGATATCCAACCCCCCGACCTAGAAACCCGAATTGCTATCTTGCGCAAGAAAAGTGAAGAAAATGGCTTAGATTTGGCTCCCGATGTTATCGACTTCATTGCTGCAAACGTCACGAAAAACATCCGCGAGCTTGAGGGTTGCCTGATTAGCTTGCTTGCCCGTGCATCGTTAGAAAGTCGCGAAGTCACAGTGGACCTCGCCCAGGATGTTTTACGCATCGTTGCTAATAATATCCGGCATCCGATCACGATTGAAAACATTCAGCGCGCGATTTGCAAACATTACGACATACCGGAAGACCTGCTGCGTGCAAAAACGCGCAAACAGGAAGTCGTCCTTGCTCGCCAGACGGCGATGTACCTCGCGAAACAGTTAACCGACGCTTCGCTCAAGACGATCGGCTTGCACTTCGGCGGAAGGGATCACAGTACAGTCATCCATGCATGCCAATCTGTTGAAGACCGCGTGAAACAGGACGCGAAATACAAGCAAACGATCGAACAGTTTCAGCGGCGCATCGAGTTACATGAAGGTTAAAGGTTGTGTAGTTAAAAATCCCCAGTGGAAAAATACCGCTGGGGATTTTTTTTCTTAGTAAGTTGTGAATCTCTGTTTACTCCCTGTTGAAAAAGTAGTTGACTTTTTTCCTTTTAACCATTTTCCTCTCTAGTTGTTGATGAAAAGCAATGTTATTAACAGCTTACGAACGTTATTTATTGTTAGATAAAATGCAAAAAAGCCTCTTTGGTGTTGGCATTCCTGGTTACGCGCTAAAATTTATCCACAGTATCCACACGCTTATTATAAATCATCTTTTATCTTGTACTATTCTCTAATTAGTAGTAACCAAAGAAGTTACGGGGATATCTAAAGCCGAAAAAGCTTGTTTTTCGGAGAGAAATTCGGTAAATTATAACAAATACTTTGGGCTGGGTACGCCTCAGAACAGAGCCTTCCGAGCACTTTTTGACCTCAAGGAGCCACAAATGAAATTTTCTGTCGCGAGCAGCGAACTTCAGAAAGCGTTAACCAAAATAAGCGGCGTCGTTCCCTCAAAATCGACTCTCCCCATTCTGGAAAACATCTTATTCGACCTTTCGAAGAACACCCTAAAGCTCGCGGCAACAGATTTGGAAGTCTCCATGTCGGCAAGCCTTGAAGTGAAAGGCAGCGCCGACGGAAAAATCGCCGTGCCGGCAAAGCGCATCATGGAAACGATCCGCGCCCTGCCCGATGTGCAGCTCTCGTTTAGCGCGGACCTCTCAGCAAACAAGATCAAAATGATTACCGAGACAGGCGAGTATGCACTGGTAGGCGAATCGAGCGAGGAGTTTCCAGCCGTTCCGCAGCTAAAAGGCGAAGAGAAAATAGCGTTCGAGGGCGAAATGCTGCGGAAGCTGATTCAACGGACTATTTTCTCCGTGAGCGCGGACGAATTAAGGCCCGCGATGACCGGCGTGTTGGTGCAACTCTCGACGAAAGAGTTGCGCGCAGTCGCGACCGACGGGCACCGCCTGGTTCGCATCACCTATAACGGGCTCTCACAGGCGAAGTCGAAAAAAGATGTCAGCGTTATTATTCCGGCGAAAGCGCTCAACCTTATTAGCAAATCGATTGAAGGCGGCGATGCGACGCTTCAGGTGGATGCCTCACACGTGCAGTTCACAAGCGGAAACACAACGCTCACCTCCCGCCTCATCGATGAGAACTACCCGAACTACGAGTCTGTAATACCGTTAGACAATGAGAAATCCCTGACAATCAGCCGCGACCTTCTGCTTTCATCCGTCCGGCGTGTTTCGCTGTATTCGAACATGACGACGCGGCAAATCCGTTTTTCGCTCAAGAAGAACGAGCTCCGCGTTGCGGCTGAAGATATCGATTTTGGCGGCGAGGCAAAGGAAAAAGTGGCGTGCGAGTATAAAGACGACGAGCTGGAAATCGGATTTAACTCCGGATATATCATCGATATGCTCTCGCACATCGACGCCGATGAAATTACGTTCAAGTTTAGCAGCGCGGTGCGCGCGGCCATTGTCTCGCCGTCGAAACAACGCGAGCACGAAGACATGCTGATGCTTGTGATGCCGATGAGGCTGAATGCCTAAGCAACACGGCGCAGGGAACAACGCCAGAAATTAGCCGATAGCCCCGTCCAGACCTCTGGAACCGGGGCTATCGCATTGTAAACGCGGTAGGGAACGATGCGTGTTACGGGGCTGCGGCTCGAAAATTTTCGAAATCATGCGCTTACACGTTTGAGTGGATCCGATTCCGTCAACGTGTTCCTCGGCGATAACGGCGAGGGCAAGACGAATATCCTCGAAGCGGTCTCGTATCTCTGCCTGACGAAGAGTTTCTACGCGGGCAACGACCGCGTTGCCGCTCAGATTGGGAAAGAGTACTTTGTGCTTGAAGGCGAACTGCGCTCAGATCGCGGTTTGGACTTTACCGTGCGCGTTACGTTCGACGCGGCAAGCGCGCAGAAGAAGTTTCTGGTGAATAATGCGGAAGTCGAAACGCTTGCGTCGGTAGTAGGGCGGTTTCCGGTGGTGATTCTCTCGCCTGAAGGCGGCTTGGTGACTACGGGCTCGCCGTCGGACAGAAGAAAATTTATCGACATCGCAATATCACAGGCGAGCAAGCGGTATCTCGATGAGTTGCTGGAGTACCGCCGCGTGCTCAAACAGCGGAACAAGATTCTGCTCGACGCGAAAATTGCACGTCATGACCCGGGCGATGCCATCGAACCGTGGAGCGAGAGCCTCGTCGACCACGGTACGGAATTGATCGTGAAGCGGCGTGAGTTTGTCAAGGATTTTGCCGTGCAGGTTGCGGACGCGTTCCAGAAATTAACAGGAGAACAGGAAACACCGTCGCTTCGGTACCTGCCATCGGTGGATATCGATGACGGCGCAGACTCCGCGGCCATTGCGAGCGAGTTTGCCGTACAGCTGACAGAAAATTTTTCAGAGGAACGGCGCACCGGCTCAACGCTCGTCGGTCCGCACAGAGACGAAATTGAGTTTACGATTAACGGACTCGACCTCCGGAAATTCGCGTCGCAGGGGCAGCACAAGACGTTCCTCGTCGCGCTGAAGGTGGCGGAGTTTCACTATCTCAAAGAGCAGTGCAACGAGACGCCGGTGTTGCTGCTGGATGACGTCTTCAGCGAGCTGGACGAGCACCGCTCGCACAGGCTGTTGAATATGGTTGGTCAGCTCGGTCAAACGTTCATCACCAGCACAAGCGAGCAGGTGTTTGCCGGCGCGCTGGAGTCGAACAGTGGTGCGAAAAGATTCTTCGTCAAGCAGGGAGTCGTTACGAATGAAGAAGCCGGCAATTTCGTCCATTAAGCCCATAGGGGCGATTCTAGGGGATTTAACGGAAGAGCTCGGCATACAGGGCAAATTGAAACAATACGAGGCTGTTACAAGGTGGGCCGAGGTCGTTGGGGAGCGTATTGCGCAGGAAGCAGAGCCGCAGAAAATCGAAAAGGGCGTTCTGTTAGTACGTGTCAGGACGGGCGTCTGGCGCAACGAGCTGACAATGCGTAAAAGTGAAATCCTCGCCAAGCTCAATCAACTGATCGGCGAGACGGTGATTAAGGATATTAAATTTTTGTAGTAATTAACCCATCCCCTAACCCCTTCCCTAAAAATTAGGGAAGGGGTTAGGGGATGGGTTCAGTATTAGATTTAAATCGCATAAGGGGATTATGGCAACAAAAACAGCACCAAGGAACAAAACCAAAAAATCAAACGGCAAACCCGTGGCAGACGAAACCAAAAAACTTAAAGCAGTCAACACTAAACCCGAGCCAAAGCGAAAAGGCAGCGAGGGCGAATACACTGCGGACGATATCACCGTCCTCAAAGGGCTCGAAGCCGTCCGCCGCCGCCCGGCGATGTACATCGGCGACGTCTCCACGCGCGGCTTGCACCACCTCGTGTACGAGGTGGTGGATAACTCCATCGACGAAGCGCTCGCGGGCTACTGCAACAAGATTAATGTCCTGATTAACGAGGACGGCTCTGTCACCGTTGAAGACGACGGCCGTGGCATCCCGACGGGCATCCATACCGAAGAAAAACGTTCCGCGCTCGAAGTTGTCATGACGGTGCTCCACGCAGGCGGCAAGTTCGACAAGAACACCTACAAAGTTTCCGGCGGCTTGCACGGCGTCGGCGTCTCGGTGGTGAACGCCCTCAGCGAGTGGCTGGAAGTGGAAGTCTATCGCGACGGCAAAGTCTTCTTCCAGAAGTACAAAAAAGGCGACCCCGTCGCCGATGTGAAGGTCACGGGCAAAGCTGAAAAAGGCAAACACGGCACAAAGATCACGTTCTTACCGGACGGCTCGATCTTTAAGAATCGCACGTTTAAATTCGAGACGCTTGCCGAGCGGCTTCGAGAGCTGGCGTTTCTGAACTCCACCGTCACGCTGCGCATCGAAGACCTGCGTACAAAGAACGGCGACGAGGAAGTATTCCACTTCGAGGGCGGGCTGGTGGAGTTTGTGAAGTACATCGACTCGACGCGCCCCCCGATCACCAAGAAACCATTCTACGCCAAGGGCAGCGACAAGGACGAAAACGGCAGGCCCGTGGAAGTGGAAGTCGCGTTCCAGTACAACGACCAGTATAGCGAGAACGTCTTCACCTACGTGAACAACATCAACACGCACGAGGGCGGCACGCATTTGGTAGGGTTCCGCACTGCCATCACGCGCACGCTGAACAACTTCGCCTACAAGAACGGGCTGGTGAAGGAAGACAAAATTCAGCTCGTGGGCGACGACTTCCGCGAAGGTTTGACGGCCATCGTCAGCGTGAAGGTGCCGGAGCCGCAGTTTGAGGGACAGACGAAAACGAAGCTCGGCAACAGCGAAGTGAAGAGCATTGTGGAGGGCGTTATCGGTCCCGCGCTGCAGAACTGGCTGGAGGAAAATTCCCCGGACGGCAAGCGCATCATCGACAAATGTTTGCGCGCAGCCGAAGCGCGCGAAGCCGCGCGTAAGGCGCGCGACCTGACGCGTCGCAAGAACGCGCTGGACTCCGGCGGCTTGCCCGGCAAGCTCGCCGATTGCTCCATCGACGACCCAGAGCATTGCGAGCTGTTTATCGTTGAGGGTGACTCCGCAGGCGGCAGCGCCAAGCAGGGCCGCGACCGGCAGTTCCAGGCAATCCTGCCGATGAAGGGCAAGATCCTCAACGTCGAAAAAGCGCGCCTGCATAAAATTTTAGAGAACGAGGAAATCCGCGCCATCTTTACGGCGATCGGTTCCGGCGTGGGCGAGGATTTCAACCCGGAGAAAATCCGCTACCACAAGATCATCCTCATGTGTGACGCGGACGTGGATGGCTCGCACATCCGCACGCTGCTGCTGACACTCTTCTTCCGCTACATGCGGGCGCTCATCGAGCTGGGGCACGTGTATATCGCCCAGCCGCCGCTCTATAAGCTGAAGAAAGGTAAAACGGAAGAATACGCCTTCGACGAAGAAGAGCGCAACGAGATCATCAAGAAATTGAAGGCGGATAAAAAAGCCAAGAAGGACGGCAAGGAAGAAGTCGCCGTACTGACTCCCGAAGACGTGACCGCCGCGGGTGAAGAAGCCGCCGCGGTGACGGCGGACGGCATTGTCATCTCCCGATTCAAAGGCCTTGGCGAGATGAACCCCGAACAGCTCTGGGCGACGACAATGAACCCCTCCACGCGCACGATTTTACAGGTCTCGATAGAAAACGCCGCCGACGCCGACCGGACATTCTCGATTCTCATGGGCGACGAGGTCGAGCCGCGCAGGGAGTTCATTGAGAAGAACGCGAAGTACGTACGGAACTTGGACGTGTAAAGCAATGCTGAGCCTGTCGAAGCATTGTTTGGGGTAGGACAGGCATTCCTGCCTGTCAAAAGGAGAGGAAGGAAATTCTTGATGATGCGCTGTATTGTTGTGATGGTCCTGGCGGCAACACTCGCAAACGCTCAGACCGACGACCGAAGATATTTCGATTTCTGGGAGGGCGCCTGGGCGCAAGAGGTGGACGGCAAACCCGACACCTCGAAAACGATGTTTTGGGTAACCCGAGGCGTCAACAGTAACACGTTTATGGAGGACTGGCGCATGGTGTTCGACGGCGGGTCGTTGCGTGCGACGGGCGTCCGCGCGTGGGACGACTCCACGAAAAGCTGGCCGTACGTTTGGATTAGCGATGCGGGGCACTACCAGCAGTGGGAAGGCCGCAAAGTCGACGGCAACTGGTATATTTACAGACGGTTTAATATTAACGGGGATAAATATCTCTCCCGGCAGGCGTGGATACCGGAATCCCCCACGCGGCTCATGCGCATCAGCGAAAAATCCTACGACGACGGCAAAACGTGGGAGCTGCGGTTTAAAGCGTATTATTTGAAAGTGGAGTAAACAACTTTTTCACGCGAAGACGCAAAGTGCGCAAAGTGCGCAAAGGAGAAAAAACGTTCTCATTGCGAGGCATTTTTAGCTGAAGCAATCTCTTTTTTTAGGGTAGAGCGAGACTGCTTCGCGTGGAAGCGCTCGCAGTGACAGAGCAGGTTTTTCTCCGCGACCTCCGCGCTCTCTGCGGTGAAAGCATAAAATAGTTTAGAGATGGTTGAGACAGCACAACAAGCGATACGGCGGATGGTCGACCGCGAGACCAACGCCTGGGATACGCAAAACGCGGACGCGCTGGTCGATATCTTTCACCCGGATATGGTCTGGCCTTGGCCGCCCGATGCCCGCGCGCATGACCCCGCGGCATGGGTAATGCCGATGGGACGCTATAGCCGCGAGCGGTGGAAGGAAAGCTGGCAGGAGTTGTTCGATACGCACACGCTTGTGCATAACAAGCGCAGCACGGTCAAAGTTGTTGCAACAGACCAACAGGACGGGGGGTTCGCCGTGGTGGACGTCGATACGCTCTGGCGGCACAAGCAGACGGGGGCGGACTTCCACTGGAAAGGCCGCGCGTGCAAGGTCTATACAAAGCTCGGCTCGGAGTGGAAACTTATCGCCCACACGGGCTTGCTGGAGTATAAAAAATAGCTCCTAATGCGGCACTATCCCGGTTGCGACCCAATTTTAGGGGTTGAGCCTGTTTCTACAATACGTGTGGAAATTCCCCAAACACACTTGGATTTTTCCCACATTCGTGGGGTGGACTCAGACCCCGCCCGGCGGCGAAAGGCGCTGTAATAGGCTCTAATGCGGTTTCTTGAGGGAGCGGACGGTACAGAGTTGTTGAGGGAAACTTTTGTGAAGAATTGAATACCACCAATTCAAGGATCAAAATATGAACTACTGGTTAGTGGTTACGTCTCCAGATAATTTTAAACACGACAGGGAACATCTTGCCTTTAAAACGCAAGGACTGCCATATCGTTATAGAAATTCTGTTCAGAAGATGCAGGTGAGCGACAAGGTAATTTACTATATAATGACCCTGCAAAAATTTGGGGCAACAGCTACTATCACGGGAGATTACATCGAGGACCATAGCAAACTTTGGGTTGATGATGATGAGATGTGGCCGGCTCGGCGATCCTCTGAGCCCGAAATCGTACTCAATGATGACGAACTTATTGACGCGAAGAAGTTAGCTCCCAACCTCTCGTTCATAGAAAACAAAGATTATTGGGGCACCTATCTCCAGGGGAGCATAAGACAAATACCGGAAGAAGATTTTAGGTTGATTGAGTCCGAGATGAGAAAAGTTGTTGCCGAGAGAAAGCAGCTTGCGGAGCAACCTAAAGGTAAGCTGGAATCGAGAAAGCAGTCGGAATCAGACTACGAAACATTAATATTGAATTTGCCACTAGAGACGAAAACACTTCACGATAGGCTTGGAGAGATGTTAGAGTTAATTGGATCGTGGATGGATTTTAACACACAGACAAGGCACAAGATAACGCCAGAGCATGCTTATGAACTGGATGTAGCATGGCTCTCGGGGAAAAACCCGGAAGTCACAATTGAAATTCAAATATCAGGTAATTTGACAGAAGCAAAAGACCGATTGGCGCAAGCAAGAAAGTTTAATTACCGCAAAGTAATTCTTGTTATTAGGGAATCAGAAATGCCGCGATTGAATTCTTTAATGAAGCATGAGCCAGACCTCCGCAGCTGGATGGAAGCTTGGTCTATCGGGTCAATTTACGAGATGTACTAAGCGGGAGAAAAATTCTTTCAGTATTACCGTCATTTAAACGAAGCAGTGTATAAAGACAAGAGCACTCTTGAACTGATAAAATAAGAACTACGACCTATCACGCGGCCAACCAACTCAACGAAAAGATAGTACCACCCGTCCCTACGGGAGTCGATATTGAAGAAGAAATGCGCGGGTCGTACAAACAATAATTATCAACACAAAGAGGTATCACATGAGTTCCATAACTGTCAACATCACCGACGAGCGCTACCAAAAGCTCCAAGAACTTGCCCGTCATTTTAAGGTTGCGCCCGAGGACCTTGTGCGCGTAAGCGTAGAGGAACTACTTGCGCGACCGGAGGACTCGTTTAAGCAAACCGTCGAGTACGTAATGAAGAAAAACGCAGAACTTTACAAACGGTTAGCGTAAAAATAAAAGTATGTCATGCCCGCGGATTGTAAGCGGGCATCCAGCATCAAAAACCGACAGAAAGCAATATGGCAAACCAACTCAACGAAAAAATAGTCCCAGTCGATATTGAAGAAGAAATGCGTGGGTCGTACATCGACTACTCGATGTCCGTCATCGTCTCCCGCGCCCTGCCCGACGTGCGCGACGGCTTAAAGCCCGTGCACAGGCGCGTGCTGTATGCTATGCAGGACCTCGGCTTGGGCGCCGGCAGGCCCTACAAGAAAAGCGCACGCATCGTCGGTGAGGTGTTAGGTAAATACCATCCCCACGGCGATACGGCGGTGTACGATACGATGGTGCGCATGGCGCAGGATTTCTCCTTGCGCTATCTATTGGTAGATGGACAGGGGAACTTCGGCTCGGTGGATGGCGACTCGCCTGCGGCAATGCGTTACACAGAGGCGCGCCTCTCCCGCGTCGCAGAGGAAATGCTCCGCGACCTTGAGAAGAACACGGTGGACTTTGCGCCGAACTTCGATGACACGCTCAAAGAGCCAACCGTCATGCCGGCGCTGTTTCCGAATTTACTGTGCAACGGCGCCAGCGGCATCGCCGTCGGTATGGCGACGAACATCCCGCCGCACAACCTCAACGAGGTCATCGACGGCTGTCTCGCCTACATCAAAGACTCCGAGATTACGAACGACAAGCTGATGAAGCACATCACGGCGCCGGACTTCCCCACGGGCGGCATCATCTACGGCTACGACGGCGTGAAGGACGCCTACCGCACCGGGAAGGGACGCATCGTGGTGCGCGCCAAGGCGAGCATCCAAACAGGCAAGGGCGATCGGCAGCGCATCGTGGTCTCCGAGCTGCCGTTCCTGGTGAACAAGGCGAGTTTAATCGAAAAAATCGCCGCAATGGTGAACGATAAAAAGCTGGACGACATCTCAGATATCCGCGACGAATCCGACCGCGAAGGCATGCGCGTGGTGATCGAACTGAAGCGCGACGCCACCGCGGAGGTCGTGCTCAACAACCTCTTCCAGCACACGCAAATGCAGACAACCTTCGGCGTGAACATGCTCGCGCTGGTGGCCGGGCGCCCGCAGGTGCTCACGCTCCGCGAGATGCTCAAGCATTTCATCGAGCACCGGAACGTCGTCGTCGTCCGCCGCTCGAAGTACGAGCTGGACGAAGCCGAGAAGCGCGCGCATATTTTGGAAGGCTACATCATCGCGCTGGACAACATCGACGCCATCATTAAGCTCATCAAAGCGTCGAAGGACGTTGAGACCGCCAAAACCGGCTTGATGAAGAAGTTCAAGCTGTCCGAGATCCAGGCGAAAGCCATCCTCGACATGCGCCTGCAGAAGCTCACGGGACTCGAGCGCAAGAAGGTGGAAGACGAGTACCGCGAGACCATCAAGCTGATCGAAAAGCTGAAAGCCATCCTCAAGAGCAAGCGATTGCAGATGAAGATCATCGAGGATGAGCTGGCGGAAATCAAAAAGAAATACGGCGACGAGCGCCGCACGGAAATCGTGTACAAGGCGGAGGAGTTCAGTATCGAGGACATGATCGCCGAGGAGGACGTGGTCATCACCATCAGCCACCGCGGCTTCATCAAGCGCTTTCCCGTCTCCGGCTACCGTCGGCAGTCACGCGGAGGCAAGGGCGTCACCGCCGCCTCCACGAAGGAAGACGACTTCCTCGAGCATATTTTCATCGCCAGCACGCACGACCACATACTCATCTTCACCGACCGCGGCCGCTGCTACGGGCTGCGCGTGCACGAGATTCCGGAAGTGGGCAGGGCGGCGCAGGGCAAGTCCATCAACTCGCTTATCACGAAGTCGGCAGAGGAGACCATCACCGCGTTCATCGCCGTGAAGGAATTTGACGACACGCATTTCGTGCTGATGGTGTCCGAGCAGGGCATGGTGAAGAAGGTTGTGCTATCGGAGTTCGGCAACCCGCGCAAGAACGGCGTCACCGCGTCGAACCTGAAGAAAGGCGACACGCTGAAGGACGTGAAGCTCACCGACGGCACGCAGGATATCGTCATCGGCACGCAGGAGGGAATGGCGATACGCTTCCACGAAAACGAGGTGCGCACGATGGGACGCAGCGCTGCCGGCGTGCGCGGCATACGCCTCGGCAAGAAGGACAAAGTTATCGGCGGCGTCACGCTGCGCCGGAAGGATACGACCATCCTCGTCGCGACCGACAAGGGCTACGGCAAGCGGAGCGAGGCGGAGGAATACCGCATCAGCCATCGCGGCGGCAAGGGCATCATAACGATGAAAACATCCGACAAGAACGGACTGCTGGTGGCGATCCGCGAGGTCACCGACTCCGACGACATCGTCATCGTGACAACGAACGGCATGGTCATCCGCCAAAATGCAAAAGACATCCGCGTCGCCGGGCGCAACACGCAGGGCGTGCGGCTCATTAAACTGGACGAAGGCGACGACGTCGCCGATGTAGCGGCAGTTGTCTCCGAGGAAGCGGACGCCAATAGCGAAACACCTCCAGCCGCGCAGATGGAAATGAAAGAAGAATCGAATAAAAATAACGGAGACAAGAACGGAAAGAACGGGAAGAAAGCCGGCGGGAAGAAAAAATAGTAATATTTGTCATTCTGAGGAGTCCGTTTTTCAGGATGACGAAGAATCTCGTTAATAAAATATGGGATTCTTCGCTACGCTCAGAATGACACCATAGCAAAAGGCGTCCTTCGACCCTTCAACAAGCTCAGGGCTCAGGACGCCTTTTTTATTGTGTAGGGGCACGCTGCAGCGTGCCCCTACGTTATTTACCCACCTTTGCTTCCCATAATCTTCCATAAAAATAACAATAAAAATATATTGATATTCGATAAATAAATGCTTAATATCAATATGTGGTATCCGACGCATATTCATATCAACGAGGTGGTTTATGACACTCAGTTCGACGTTATTTCTTCGGGTAGTCATTGTACTTATCGGAATCCTGGCTCTGGCCGCCATGATCTGGTTTCCCTTGACCGAGGGGAGAGCCGCAAACTTAGACCTTCTTAGTATTTATTTTGATTTTTTCATCTTGTATGGATACGCAGCATCCATCCCATTTTTTGTCGCGCTGTATCAGGCATTTAAGTTGCTCGGATATATCGGTCAAAATAAAGCATTCTCGCTAAGCTCCGTGAAATCTTTGAGGACTATAAAATATTGCGCTATAGCTGTCGCCGGTTTTATTGTAGTCGGAGAAGTTTTACTAATGATCACCCATGATGGCAAGGATGACATGGCTGGTGCGGTCTCAATGGGCATTATGACAACTCTTGTCTCTATCGTGATTGCCACCGTCGCGGCCGTGTTCGAAAGAACTCTACAAAGTGCCGTCGATATAAAATCCGAAAACGAATTAATAGTATAAGGTGAAATTTATGAAACAGGGGTCCACGCTATTTTTAAAAACAGTAATTTATCTCATCGGAATTGCCGTGCTCGCCATCTGTATAGCGTTTACAACGGCCGTGGCAACGAAAGCGGGCGGCGAGTTGTTCCTTCCCGTCTTAATAATTATGTATGTAACGATGATACCGTTTTTTGTCGCGCTCTATCAGACGCTAAAACTCCTGGGCTATATCGACGAGAACAAAGTCTTCTCGGAATTATCCGTCAAGGCATTAAAGAATATTAAGTACTGTGCGGTCGCAATCAGCGCGGTGTATGCAGCAGGCATGCCCTTCATTATCTCTGTGGCGGATAAAGACGATGCGCCCGGTGGCGCGGCATTTGGAGTAATGGTTATCCTTGCGTCAACAGCGGTAGCGGCCTTCGCGGCCGTGCTTCAAAAGCTCGTACAAAACGGGTTGGACATGAAATCCGAAAACGAATTAACAGTCTAAGGTAAACGACATGGCAATGGTCATTAATATCGATGTGATGCTGGCGAAGAGGAAAATGAGTGTCACCGAGCTTTCGGAGCGGGTGGGAATAACGATGGCGAATCTTTCCATCCTGAAAAACGGAAAGGCGAAAGCAATTCGTCTCTCAACGCTAGAGGCTATCTGCAAAGCGTTAGAGTGTCAGCCCGGGGACATTCTGGAATACAAAAACAATCAGTAGGGGCGACCGGCCGGTCGCCCATGCGTGGTCGTACATACAAAAGGCGTCCCGAGCCCTGAGTTTGTCGAAGGGTCGAAGGACGCCTTAATTTTTTTGTAGGGGCACGCTGCAGCGCGCCCCTACAGAAATGCAACTACTTCCCATCCGAAACCTTCTTCTCCATCTCCGATTTAATCTGCTCGATTTCCTTCACTTCCGTATGCCGCGCGTAGAGGATACGGTACAAGCTCAGCAATCCCCGCACGCCGATTTCAATCCAGCCCACCTGCTTCTGAATCTCGCCAAAAATCTTTTTGAATGCCTCGCGTTCGTGTTCCGGCAGCTTGGCAAGCGCAGATTCGGCATCGTTATCGACTGTGTAGCTGATGGCGGCGAAGGTCTCGTTGATTTTGGGCCCGATGGCGTTCAGCACATCCCGCACTTTATCCGTCGCCTGGTTATTCAGTCCGATTTCCTTCCACCGCTCCTCTTCCATTATGCGGGCGATGCGGAACTGGTGCCTCTCGTGTGTCGCCTGCATCACGAGTGCAATACGAGGCAGGTCGACGTTCTCTTTTCTTAGGTAGTCATAGGCTCCAAATTTCATCGCCTCCACGGCGACGGTCTCCGACCCTGCGGCGGTCAGCAATACAACGGGAGTCTCGTTCTTCTGCTCGTGCATCCATTGGAGGACGTTCAAGCCGGTCACATCAGGCATTTTATAGTCCAGCAGAACGACGTCAAACCCGCGGCGCGCTTTCTGCAGCGCCTCGATGGCTTCGCGGCCGCCTGTCACAAACGTCGTTTGAAAGCCGTACTCTTCCGCGAGCTGTTCGGCAAGGATCTGCGCAAACATCTCTTCGTCGTCTACAATCAGCACGGCTATCGGCTCTTGGTACATGTTTTCCTACACTTATTAGATAAAAAAATTTAAGGTTGATACTAAAGAAATTCAGTTGGATATGCAAGGACATAGATCACAAGCGCTTGACGTGTGAAGCCGGAATGCCGTCTCAAAGTGAAGCGGTGATTTTTTGCGGGAATAAAACGAGCTGTGTAGGGGCACGTCGCAACGTGCCCTTACTTTTATGATTTGATTAGCAGTTTGCGGCGAGCGTCTTCGCTCATCATGGATTGGTTCCAGGGCGGATTCCATACGAGCCGCACATCGCCATCGATTACGCCGGGGATGGCTTTGATTTTCGTGCGCACGTCGTTAGCGATCTGGTCAGCAAGCCCGCAGCCGGGAGTAGTGAGCGTCATCTTCACGCCGACCCAATCGTCCACAATCGTTACACCGTACACAAGTCCGAGGTCAACGATGTTGACGGGAATCTCCGGGTCGTAGCATTGCCGCAGCGCGTCGTAGACCATTTCTTGCGTGATTGTGGGCTTGATTTCCATGTGGGTAAAATACGCATGTTATGATGGAATTACAAACAGATAAAATTACGCTGTAATAATGGCCTATTTAAGATGCCGAGAAAAGCAAATGATTTATGCTTGACCAGTTAAGCAAAATGCTTGACCGCAAAAGGATAATTAGGTATATTAGGTCATCGTGAGGAAACAAACGCGTCCCCGCGACCTCAATAAGCTTGAAAACACTCTTCTTGCCCTTACACAAGAGCATGTTGTAGAATCTCTCGCCAAAAAAGTAAAAAACCCTCATGCAGTTGAACTTGGCCGCCTTGGTGGACTTAAGGGCGGAAAAGCGCGAGCGCGGATGCTTTCGAGAAGAAAACGCAAGATCATTGCAACAAAAGCCGCGAACGCGAGATGGAAAAACAATAAAAAATATAAGCGTCCATGAGCGAAGAACTATTACAACGAGATTTAATAAAAAATCCTGACAAGATAGGCAAATGGGATTTTTACAATATTGGTTCAACTACAGTCTCTTCTCTTAAAAAATACGGTATAATTAGGAACGTCGATTATGGTGATGTGGAGAAGAAAAAAGTAGATGGAATTATTGTACAACGTAAAAATGTGATTGCCGTAATTGAATACAAGGTTCCAGCCGAATTTAAAACCAAAGCCCAACAAAATAAAGCGGTAAAGCAGGAAATTGAAGTAGCAAAAAGATTGAACTGTAAACTTTTGATTGCAACCGATACAAAAGAAACAATTTGGGTAAATTCGCTTACTAAAAAAAGAATCAACGATGAAAACGGTGACGAATTAAAAGTCAATTTTGACCACAAGGATGAAAAAATTTCAGAACTAATCGAGAAAATCAATTACTCGATTAATGAATTAAACAACACTCTAAAACCCAAACAACTTGTAAACCCAACCGATTTAGCAAAACAGATTTGGCAAGATATTTGGATGGTTAGCGGCGCGACGCCCGAAAATTGTCTATATACATTTATCGAACTTTTTATATTTAAGTATCTTAGTGATTTAGAATTACTGCAAGGTATTTATAGTTTCAATACTCTCATTGCTAATTTTGAAACTAATAATGATGAAGAAATTCTTGAAAATTATGCAAGTGTAATCCGTCCAAAGATAAAAGAGTTGTTTCCAGAAAATCTAACCGATAAAACCACTATCATCAACGGGACTATTTTCGTAAGCAAAGATCAAAAAGCTGTTAAAGGGTATAGTGCGGTTTTCAAAAAAGTATTGTTAAAATTTAAAACGTATGGAAAACTCCAGCATATTGATTACGATTTTAAGAGCCAATTATTTGAAAGTTTTTTGAAAGAAAGTATCAGCAAAAAGAATTGGGGACAATTCTTTACTCCGTTAAAAGTGGTTCGTGCAATAGTGGAGATGGCAAAGGATGATATCAAAGATGGGATGAAAATATGCGATCCTGCTTGCGGGGTGGGGAAATTTCTATTGGAACCGATTGTAACAAAGCTGGATTACTTGTATGAAATAAATAAGAAGGGAATAACCCCCAAAATAAGCATTCATGGTTTTGACAAGGGTTTTGATAAAGACGAACAGAAAACAATAATTTTGGCTAAAGCCAACATGCTGATTTATTTTTCCGATTTGATAAAAGAAAATCCGGGACTCACAAAAAACTTTGCCAAACTGTTCAATGATAGTTTTACGCTCAAAACCAATTCTATACTGGGGACGCTCTCCGAGCCTATAGAAAATGAATATGATTTGATTTTAACCAACCCTCCGTATGTAATGAGTGGGAGCAGTAATCTAAAAGAAGAAATCAAAAAAGATGGCGATCTGACTGTCTACTATAAAACGAATGCAATGGGTGTAGAGGGTTTGTTTATGGAATGGATAATCAAAGCCCTCAAACCCAATGGTAAAGCATTTGTTGTTGTACCGGCGGGATTGTTCAATAGACAGAATGATAAACATTTAAGAAAATTCATTTTGGATGAATGTTATATTGAATGTATAATTTCCTTGCCGCCGAAAACATTTTTACTACTCCGCAAAAAACTTATATACTTGGACTCATTAAAAAATCCGATAAAAAGAAAACGCAAACCGATTCTGTTTTTACGTATTTAGTTAGTGAAATTGGGGAAACAAGAGATGTGTATCGTTTTGATATGGAGCAAAACGATCTAAATGAAGCTGTTACCCTATATTCATTCTTCAAAGGAAACAAAAAAGAATTTTCTAAAATCAATACTGATCAACGATGCAAAATTCAACCAATTAATAAATTTGCCCCCGGTGGGCATTGGTCAATAGAAAGATGGTGGACCAAGGAAGAGCAAATAGAATTGGGCATCGTTGAAGAAGATAATAGTATAGATATTAATGCTTTTGGCGATTTATTAAGTGAAATTTCAGTTTCATTGAAAGAACAGAGTCTTTTTCTGAAGGAGAATTCAGAAAAAAAAAGTAAAAACACAATTTATAAAGAAGTTTCTTTATCCGATAGAACACTATTCGATTTATTTATTGGGAAAAGAATAGTAAAACGAGATCTAGTTAATGTGAAAGGAACAATTCCCATTTACAGCGCCAACGTAAAAGAACCAATTGGCTTCCACACTAAAAGCAATATTACAGATTTTAAGAATAATTTTGTTTTATGGGGTATTGACGGGGATTTTGAATTTAATTATTTCAAAAAGGAGACGCCCTTTGTTTCTACCGATCATTGCGGTGCGATTAGAATATTATCTGATGATATTTTGCCTGAGTACTTAACAATTCAATTGGAGAGCATTAAACATAAATACGGTTTTGATAGAGGGCTGCGCGCATCATTGAAAAATATGAAAACCGTATCTATACAATTACCCTACACACAAGAAGGACTAATTGATATTCAGAAGCAAAATGAAATTGTAGAGAAATACCAAAATATAAGGGAAACAAAAAAAAGATCGAAGAGTATAAAGACAAATTGAAACAATTAACCATAGAGATAACACCATCTAAATACTCGTTTAAGACAATTCCAATTAACGATCTTTTTGATTTTACTAGTGGTCGGGTGATTTCTAAAAAGTATGTCGAGCGAAACAAGGGAGAGTATCCCGTATATTCATCAAATACGTTAAACAATGGTGTATTCGGCTATATCAATTCCTTTGATTTCGATTGCGAAGGATTGACTTGGACAACAGACGGAATTTATGCGGGTACATTATTCTATAGAAAGGGGAAATTTTCCATCACGAATATTTGCGGCTTAATGAGGTTGAAGAAAGACATTCCCGAAAACAGCATTTGGCTTCCCTATATTCAAAAAGTCATTGACTTTAGGGATATAGCAACTGGACACGATAACAAAAAAGTTATGACAAATGTTATAGTAAGCTCAAATATTGAAGTTAAGCTACCTATTACATCTAGCGGAGAGTTTGATCTGTTGGCTCAACAAGAAATAACAAAAGAATATCAAGCCATAGAACAAGTAAAACAAGAGTTGGAAGAAAAATTAAACGTATTGCTGAAACCAGACATTTCCCTACAATGAAGAAATCAAAACCTAAACCAAAGCCCCCAAAGAAAAAAAACCTTCTACCAAATCTCTGAAAGTGGATAAGAATTTTCACGCAGAGATGTTGAGGTTATTATCTTTCAAACCAGCGCAAGCGAAGTAATCCCGCAATGAGGAAAAACACTTAAAACAAGGCTTTATTAAAGGTTGGGTTTGTGCAGCGTATAATCGCCCGAATTAAAATGCGTAAGGGGCACGTTGCAACGTGCCCCTATAGATAAATTTCAGATTTGTCTGCAGCATGTTTTTCCCCTCCTTCATCAAGGAGGGGTGTCCCGACGTTTTTTGTCGGGACGGGGTGGTTGACAATAATAAAGCTAGCGGACGTTGTTCTTAATATACTTTGTGGCCTTCGTGCCCTTAGTGGATGTCTTAATGCGCGTCTTTTCGTCTCTCACCTTGCGGCACAACCGTTACGGTCAGAGGCACGTGGCTCGTCTGGAAGTACTTTTTATTTCCCCACAAATCATCAACCTTCACCGTCACATCGCCGCTCTGCAAGCGCGAAGCAAGATACAGCGGCGCGCAGCCCAAGCCTTCCATCGAGCCGGTCTGCGTTTCTTCGACTTCCGTTGCGACCGCGAGCTTTGTCATTTCAGACGGCGCTTCGCACACCGAACAAATCAGCTCACCGCTATCCAGATAATAATATCCATAGTTGTAACACGCGCGGCAGGCGTCGAACGCCGTTGCGAATTTTCCTTCCGGCGTCCTTAGCGCGAAGAAGCGAATCTGCGTCCCGTCCTCGTCTTCCCACGCGTAGCGGTGCAGCGTGCCGTCGAGCAGCTCGGTCACAGGCACGTGAACGATTCCGTCTTCAGCGTACACAGCGACCGGCGGGTTAATTCGGACCTCAGCTGTTGATGTGTACACACCGGTAAATCCGAGGAACAAAACTACCGAGAGTGTTGTGACGCCGGCTGCGATCTGCCAACCGCGGGAAAGAGACAGCTCAGGCTCAGCTTTCTTCCTCGCCGGAATGATAAACATAATCGCCGGGATGCTTACGATAGCGAGAATAAACAGGAGGTTATTGCGCACAATGGGACCGAGAATGCGCATCGCCTCCGGGCTTGCCGGGAACACGCCAAGCTCGAAGAACTCATGCGTGCCGTTCACAAGGAGCTGCGCGACGAAGATCAGAAGGACGACGGCAGTGACTTTCAGGAATCTGCCGATGTCGATGCGCATACTTCCGCGTACAAACATGAACCCAAAGACGACTGCGATCGCCGCGCCGGCGAGAGCCCCCAGCGGGGCGCCCCATGCTGCCCCGGCGGAAGTGACCGCGCTCAGAAAGATCACCGTCTCCACTCCCTCTCGCACCACCATCAAAAACGAAAAGAGAAAGATCCCGATTTGTAATTGCCGCGTCGGCTTCTCAGCCACCAGCGTATCGACGCGCTCCTCGATCTCCTTCTTAATATATTTTCCCGTCCGCCACATCCAGACAACCATACCGGTGACGAACGCCGCGGCGATGAACATCAGCCATCCCTCGAACAGCTCAAAGTCCATCGCAAGCGCCTCAAGCACGAATGCGACAACGACGCTGACAACCAGTGCGGCGCCGAGCGAAGCATATACCGTCCGCTTTAATTCCTGCCTGCCGATCTTATTAAGATAGATGATGAGCAGTCCGACAATTAGCGCAACCTCAACGCCTTCGCGCAGGGTTATGATCAATGATTCTAACATGGGCAGTTCAACTCAGTTCAATACACATCAGTAGAAAGTAACTCGGACTAATCTAGTCGTAATATGATTCTCAATCAAGAAAAAGCAGTGGAAAATCTTAGAAAAAACGCATATTTAGTAACCATTCCTAATAAAGCTTTCAAAAATATATTGAGTGGGTAAGACAGACATTCTTGTCTGTCATTATTTAGTTCAAATTAAGTGGTAAGAAAAAGACATGATTCGACTCCACAATAAAGTCGTGCTCATAACTGGTGGTTCGCGGGGCATTGGTGCGGCGACAGTGCGGATGTTTGCAGATGCGGGCGCGCGCGTGGCGTTTACATACTCCACGCAAAGGGATGCAGCCCATAAAGTCGCCGAGGAAGTCTCACGCAAAGGTAGGCAGGCACTTATGCTGAAGGTGAACATCGCCCGCCGCGCAGAAGTGCAGAAAGCTGTGCGCGAAATTAAAAAGCACTTCGGCCGCATCGATGTGCTGGTAAACAACGCCGGCATCTGGAAGCGCGCGCCCATCGATACAATGACGGAACAACAACTCGCCGAGACGCTCAACATTAACCTGAAGAGCGCGTTTTATTTTTGCGGAGCGGTTGTTCCACTTATGAAGAAGCAAAAATACGGGCGCATCATCAACATCACAAGCACGGCGGGACAGCGTGGGGAGCCTTTCTACTCCCACTACGCCGCGACGAAAGCGGGCATCATCGGACTGACAAAATCCCTTGCCGCAGAATTGGGACAATACAATATTAACGTGAACGCCGTTGCGCCCGGCTTGGTTGACACAGACATGACGGCAGCAGCACTCGGCCGCAGGTCGACACGAAATGAAATCGAGCGCATTATCCCGCGTGGCAAAGTGGCGACGCCGGAAGATATCGCGGGCGCGATCGTGTTTCTCGCGTCCCATCTTGCCGACCATATTGTCGGCGCCACGATCAACGTCAACGGCGGAAGCGTCCTCGTCTAAGTCACGCAGGGCGCAGAGTGTCGTTTTTTCTTGACTCGGAGCCCAAATTCTGCGTATTTTAGGCTACCCCGTTTCTCGTCACTCATACTCGTCAGGGCAGAAACCCCTATGGCTGCAAAAAAACGCTTTTTGTCGGGAGCGAAGATTGATCCCCGGCCCATTAAGAAGAATGTAAACGTGGTGGAATTAGTGGAGAGGCATTTTCAGGCATATAACGCCGGCAGGCTGCGCGAAGCATGCGAGCTGTTTACCCGCCGAATGTTAGAACCGGACGTTACCGTCGGCATGAGCATTACCGGCGCGCTCACGCCCGCAGGCCTGGGCGGCTCATGTATTGTGCCGATGATGAAAATGGGATTTGTGGATTGGATCGTCAGCACGGGCGCGAACCTGTACCACGACACGCACTTCGCCATCGGGCATTCGCTCCACCGCGGGACGCCTTTCGTCGACGACGTTGTGCTTCGCAAAGAAGCTGTCATCCGCATTTATGATATTCTGTTTGATTATACCGTCCTCCTGGAAACCGACGAGTTTTTCCGCAAGGTCATCAGCGGCCCCGAATTCCAGCGCCCCATGAGCACATCGGAAATTCATTATCACCTGGGAAAATATATCCACGAGCGCGAGCGTATCCTCAAGCTGCCTCACAGCAGCATTCTTGCGACTGCCTACCAGTGCGGCGTGCCGGTGTACACCTCTTCGCCCGGCGACAGCTCCATCGGTATGAATATCGCGGAGACAAACCTCTTCGGCAACCACTGCCAGATCGACGTCCTCGCCGACGTGAACGAAACCGCGGCAATCGTGCTGGAAGCGAAACAGACCGGCGGCAAAAGCGGCGTGCTGATTTTCGGCGGCGGCTCGCCGAAAAATTTTGTGCTGCAAACCGAGCCACAAATTCAGGAAGTGCTGAAGATTAAAGAGAAGGGTCATGATTATTTTGTGCAGATAACCGACGCTCGGCCCGATACAGGCGGGCTTTCCGGCGCGACACCCGCCGAAGCGGTAAGCTGGGGAAAAATCGACCCTGATAAACTCCCGGACGCCGTTGTGGCATATATGGATTCGACGCTGGCGATGCCCATCATGACCTCCTACGCGATGGCGAAGCGCAAGCCGCGCAAGCTGAAGCGTTTGTACGACCGTCGCGCCGCGATGATGAACAGGCTCTACCGCGCCGCAGACAGAGTGAAAAAGTTGACGGCGAAACAAAAAAAGTAATAGCAACACCCGCGAAAGACACGGAACACACCAACAAAGAAAAGACGTTATAAGAGAGAGGATTTTTTCGCGTCATTCGCGTATTTCGTGGTCAAGTAAATTCAATAAGGGAAACTTTTTCCCGGCTCATTCGTGTATTGTGAAGAGAAAAACGGAAGCAGTTTCGTTGTAAAGAAAAATCATGTATCACAGTAATAAGAAAGGATCGTAATGAATCGGCATCAAGAGCTACTCGATTTAGTTGAATCGTTCCGGGCAGACTTCGAAAAATTCTACGTCAAGCAAAACAAAGCCGCCGGCACTCGCGTGCGCAAGCACATGGCGGAGCTCAAACGCAAAGCGCAGGAAATCCGCAACGAAGTACAAGAAGTCAAACAGCAAATCAGCTCCGGCAAGGGTCCGGAAGCCGCAGCATCCGAACCGAACGAAAGCTAACAGTAATTGTTCGATCCGCTGAACATGTTCAACACGGGGCTATCTCCGTGCAAGCGGCGTACCGCATCCTCGGTGCGCCGCTTTTTGTTCTCGCCTACCCCCGCTCACACTCTCCTAATCGCAAACGGGAAAAACGTCAAAGTGCACGTTGTTCCCTAATCCGGGAAGCATCCGGAAACCCTGAGCTTGTCGAAGGGTCGAAGGGCGCAGGGGTTGGCTTTTGCGCTTAACAATTTCATAACGCAAGTCATTGCCCTTTCCTCTACCCGTTGCGAAACTCTACGCCTGTTTTCCCGTATAGATATCCGTATGCTTCTCGAACGAAATAACTACGGATTTCTCAGCCGGATGCGCAGGTCCGAAGGCCTGCCGCCGAAGACTACGCGCGATTTTGCCAAGCGGCTCGGCGCGCCGCAATCGACGGTATTCGAAATTTCTTTGAGCATAGCGATTGTGCTCGCAATCGTCGGGTTTAAATTCTTTCCCTCTCTCGAAGCAAAAAAGATTGCGTCCGAACCGGTGAAAGAAATGGTCAGCATCGAAGATGTTGAGATTACGCGCCAGCAGGAACGCCCGCCCGCGCCCGCACGGCCTCCGGTCGTGATCGAGTCCCCGTCCGATGAAATGCTGAACGACATTCCTCTTATGGACTCGGAGCTTTCCGGCGCGCCCGACGCACCGCCGCCCATGCCGAAATCCGCAGACGCGGATGAAGAATACTTTATCGCTGTTGAAGAACTGCCAGAACCTATCGGCGGAATGAGTGGATTGCGACAGAACGTAATATACCCCGAGCTCGCGAAGCGCGCCGGCCTCCAGGGCAAAGTAATGATCGTCGCGTTTGTGAGCGAAAAGGGGGAAGTCGTAAAAGCCGAAGTACTCAAAAGCCTCGGCGCCGGCTGCGACGAGGCAGCGCTGAACGCGGTGTTGAAAACCAAATTCACTCCCGGCAAGCAGCGCGGCAAGCCCGTCAAAACACGCATCGCCATTCCCGTCGAATTCCGCCTCTCGTCGTAATTGTATCGCGAAGGCGAGGATATATATCCTCGCCTGCTATCGTTTTTCCGTTGCAACTCCCCTTTTTTTCCTCTATACTTCCCGCTCAAGTTTCTAACTGACAACTGGTAACTGAAAACTGGCAACTGTTTTTTGACCTACGGCTGGCTCTCCATACTGCCCCCTGTGCTTGCCATCGTTCTGGCGATCTGGACGCGGCAAGTGTTCCTGTCGCTCTTCCTCGGCATTTGGTCGGGATGGGTCATTCTCTCCGGCGGCAATGTCATAACCGGACTCGCCTCTGCCGTACAGTCGTGCGTTGACGTATTTAAAGACGCGGGCAACACGCGCGTCATCATCTTCTCGTCTCTCATAGGCGCGCTGATAACGCTCACCCAACGCAACGGCGGCGTGCAGGGGTTTGTGGAATGGATCCAACGCAAGAACCTTGTCCGTACGCGTCGGGGCGCATCGATCTTGGCGTGGGTGATCGGGATGTCCATCTTCATCGAGTCGAGCATTACCTGCCTTGTCACCGGAGCCGTCGCGCGGCCAATTTTCGAAAAATTCAAAATCTCGCGTGAGAAGCTGGCGTACATCTGTGACTCCACCTCAGCTCCCGTGTGCATTATGATTCCCCTCAACGCGTGGGGGGCGTATGTGCTGGGGCTGCTGGATAGGGAAGGGGTGCCGAATTCTCTTTCCGTTTTCTTCCAAACGCTGCCGTTTAATTTTTATGCTTTACTCGCCATCGCGCTCGTAGCGTTTATCGCGTTCACGTTCCGCGATTTCGGTTCGATGAAGAAAGCCGAAGTCCGCTCCGAAACCACCGGCAAGACCATTGCCGACGGCGCCGTACCCGTCGTCTCCGAGGAGACGATCTCCATCCAACCCAAAGAGGGCATTTCGTTCCGCGCCATCAACATGATTCTCCCAGTGGCGTCGATGATTATGATGATGCCCATCGGGTTGTTGATAACGGGCGACGGCGATATGACCGCCGGCTCCGGCTCTACCTCCGTGCTCTGGTCGGTGCTTGTGGCAATTATCGTTGCTGGACTGCTCTCCACATGGCAGAAAATTCTCAACGTACGTGAAGTTATAGACCTCACGCTCAAAGGCATGGGCGGGTTGATTCCGCTCGGCATCCTGATGAACTTTGCCTTTGCCATCGGCGACACGACGAAAGTGCTCGGCACGGGACAATACGTCGCCTCCATTGCCGAGGCGTTCTTGCATCCAGCCGCCGTCGCACCCGTGATTTTCCTCACCGCAGGCTTTATCGCTTTCTCCACCGGCACGAGCTGGGGCACGTTCGCCATCATGATGCCCATCGCCGTCGCAACTGCCGGACTCACCGAGACGAGCCTGCCTCTCTGCATTGCAGCCGTGTTGAGCGGCGGCGTCTTTGGCGACCACGCCTCGCCCATCTCCGATACCACGCTCGTTTCGTCCATGGCAGCCGCCAGCGACCACATCGACCACGTCAAAACCCAGCTTCCTTACGCCGCTGTCGCAGGCGCAGGCGCGCTTGTGCTGTTTGGCATCTTTGGGTTTATTCTGCACTGAACAATAATCTCAACCCTAATGCGAAGGCGTCCCGCCGAGCACCGACCTGTTTCTCGAAGGTCTCCCGACCGAGACAAGAGAGGAAGGAAAAAGTCAGACAGGAATGTCTGACCTACCCTAACGGAAGTAGAGTGTCTTTACTCTCAACAATACCTTTCGTAATTTCCTTCTCGAAGGTCTCCTGCCTGCCCCTTTGGGGACCCAAACAAACGAGCCACGACTATCTTTGTCCCCCTCTTCGAGGGGGATGTCCCGCTTTTTGGGACAGGGGGAGGTGCAGCATCACACCCGAATTGCCTTGGTTTTCTACCGGTCACTTTTGCAAGTTTCTGTGTCGCCTTCTCTCAAATAAGAGCACTCTATGAATCCCACAATCCGCTTTGCAAAACTTTTTGTCATTTTAGCATTAATCTCTCAAACCCTCTTCGCCGTCCAGCAAGACGACCGCATGCAGTGGTGGCGCGAGGCGCGGTTCGGATTGTTCATCCATTGGGGATTGTATGCCGTGCCCGCCGGCGAGTGGAACGGCAAAACCGATTACGGCGAATGGATCCGAAGCCAGGCAGAGATTCCTCTGGAAGAATACGACAAGCTTGTCCCGCAGTTTAATCCGGTTCAATTCAATGCCGAAGAATGGGTGCGCATGGCAAAAGCCGCCGGGATGAAATACATCGTCATCACCTCAAAACACCACGACGGCTTCTGCCTCTTCGATTTGAAAGTTACGGACTACGATGTGATGTCCACGCCGTTCAAGCGCGACA
The DNA here is from genome assembly GCA_022616555.1 of Ignavibacteriota bacterium. GTDB lineage: Bacteria > Bacteroidota > Ignavibacteria > UBA10030 > UBA10030 > JAKEEG01. The sequence goes on along the minus strand of JAKEEG010000056.1, from coordinate 93,609 downwards.
TCATCAAAGAGCTTTCCGATGCCTGCAAGAAAGAGGGGATTGCCTTCTGCGTGTACTATTCGATCATGGATTGGCACCACCCGGATTATCTTCCGCGCCGAGGATGGGAAAAGCAAGAAGAGCCATCGAAGGAAAAGTTCGACCAATACGTTGCATACATGAAACGCCAGCTCAAAGAGCTGATTGAGAACTACGGCCCGCTCGGCGTCCTCTGGTTCGACGGCGAGTGGGAGCAGACTGAGTACGGATGGAGCGCAGAGCGCGGCATCGACCTGTACAATTATGTTCGAAGCCTTCAACCATCCATCATCGTCAACAATCGTGTTGGAGTAGGGCGCTCGGGAATGCAAGGGTTTACGAGGGAGGGAGAGTTCGGCGGTGACTTCGGCACGCCTGAACAGGAAGTGCCAGCTATGGGTTTGCCGGGAGTCGATTGGGAATCCTGTATGACCATGAACCGCCACTGGGGATACAATAAACATGATGACGATTGGAAATCGGGTCCCGAGCTGATCAGGACTCTGACAGATATCGCTTCGAAGGGCGGAAACTATCTGCTCAACATTGGACCGACAGCGGAAGGAACATTTCCTCCGGAAAGCATCGAGCGCCTCCGCTCCATCGGACAATGGATGGAGAAAAATTCAGAGTCTATCTACGGTACCTCCGCCAGCCCCTTTCCGTTGTTGCCATGGGGTCGCTGCACACAGAAGACAGTCAACGGTACAACTCTACTCTACCTGCATGTGTTTGATTGGCCGGGTGACGGGAAGCTCCTTTTGTCCGGCTTATTGGACGACCCTGTGAAAGCATATTTCCTGACCGACGCAAGTCGCAGCGTGCTCTCATTTGAGCGCCAGGGGGTTAACCTCTCCTTGCATATCGTAGCACAGCAACGCGACCCGGTGAATACGGTTATCGTGCTGGAATTTCCGCGCGCCCCAGAGGTTGCCATCGCGCCGCGCATTGTTTCCTCCGACACAGTCTTTATCGACTACGCTGATGTTGAGTTCAAAACCGATTCACGGACGACGGAAATACGCTACACCTTGGACGGCAGTGACCCGTCGGCACAATCGCCCATCGCAAATGCAAAGCTCAGGCTAACGAACAGCGCAACCGTTTCCGCCGCCCTCTTTAGAAATGGAACGCCGGTAAGTCCGGTGGCGCGCCTGGCGGTGAGAAAGGTCGCTACGCTTCCGGCAAAGAACCCGACACAACTCGTGTCCGGAGTTCGCTACACATATTATGAGGGTGACTGGGACTGGCTCCCCGATTTCAGTGCGCTCAGCGCCGTGAAAAAAGGCACGCAGAAGAATTTCGACCTCGCCCCGCGCAACAGCGGCGACAACTTCGGATTCGTGTTCGACGGCTACCTCCGGGTGCTGGAAGATGCGGTGTACACGTTTTATACACAATCCGACGACGGCTCGCAGCTCTTTATCGGCGATTCTCTGGTGGTCGACAATGACGGCCTGCACTCGATCCAAGAGCGAGCAGGCGTTATCGCCCTTGCGGCGGGAGTACACCCGATTCGCGTAACGTTTTTTGAAAAAACGGGAGGCGAAGCGATTAAAGCACTCTACAGCTCGCGCAGCATACAGTTGCAGGCGATCCCGGATTCAATACTGTTTCACCGCAGCAAATAGTAACGCTCAAATACGCCGTATAATGTGATTTTGTTTTTCACGCGATTTCTTCGTATCTTTAACATGCCTCAAGCGAGAGACGCTGAGGCATTTTTTATTTGAAACGCAGATTCTCCGCAGATTGTATACAGATTTTCACGGATTCAATCTTTCGTGATGATGCAATTCAAGGAGCATGCCGTGCACTCATTGAGGTGTACGCATCAGTGAAAAATCTGTCTTACATCAGTGTACAATCAGCGGCAAATTTATGAAGCAGCACAGCGACATACGCAACATCGCCATCATCGCACACGTTGACCACGGCAAAACCACGTTGGTCGACCACATGCTCCGTCAAACGGGCACCTTCCGCGCCAACCAGGAACTGGTAACGCGCGTCATGGATTCCAACGACTTGGAGCGCGAGCGCGGCATTACTATCCTTGCCAAGAACACCGCCGTGTTTTATAAATCGAAGGAACACCCCGCCGGCGTGAAGATCAACATTGTGGATACGCCGGGGCACACGGACTTTGCCGGTGAAGTCGAGCGCACGCTCAAGATGGTGGACGGCGTGCTGCTGCTGGTTGATGCCGCCGAAGGCCCTCTGCCCGGAACGAAGTTCGTTCTTAAAAAATCGCTTGAGCTCGACCTCCAGCCCATCGTCGTCATCAACAAAATCGACCGCAAGGACGCGCGCGCGCACGAGGTGTTGGACGAGGTGTTCGAGCTGTTCCTCGCTCTGGGCGCGCATGACAAACAATTGGACTTTCCGACGATCTACGCCATCGCGAAGCAAGGTATCGCCAAGCGCGAGCTTGAGCAAGAAAGTGAAAACCTAGAGCCACTGTTCGAAGCCATTATCAACAATGTCCCCCCGCCGCCCGGTGATGCCGAAGCGCCGTTCAAGATGCTCGTCACCACAATCGACTACAACGACTACCTCGGCAGGCTGGGTATCGGCCGCATCTCGCGCGGCACCATCAAGCTCGGCTCGCCGATGAAGGTTGTCCATTACACCGGCACGGTTGAAGACGCCCGCGTAACGAAAATTTATACCTTCGACGGCCTGAAGCGCGTCGAGGTGAACGAAGCGAGCGCCGGCGACATCATCGCCCTCGCTGGCATGGAGGATGTGGACATCGGCGAGACGATTGCCGATGCGTCCGACCCGACGCCTCTGCCGTTCGTCTCCATCGAAGAGCCGACGCTCTCGATGAACTTCATCGTGAACAACTCGCCATTCGCCGGACAGGAGGGCAAGTACGTCACCACGCGTCACCTGGGCGAGCGGCTCGCGCGCGAGCTTCGCTCGAACGTCAGTCTGCGCGTAGAGCTAACTGACTCGCCGGACGTCTTCAAAGTGAGCGGCAGGGGCGAGCTGCACCTGGGCATTCTAATTGAAACAATGCGGCGCGAGGGATACGAGTTTCAAGTCTCCCGACCCGAGGTGATTTACAAACGTATCGACGACGTGTTGTGCGAGCCAATGGAGCACGTCATCATCGACGTGCCGGACGAATTTACCGGCGTGGTCATCGAAAACCTCGGCCAGCGGCGCGGTGAGATGAAAAATATGCTGCAGTCCCAGGGCAACACGCGGTTGGAATTCATAGTGCCCGCGCGCGGGTTGATCGGCTTCCGCTCGGAGTTCATGACGCAGACAAAAGGCACGGGCATTCTGCACCACAACTTCCACGGCTACGAGCCGGTGAAAGGTGAGATTGCCACGCGCACACGCGGCGCGCTCATTGTGTTGGAGGATGGCATCGCTGTTCCGTACGCCATGTTTAAATTACAGGAGCGTTCGACGTTTTTCGTGGAGCCCGGTATCCGCGTCTATACCGGCATGATCGTAGGCGAGAATTCCCGCGAGCACGATATGGTTGTCAACATCTGCAAGACGAAACACCTGACCAATATGCGGGCGTCCGGCTCGGACGAAGCCGTCCGGCTTGAAACGCCTCACATTATGACGCTCGAGCAAGCCATCGAATGGATCGGCGACGACGAGTACGTGGAAGTCACCCCGAAATCCCTGCGCCTCCGTAAGCGCCATCTGGACCACAACGAGCGCAACCGGATGAGCAAAAAGAAGGCGGAAATGGTCGAGGCGTAGGCTAAGCTATTGTCGAATCTCTGCTGTCATTCCCGAATGCTTTTATCGGGAATCCAGCGGGTGGATGCCCGCTTAAAATCCGCGGGCATGACAAACTTTCTTTTTGAGGCTTGGTTCACTTCTAACGCGAAGGCGCTTGCCTGCCGGTAGGCAGGTCCACGCCGAGCGTTTTCAGTCAAATTCTAAGGGAATTATCCAAGCGCTCAATATGTTATTCTTCTGAGTGTTTTCCACTGTCATTATCCGTTACTCATTTTCAGGAGGAGGTACTATGAAAAAACTGCTCGGAGTTGCGAGTGCCATGCTCGTGCTTGGCATTCTATGTACTGTGCCCATGATCGCACAGGAGATGAAGGAAAAGGAAATGACCGTCACGGGCGAGGTTGTGGATGTCGCCTGCTACATGATGGGCGAAGCCAAAGGCGAGGGACACGTGAAGTGCGCCACCGCATGCGCCAAAGCTGGAGGTTCGCTGGGCATTCTCACCGCGGACGGCAAGCTGTACGTCTCGCTGTTGCCTGACGACCACAAGAATAGCCCCAATGCCATTTTAATGGACCACATCGGCCACAATGTGGAAGCCAAAGGCTACGTTCGAGCCAAGGGCGGCACGCAGGGCCTGATGATCAAAAGCGTCGCAATGGCGAAGCCGATGAAGTAGCTTAGAACGGTATAGTGATTTGTGTCGGTAGTTGGAAGCCGGAAAAATCCGGCTGCCGCGAATCATCGCAAGAAGGAGGCGATTCGGGAAGAGTCGCCTCTTTTCTGTTATTAGCGCTAGAGTCAGGAGAAAAAAGCTCTGTAAAAGCAATTTGTCCCCCTACCCAAGGGGGACGCGTTCTGGTTAGCCGTAGCTAACCGGAATGCAGGGGGTTTCTCTACGCACAAAGAATTACAACAAATGGACATTTCAATGAAATATCGTGCGCAAGCGTTTACAAAAATCACGCTGGGCAGTTTAACCGCGCTGATGGCGTTTACCGGAGCGTTTGCCTGCAAGTCTCCACTCGAAGCGTTCACGGGTCCCGGAGTGCATATCCTCTTCATCGGCAACAGCTTAACGTACACCAACGACCTGCCGAAAACGCTCTCCGACATGTTCAAAGCCGGCGGCAAGGAGATGAGCTATCTTTCGGTAGCGGAACCGAATTTTGCATTGATCGACCATCTGAACAGCGGCAGCGATGCCGTCGATCAGATAAAGCGGGGCGGCTGGGATTTCGTCATCCTTCAGCAGGGACCGTCGTCAACGCCGGAAAATCGCCAATCACTCATCGAATGGACAAAGCAGTTCAACCAGCACATCGCAAACGTAAAAGCACGCGCGGCACTGTACATGGTTTGGCCTGATAAAACCAGGCTTTCGTTTTTCGAGGACGTGCGCGTGTCATACAAAAGCGCGGCGGATTCTGTCAATGGGCTATTTCTCCCAGCGGGGGAGGCATGGCTGACGGCATGGCAGGAGGAGCAGGGGCTTGCGCTCTACGGCCCGGATGATTTTCATCCTTCGGTGCTCGGGACGTACTTGGCAGCGCTTGTCATCTATGAACAAATCAGCGGTGCCGACGCGCGCGAGCTTCCCGGGCAGGCAACTGTCGCCGGAAACACACTCGGCACACCCGAACTAACAGTGCGGCTATTGCAAAATGCGGCACACACCACAAACGAGCGATATGCCGGTAACTAAGATATGGCGAGCGATGTGCATCTCTAAAACAACAAGAGGCGATTCAGACGAATCGCCTCTTGTGTTATAACACGCAAAAGAAAATATTATTTAAGCAGGACCATTCGGTGGGTTTGGACAAGCGCACCGGCATGCAAGCGATAGAAATACGTGCCGCTCGGCAAGTCTCCGGCGTCGAAACGCACGTTGTAACTGCCGGCAGCTTTTTCTTCGTTCACCAGATTGGCAACCTCGCGCCCCGCGATGTCGTACACTTTCAAGGATACGTGTGTCGGCTCCGAAAGTTCGTATTGAATGGTCGTTGACGGGTTAAACGGATTCGGGTACGCGGCTAACAGCGTAAAACTTGCCGGGGATTCGGCGGCCAACTCCGCTTCGATTTCTTCATCTTCATCCAGGAGTGGTGAAACGAGCGCAGGGTTGACGGATTTGAGCGCACGCAGCCATGCTTTCTTATAATTTCCAATGGCATTGCCGTATTTGCCGTTCGCCCAGTTCTCATCTCCCTTTGCGAGCAGGGCGTTCGCCTTCTCCAATTGCTTCGAAGGAGCGCCCTCAGCAATGGCAACTGCGGCAATCAGCCTATCGGCGGTGAGGACGGTGTTGATCAGGTCGATCGCGACTTCGTCCGGGACAGTGCCCTTTTTGTTTTTGACGATGCCTTGCAGATTGCTAATGACTTTCTTCTCATCGGTGAAGGCATCTACGCCGGTTAACGGGTTTAAATGCGAGTCGTCGAGCCACAGGCTCAAGTCGAGCGACGAAGTGAGGTTCTCGATGGCGCCGTCGAGGCGTTTGATGTCCTGCTTTTCCGTCGCAAACGCGCGGATGAGCTGCAGGGTGTTCAGCGCGGTTTGTTTCAGCCCGTACGCGCCGGTGGTAAATTGTGCGCTCGTCGTTTGTGTGAATATAAAGCATACAGCAAAAACCAACACCAGACGAACTGTGGTAAACAGTTTCATCATTTCCTCCTGACAGTAAGTTAGCTGGGTTAAATATGATTTCGGCGCAGAGGCAAAGCGACAACTGAAACGGCACATAAGGTATGATTCTCAATCGACAAATGCAAGGCGGGAAGTGGCGAATATGATTTGCGACACAATGATGTAATCTCAATATGGGACGGTTGAAATATAGATTAATCTCAGTTATTAGTCTTTTTTCTCTTGGCAAAACGCGAATATCCCCAACCTAATAACAGCAACATGAATAAAACAAACACAAGGTGATAACCGAAAGCAAATTCCCTGAGAAGCTCAAAAACAATGATAATTACCAAAAGACTAAAACTGCTGGTGAAAAGAAACTTGAAAAATTTCTCCGGTTTGCCCATTGGTCTTTTGTCTTTTAATTCGACTGCGGGTTGGGCGGCTTTTCTTTTTTCGATCTCTTCAACCAAACTACGAAATCGGTCCGGGTATTTTTCGCGGTTGATATGCCGATAGATATCGTCGAGTTCAGAATCCGAATATTTTGAAAAGTCTTTTTGTTCCATTGTTGATGCAATTTAGTTAACAATTAGCACTACACTCGAAAACCCCAGCCCATCGGGCTCTTTGCCAGCAACAAGGCGGTCGAAATTCTTTCACTTTGTTACACTGGCACTGTCAAGAAAACATTTACCCGTTTTGGGATTTACCATTATTTCTCCAGACATAAATAAACCAATATATTGGAAGTGCTACGAGATTACCAAGTAGTAGTAAAATGCTCCACCGAATTCTTTCTTCCTTGGGAATGCCTTTATCCCTGAATGTACGAACGGCAAAAACTATCGAAGCGATAACACCAATCACGATTCCTGCAAGCGCTAACTTTCCCATTGGCCCTGGATATAAATCCATGGGTTCAAATAATCGGCCTGACGGAACCTCGGCTTGGATAATCGGGGATAAAAGAATGGACACAATCCACAGAGCTATTGGACCGATGCAAAGGACTCCAAGGACGACTTTAGTTAAAGTTGACATTGGTGATAACCTATTCTTCCGTTTTACCTCTTCACAGCCACACTCGAAAACCCAAGCCCGTCCGGCTCCTTGCCGGCAACAAGGCGGTCGGCGATTTTCCATTCCATCATGTCTATGACTGTAACGACATCCGCCTGCGTGTTGGCGACATACGCAAACGAGCCAGAAGGCTCGATGAGTATACCGACGGGAACCAGACTCGTCCCGAACTGGCTGCCGAACAGCCGTTGGTCGGCATCATTCACGGGGCTAAACTCCATTTTGATGCGGCGGATTTCTTTACGTTCTTTGACATCGAACACAACAACCTCTCCCGACTGCGCGCTAGAAACGAGTGCGTGCTTTCCGTCCGGCGTGATCTTCACGCGGATAGGGAATGCTTTAGACTCAAGCGTTGCCAGCACGTTGTGCGTTGCCGCGTCAATAACGGAGACAGTATTTGCTGATCGGTTGGTCACCCAGACTTCCTTGCCATCCGGCGTGATAGCGATGCCTTCTGCGCCCGCGCCTGTCTCGATGTCGGCGAGCTTCTTGTTTGCGTTAAGGTCGAGCACCGTTGTCGTGCCGGAACCGATGTTCGCGACAAAGGCTTTAGAAAGGTCTTTCGTCACAACGACCATGTGCGAAACATTCTCGCCGGTAACTATGGCATGCAGAACGTTGCCCTCTTGGATATCCACGAGCAGGAGCGCCTTGTTGGCTTCGACAGTGACGGCGACGGTGTTATCTTTGACCCATTCGATACCGTGCGGGCGGCGGTAGTCGCCGAGGCTAACCGTTTTGAGCTGCTTCATGCCTGGGATGTCTATCACCGTGAGCGTGTTGCCGGGATTGGGTCCGTTGCCGTAGTCCGCAACAACGGCGAGCGTACCGTCCGGCGAGATGGCGACCTCGTGCGGGTGCTTGCCGGTTGGAATTGTTGCCAGCGATTTTTTAGACGCCGCATCGATGAGTGTAACTGTGTGGTCTGATTTGTTCAGGACAATGAGCGTCCCTACGACAGTAGGGGCTGTCTGCCGGGACGCAGGCGTGCCCGATTGGGCGAAGAGTGATCCGGTCATCAAACTCAGGATAAAAACCAATAAAATTGTTCTCATGAATCTCTCCTGCAATGGTTACTTTGATTCTTTTGGAACGTCCTCATGCTCGCGTTGCTTTGTGAAAATCTCGCGCACAGCGGCTAATTCAGCTTTCTTGACAAGAATCAATAATGTATCGCTTTCTTCAAGTGTCGTTCCGCCGCTCGGTACTATATACTCGTCGCCTCTGCTGAGGAGCACGACGAGGCAGCCGGGCGGCAACCCGATTTCAACAACGGATTTCCCAACAACCGCTGCGTGGTATGGCACAATGAAATCCATCAGCTCGGTGTTGCTGTCAATCGGTGCAGCGAATTCCAGTGGGAATTGTCGTTTCGGCAAAGCCGGCGTGGCAACGCCCAAAAATTTTGCCACCAGCGGGATCGACCAGCCTTGAAACAACGCAGACGTCAGGACGATGAAAAAGACCAAATTAAACAATATCCCGGCGTCGGGCAAACGCGCCGTCAGCGGAAATGTCGCTAGGATGATCGGCACCGCACCGCGTAATCCGACCCATGAGACAAACACTTTTTCTTTGACGGTCATGTCTGTGAGCGATAACGCGAGGAATACGCCAAGCGGGCGCGCAACGAACATCAGGAACGCCGAAACAACTAGTCCGATGCCGATGACCGGCACAAGTTGCGAGGGAAACACAAGCAAGCCCAGCGTGAGGAACATGCAGATCTGCCCGAGCCACGCCAGGCCGTCCACAAACCGGAAAAGGCTTTTCTTTTGCACGAATTCACTGTTACCGACAACAATGCCTGCAAGATACACGGCGAGAAACCCGCTGCCTTGCAGGACAGATGTAAGGGCAAAAATAAATGCTACGCACGCAAGAGCGAAGACAGGATAAAATCCTTCGTACGAAAATCGCACTTTGTTCAGGAGATACACCATCGCCCTTCCCAACGACAACCCAAGCAGCGCGCCGATTCCCATTTGGAGGCAAAACAGGGCAATGAGCCGTACAACCGTGGTCTCTGGAATCGTAATCAGCTCAATCAAGCCAATCGTGAGGAATACCGCCATTGGGTCGTTGCTGCCGGATTCAAGCTCAAGCAATGGCTTTAAATTCCCGCGGAGACTCACTTGTTTTGACCCGAGCACGGAAAACACCGCCGCAGCGTCGGTGGACGAAATGATCGCGCCAAGCAGCAAGCCCGCTATGAGCGAAGTATCCAGGGCGAGGTGGACAAGGATGCCGATTGCGAGAGCAGTCAGTAACACACCGAGCGTCGAAAGCGATGCGGCTTTTCCCAACACGGGACGCACGCGCGGCCAGTTAGTGTCCAATCCGCCGCCGAAGAGGATAAACAACAGCGCAATGACGCCGACGGAGCTTGCCAGCCTGGCATCATCGAAATATATCCCGCCGGGTCCTTCCGAACCCGCGAGCATGCCGACGCTCAAGAACAGCAACAGCACCGGCACGCCGAAGTTGTCTGAGAGCTTCGCGATAGTTACGCTCAGCAGAATAAGCGCAGATCCGATAAGGAGTATGTATTCGATGCCAACCATGCTAAGCAATATACGATATGACCTTGAAATTGCAACTACAAACGTTGTGTAAAACCGCGCAGGCGACGTGGCGCCACGTCGCCTTCCCAAATTAAGCCGGTACCATTTGTTGAACCTCAGTCAAAGTTTTCGTAGTATTGCGCCGTTCTCCTCACGGCACTCAAACTCTGCCTTTTGCGCGTATGCATTCTGGTTTACTTTATAGCATCGGTCTTTCTATTGTCGCCGCGTCTCTGTTGGCGTATCTGGCGCATTATCTCCGCCAGCCGCTGATTCTCGGCTACATCCTTGCCGGTGTCTTGCTGGGACCTCAAGGATTCAAGCTCGTCGAGAACCAAGAGGAGGTTGCCATTTTGTCCGAACTCGGCCTGGCATTTCTCCTGTTTATCGTTGGGCTGGAGATCGACATCAAAAAATTTTTCCGGCTCGGCACATCCTCAGCCATTATCGGGACAGTTCAAGTTGTCTTGTGTTCCATACTCGGCTATAACGCGGCTTTGTGGCTCGGCTACGAGGGATTGACGGCGGCATACCTTGGCGTTGCGCTATCGTTCAGCAGCACGATGATTGTAGTCAAGCTATTGTCCGACAGGAAGGAATTGGACACACTTCCCGGTAGAGTGAGCCTCGGTATTTTGCTCGTGCAGGATGTGCTGGCTATTTTTGTTCTTGCTGCTCAAGGAAATATTAACGACCCACAATTTGGATCCATCGCTCTTTCTGTCTTGATGGGATTAGGGCTTGTTGCTGTGAGTTTTCTTGTGAGCAAATATTTGCTGCCGAAGGCGTTCTCGCGCGTCGCGCGCAACCCGGAGCTTGTTCTCGTCCTCTCCATTTCATGGTGCTTTGTGATGTGTTGGCTCGCTCTCGAAGCGGAGTTTTCGATCGCCATGGGAGCGCTGATTGCCGGCGTGAGTATCTCGACGTTTCCCTACAGCCATGACGTCATTGTGAAAATCCGCTCGCTGCGCGATTTTTTCGTAACATTGTTTTTCGTAGCGCTGGGCATGCAGATTATCGTGACGTCCGTATCGCTTCTGATCGCAGGCCTGGTACTATCGATCTTTATTCTCGCAAGCAGGTTTGTTACGATCTTCCCTATGGCTTACCTTACAAAAATGGGGAGCAGGGTTGGCGTGTTGTCTTCTCTTGCGCTCGGTCAATCGAGCGAGTTTTCACTGGTAATTGTAACATTAGGGTTAGGTTATGGGCATATCACGCGTGATATCGTCTCGCTGGTTGCGATCACGCTCGTGGTTACCTCAACAGCATCGACGTACTTAATTATGGCATCCCACCACATCGCCCGTTTTGTTTTGCCGTGGTTCGAGTTGTTCGGCTTGAAAAGCTCGCATCATCAGGAAGAGCAATCCGACGGCGGGTTACAAGGCTCAACGGTTTTGCTCGGCTGCCACCGGCTCGGCAGCACGCTGGTGTACAATCTGGTGGAGAACAACGAAACGATCCGCGTGCTGGATTTTAATCCTGAAGTGCTCACAAAGCTCAAAACGCGAGGAATTCCGGCAAGCTATGTGGATATCAGCCACCTCGATGCGTTGCACGAGGCGGGCATCGGCCACGCAAGCATCGTTGTATGCTCCGTGCCGGATGATTATTTGCGCGGAACAACAAACTTGAAGCTTTTACAGTACGTGAAATCGCTCAATGGCGGAGTGAAGGTCATCGTGCAGGCTCACTCCCTTGCCCACGCTCTGGAGTTATATCGGGCGGGAGCGGATTATGTGCTCGTGCCATCCGTTGTCTCCTCCGAACATATTCTCGGCGTGATTGAGAAGGAAAAACTCGGCGAGCTGGACGAGCTCCGCAATAACGCGGTCCAGCTTCTGCAACAACGCTGGGAAGTACTATAGCTCGTTTACTTCTGTTGCAAATTCGTTTCAAACAATTTGAGTATCCGTTTATACTCATCCATCCAACTTGTGGGCTCCACGAAGCCGTGATCTTCCACTGGGTACGATGCAAGCTCCCAGTTTTCTTTCTTAAGCTCGATGAGCCGCTGCGCGAGCCGCACTGCGTCCTGGTAATGCACGTTCACGTCCACCATGCCATGGCAGATGAGGAGCGCGCCTTTCAATCCCGCGGCGTGATAGATGGGCGAGCTGCGTCGGTACGCTACAGTGTCTTCTTGTGGGACGTTGAGGATATTGGACGTGTAGCCGTGATTGTAATGCGCCCAGTCGGTGACGGGCCGCAGTGCAGCCCCCGCGGCAAATACATCCGGTGTGGTGAACATCGCCATCAGCGTGATGAACCCGCCATACGAGCCGCCGTAAACACCGATGCGTTTCGGGTCGATGCCGTGCTGGTCAACGAGCCACTTCGCGCCGTCAACTTGGTCCTCCAAATCTTTGCCGCCCATGAAGCGGTAAATCGCGGTGCGCCAATCGCGGCCCAGCCCGGCGCTCGCGCGGTAGTCAACATCCAGCACCGTGTAGCCTTTGTCCACGAGTAGATTGTGGAACATATACTCGCGGAAATAACTGCTCCACCACTTGTGTGCGTTCTGCAAATACCCCGCACCATGGACAAACACCACCGCCGCGCCGTTTGGCTGCTCCGGCTTGTAGAGCCGCGCAGGCACATCGGCTCCGTCGCGCGCTTTGAACGAGAGCACCTGTGGCGCGCGCCAGTCGTACTTCGCAAACTCACCGGATTGCGAAACGGTGATTTGCTCCGCTTTCGCGCCCGGCTTATTGTCCATAATATACAATTCGGGAGGCTTGTTACTGAATGAGTAAAGCACGGCCAATTGACTTTCGTCCGGTGAAAGCTCCGCATCGTTGCGTCCCTCCATTGAGGTGATGCGCGTGCGTGTGCCGCTCTCGATGGGCATGGAGTAAAAATGCCGCTCACCGAAATGAACTTCGTTGGAAGCAAAGTACCAACGCTTTTTGTCTCGGGACATCGTAAGGTCGTAGACCTCAAACTTGCCCTTCGTGAGCTGGGTTTTTGCCTTTCCGTCCAGCGCCACGGTATAGAGGTGTGAGTAGCCGTCCGCCTCAGACTGAAAATAAATGCGCTTGTTGTCGGGCATCCAGCCAACGTTTGTGGTGAAGCCGAACCCGCGAATGCCGGGTCCGCCGATCCACGCATCGTCGTGCTGATGGTCCAGCACGGTGGTGAGTTTTGCCTTCTCAACATCGAGCAGTACGATGTACCGGTCTTTGTTATCGGATGTAAAGAGTTGCGCGAAGGCTGTTTTGCCGTCATACGACCAGTACGGCCCGTTGTAGAACACCGCGCGCGGCTTTGGTTTGGTTTTTGTCGTATCGCCTTCAGCTTTAGCGGGCGTTACGCCGGGCACATCGTCCGGCTTTACCTGCATCACCGAGTCAAGCACGATGCTGTACACGAAAAACTCGTACGTTGTCTGAGGCTCGCCGACTTTCGTGCGCGCGTTGATGTCCTCCGTGAAGCCGCTCTCAGTGACGTAGCTGGGTACAATGGCGCGTTTAGCATCACTGGTGTTTTGCGAGAGCATAAACGTCACATATTGCTCGTCCGGCGAGAGCACAAAATTAAAAGCATTTTTCTGGCTTATGTGATGGGCTTTGGGTTTGCGGACTTCGAGGAGTTTATCGAATTGCTCCTGTGCCTCACGGTCGTTTTTGCGCTTGCGGAGCACGTCGAACAGCTCCATTTGTTGTTGCTCCAGAAATTTTTGCAGGTCGGTTTTCGAGCCTTCTCTCGAAGCGGATCCGCGCTGCAGGTTTGTGAGTTGAATCTCGGAGCCAGTTTGCAGGTTTCGCAGGAATAGATTTCCGTCCCGCACGAACGTGATTTTTTTTTCATCGAACGTGAAGTCCGGATTGGATTCAGATACAATTGTGTGGGTGAGCTGTGTTTCCTGCTTGCGGCGGATATCATACACGAAAATATCACTATCGCGTGTGTAGACTTTTTTCGACCAGTCCTTGGTATACGTACCGGACCGCGACGGGAGTTTTTTGCGCTCTTCGACGCTTACGCGGCGCGGGTCGCCGCCCGCAGCACGCTGCACATAGAGTGAGTCGTCTTTATCATCGCCGCGGCGCCACATGAAATATACTCGCTCGCCGTCCTCCGACCAATAGACCTGACTGGGCGAGGTACCCATCCACGCGGGGTCGCGCATGATGGTTTCAACGGTCAGCCACCCGCGCGTGGGCGTGCCGGATTGAGCGAACGTGTAGTCTGTGATTGCAGCAACCGTGAGAAGGAAAGCGATAGCAAAACGCCTCATGACGGACTCCCGATAAATGGCACGATGCGAAAAGCAGGGGAAATTTCAGTGCAGGGAAGATACAGGAATGAAAGGTGGAATTCAATGATATGTATAAGTCTTCGAAAGCAACCACCCCGTCCCGACTTCGTCGGGACACCCCTCCTTAGTTAGGAGGGGAAAGTTTCAACTAGGCGATTTGTCCCCCTAACCAAGGGGGACGCGGCTCGCATTGTGAGCCGCAAGGGGTTACCTTCCTACGCGAAGTTGAAAAAAACGTTTTAGGAGTATAAGCTAATACCGCGGGACGCGGGGGTCGATTCTCACGGACCAGGCTTCAATACCGCCGATGAGGTTGCGAACCTTGCGGAAGCCATTTTCGTAGAGGAATTCCACCGCACGCCGCGAGCGATTGCCCGTGTGGCAGTACACGATGATTTCCTGATTTGGGTCGAGTTCAGCCATGCGGTTGGGAAGTTGTTGCAGCGGAATAAGCGTACCGCCGAGGTTGGCAACTTGATACTCGCCGGGAGAGCGGACATCCAGCAAGAATGGCTTTTCGCCGTTATCCTGCCTTTGCTTCAACTGCTCTACAGTGATTTCGAGCGAGTCTTTATCGAATGTCTTTTCAATGGGCGGCTCGGCAAGGAAGCCCAGGTTGAATTCGCGCACCTTCTCGAAGCGCGGCGGCTGGACGGGCAAATCGCTCATCACGAATTGCACGAATTCTTGTTTGCTCTTGAACTGCAGTGCGACGTTGAAACGCCGCTCGAAGCCCATCGTGGAGCTTGGCTTGGGACTGAGCGCTTTGCCGCAGACAGAGCCAGCATAGTGTGTTGGAAAAATTTCTACGCTGTCCGGGAACTGCATCAGTTTGTTGTAAACGCTATCGTAGAGGGATTCCGCGCTGCCGTGCAAGTCCGGCCTGCCGACATCGCCGACAAACAACGTATCGCCGGTCAGCAGGAACCACGGCTCCGCGCTGCGCGTCATGTCCGTTACCGCGAGACTGATGCTGTCGTGTGTATGCCCGGGCGTGTGCAAGACTTTCAGCTTGATGTTGCCGACCATCAGCTCGTCGCCGTCCTTCACGCGTTGGATGGGGAAGTTCGCCTTAGCGGATTCGTGGAAATACACCTGAGCGCCTGTTGCTTCGGCAAGCTTCTTCGCGCCTGACAAGTGGTCCGCCTGCGAGTGCGTCTCAAAAATATGCGTGAGTTTGAGCCTGTGGTCGTTGAGGTAACGGAGGTACGGCTCAATGTCGAGTTGCGGTTCGGTAACCACCGCGACGCCGGTCTTGGTGCAGCCTAAAAGGTACGAGAGGCACGAGCCTTCTTCATGCTGAAATTGTTTGAAGAGCATAAACTAAAGATAGGAAAAAATCGCGGGATTTTCAATAAATGTCACAAAAGACTATCCCAGTTACGCCACTTCTTCGCGAGCACCGGATGCGCCAAGTGGGTTGAAAAAGCGTAGCGGCGCCGTGTTGATCTTTTGGCCTTTTGCGACATACATACCGGTAATCGGGTCGATAGTGTATGTACCGCGGTACTCTTTTTTCGCGATACGTTCGAGTGTCTCAACGAGCCAGTCAATATCTTCTTCATTGTTGTAACAGCCGAAGCTTGCCCGTACCATGCCGGGGAGCTTTGGGTTGTCGCAGCGGTCGGCGCGTTTCTGTTTTTCTTCTTCAGGAGTTACGCCGAGGAGCTTGCGCATATACGGTTGCGCGCAGAAGTTTCCATTGCGCACGCCAATGCCGCCTTCCATACTGAGGATTGTCGCGACAAGAGCGTGGTCCGCACTGTCGAGGGTAAAGGGTATTACTCCCACCTTATGACTTATATCTTCTGTAGGGCCGTAGATGCGTACGCCCGGGATTCGCTTCATCTTCGGAATCGCGTAGCGCAGCAACTCTTGTTCGTGCTGCGCGATGGTATCCATTCCGACTGATTGCAATACCGTAATCGCTTCCGCCAACGCGACTGCACCAACAACGTTCGGACTGCCGGCTTCGTCTTTCTGAGGCGCAGCGCCCCACTCCACTTCTTCCAGCCCGACGTACGAGACCGTCCCGCCGCCAACCATATCCGGCTCGCCCTGCTCAAAAAAATCCGCAGGACCGACTAACACACCGATGCCGAATGGGGCGTACATTTTATGTGCCGAGTATGCTACGAAATCGATATGACGGGGGTCGCTGTTGGGGAGTATGTCGACGGGTCTGTGCGGAACAAGCTGTGCGACATCGACGAAAATTTTCGCTCCTGCTTCGTGCGCCCATTGCGCTACATCGTAGATCGGACTACAGATGCCAGTGACGTTCGATGCGCCGCTCACCGCCACAAGCCGCACCTTCCCTTTGTGTTGGCGAATTGCAGCTTGTAATTCCTTCAGGTCAATCCCGCCGTCGGCGGTGATGCCAATGTGAACGACGTTACAATACTTCCGCCATGGGAGGTCGTTGGAGTGGTGCTCCATCGATGTGGTGATCACCACGTCATCCGGTTTGAGCTGGAAGCGGTACGCGAGCTTGTTTACGCACTCGGTTGTGTTTTTGCCAAACACAACAACGTTCCATGTCATGTCGGCGCCGACGAACTCGCCCGCGATACGGTGCGTTTCGTCGTACACATTCGTTGCGACAACTGCTTTGTATCCCGTGCCGCGATGCACACTCGAATACCACGGAAGGAATTCTTCCATCGATTTCAGTACGCTGCGGAATGCCGGCGTGCTGGCGGCGTTATCGAGAAACACGTAGGGGCGCTCTGTTCCGTCGAGCAGTGGCACGTTCACATCAATGCCGACGATCTCATTGCGCAAGTCTTCAAGTGTAACCGTAGTACCGTTTGTAGGTTTCATAGACAATAAAATAGCCAATGAGGAGGCGAAAGGCAAGGGTGGAAAACATCCACAATGCCGTTGTGTTATTTCAGCTCTTCGTTTTCCAAAATCCCGCTGCAAGAAATAACCATCCAGCAAGAAAAGCTAATCCGCCCACAGGGGTAACAGCGCCAAATGCGCCTATACCCGTCATCGCCAATACATATAGACTTCCCGAGAACAACACTATGCCGGCAACAAACGACCAGCCTGCTCTGGAGAACAGCGCGTGCGGGTGTTTCTGAAACGCCCATCCGGCAATGAACAACGCGAACGCGTGGTACATTTGGTAGCGCACCGCCGTTTCAAAAACTGTGAGATGTCGAGTGAGATTGTTTTCTTCAGCGAGTGAGCGCCGAATGCCCCGAGCGCAACGCCAAGAAACGCAAACAATGAGCCGAGGATGTAAAATGTATTTTTCATCACTTAGGAAGAATTGCGATGATACGAAGCGGTGCGCCGCTGCCGCCTTTGATGTTCATCGGCAGCGCGATGACGGAAAAGCCTTTTTCCGGAAGCTGGTCGAGATTGGCAACGTTCTCGAACGCAGGGATGTTTTGTTTGTACAACGTGACGTGGCTTTCAAAGAGGGTCGATTGCCCATAATCTATGCTTGGAGTATCGAGACCAATAGCTTTGATGTTACGATTTTCAACAAGCCATTTTGCTGCCTCGGGATGAAGTCCGGGAAAGTGTAGGTTTTTCACCGCCGCCTCGCCGCGCTCGGCCGTGCCCATGTATTGCTCACGGTTGGGCCAGAACTTCCCGAAGCCCGTTCGCAACAATACGATAGCTCCGTCTGGAATTCTGCCGTTCGTGCTCTCCCAATTTTGGAGGTCCTCCACTGTGACCAGATAGTCCCTATTCGCCGCGCATTGCTCTGCTACATCGACAACAATCCCCGCGCCGACAAGCTGCTCAACAGGGATTTGTTCCACGGTGTGCTTTCCTTCCGCGAAATGGATAGGCGCATCGAGGTGTGTGCCGCCGTGCTCGGGTGTCCAGAATCGGTTTGCCGTATAGTAATATCCGCCGGGTGTATAGCCTTCAGGACCCTTTTCAAACACAAACCCTTTCTCGGTCGGCCAGTAGATGGTAGTGGAGTCGTATGCGTGTGAAAGGTCGATGATGGTTCCGGAGAGCGGGTCTGTCTTTGGCATACAGGAAACAATAAGCAACGGTAGGCACAAAGCAAATATGCTTCGCATGATGTAGATCCTCCCAGATTTTTGGTAGGGGCGTTTAATTAAACGCCCCTACCGCCCAATCTTCTCGAATTCACAATAGTAAACAGACTACTTCCCACCATAGCAAGCGCGGCAACGATAGGATGCAATAAGCCAATAACTGCAAGGGCAATTCCAACCGCGTTGTACGCAAACGCCCAGAAGAGATTCCATCGTATAGTGCTGAGCGTCCTGCGAGAAAATCGAATCAACCACGGCAGCTTTTCAAGATGATCACCCAGGATGGTTACATCAGCGCTCTCTTTGGCGATGTCCGTTGCCGAGCCAAGCGTAACGCCCACATCGGCAGCGGCGAGCGATGGCGCGTCGTTGATGCCGTCGCCCACCATTGCCACCGTGCCCTCTTGTTTGAAGGACTCGATAATCCCTAGTTTATCAGCAGGCATCAGCTTGCCGTACGCGCGTTGTATGTGAAGCTCGCTCCGAACTGTCTCTGTGACCTCCGTTGCATCTCCCGAGAGCAATGTTGTTTTAATACCAACGTTATGTAACTCCGTAACAGCTTCGCGAGCGCGCTCGCGCACCGTATCTTGCAAAGCGATCGAGCCATATATGTTGCCATCGCATCCTACAAAAATCGCGGTCGCGTTCTCAGGCTGAGTCACAATGTCGCTTTTTGGGAATAATTCCTTTGCTCCAGCTTGAATTTTTTTCCAATTTCCGTTCACTCGTACTTCGCCTTCTATACCCAGTCCGGGAATTGCGTTCACATTTCGTGTTTCAGAAAGTAGGATGTGGCGATTTTCGGCAAATTTCGCAATCGCTTTTCCGAGAGGATGTTCGGAATTCGTTTCCAGCGAAGCTACAAGCGAGAGAAATCGGTTTTCGTCGATGTCTGTCTTGATATTCGTCACAGCAAGTTTACCAAAAGTTACCGTTCCTGTCTTGTCAAACCCTACCGTACGCACTCCCGCAAGAGTCTCAAATACCGCAGTCGACCGAACCAGTATACCGCTTGACGCGGCGCGCTCAAGCGCAACCGTAGTTGCGAGCGGAGCGCCAATTCCCAACGCACAAGGACAGGCAACTACTAACACCGTTAGAGAGTGTAGAATGGCAACATCAGTAGTAGCTAACACCGCCCAACCTGCAAACGTCAACACGGCAACACCCATCACGATGGGAATAAACTGTGCCGCGAGTTTATCGACGTATAGCTGAACATTCGACCGCATCTGCTGCGCTTCTTCCATCAGCCGTACCACCTGCGAGTAAGACGTCTCCGAATATGCTGCTGTAACGCGTGCGGTGATTGCGCCGTCAATGTTGGTCGTCGCCGCGTAAATTATGTCACCCGACTTTTTGCGGACGGGAGCGGGTTCACCTATCAACACAGATTCGTTAATACTCGTCGCACCTTCCATAATAACGGCATCAAGAGGAATGTGTTCGCCCGGGAGAATTTTTATCACGCTGCCGATTTCGGCTTGCTCAGCCGGGACAATATCCTCCACCCCATTTTTCAAGATACGCGCTGTTTTGGGCTGGAGATCAAGGAGTTTTCTCAAAGCATCCGTCGTTTTGAGCTTCGCGTGTGCTTCGAGGTATCGCCCGGCCGTCACGAGCACGAGCGTCATTGTTGCGGTGTCGAAATACACTCCCTGTTCGTCAGAGAAGACCCTGTACGTTGAAAATCCAAATGCCGCGAACGACCCTAATGCAATGAGCGCATCGATTGACAAGCGCACGCGCTTTGCTTCGCGGAACGCGTTTTGCGCAAACGGGTAGCCGAGGAAGATCATCACGGGGAGCGAGAGGAAAAACAAAAGCTTCTCGAGCGTCGGCACAGCATCGTCATCGAACCCAAGCGTGAACCATCCGGGGTCGTACGCAGCCCAGCTAAGCGCCATAACATTCATCGACAGGAACGCGGAAAATCCCAACCGAGCGAGAAACATTGCAGCCGCACCTTCGGCTCCTATGTGTCCCACCAGCGAATGCGTAAGCGAGCAGCCGTAACAGCAGAAGTGCAGGGACTGGCCGTTCTCAATCTGCTCCACACCGCCGCTGTAGGGCAGGCCGCATTGGTCGCAGGTTCGAGGATAGTTATGTTGACCTGAAGCGTTTCGAAAGTTCACGTTTTGGGTACCTGTTAAAATGCTTCGGAGCAACGGGGCGACAGAGTAGCAACCGCGGACTCCCCGTTGCACCGATGCTCCGTCGCAGCTATCTCAAAGCATTAATGATGGTTCTCAACTTTAGTCTCAGACATCGCGGGCACAACAAGCGGCACTACGCGTGCGTAGGCAATCCAGCAGAGTCCCACCGTGCCGATAAATCCAAGCGTGATGCCGGCTTCAACAACGCCGAGCGGTACGGAATGTTCGGTCCATAGCGCAGGAGCGATCTCCACAAACTGGTACACCCAATTCGCGGCGAGGATGACCGTGGCGATGACGATAAGGGCTTTTGGCTTTTCCTTAATTGAGCGGCTGAGAAAAATCGCAATGGGGAAAAAGTAGAGAAGTACGATAACTGCCCACTGGAACGCGGGCCAGGGCTCGTGCGAGAAACGGACAATCAAGCGGCCGATCTCTTCTCCGAGGTTGCCATACCAAATCACAAGGTATTGCGACCAGTAAAATCCGCCGCACAGCATACACAATCCCATCAACAAGCGACTGACATCGTAAAATTGTTTCGTGGAAACATATTGCTGAAGATTGAAATATCTTCGAGCGAGGATCGCCACGATAATTGTTGCGGCAACGCCCGCGTCGAATGCATGCACCATATAGAGCCAGCCATAGAGCGTGCTGTACCAGTGTGGGTCGAGCGACATGACGACATCGAATCCCGTGAACGAGTACACAATACCGAAGACAGCGAGTACCGCGGGGACAAGTTTTGCGAGTTTCGAGTTGCGGGTTTCGAGTTCCGAGTTATAGTCTTTCCACTTTGCCGTGACGCGGTCCACCCAACGCGAGGAAGGCGCAAGTCCGTTTTCTTTCAGCAAACCGACATCAGGACGGATGGAGATCGCCACGTACCGGTAACTAAGAATTGCGAGCACCGTGTAATAGAACGTTACGCGCGCGAAGAAAAACGGCTCGTTGAGCCATGCGGCTTTTGCTTCAATCGGTTCGGTAATCCACGGCCATAAATATTCCTTGCCGGCGTACATTACAAGAAACAACGCGATACTGAGCGGAATAAAAAAGACGAAGCCCTCCGCCACGCGGCGGATGGTCTCGCCCCATCGCCCGTTTGTGATTCTGTACGCGGCGGAGAAAATTATTCCGGACTGTGCCAACCCGCTCCAGAACACGAAATTAATCAGGTAAGACATCCAGACACGCTTCGTCTCGTAGCCCGAAATACCCGCCGCGAGCGTTGCAATGCCGACGGCGACCAGCACCCAGAGCCACACGACGAGGCGCGTCGGACTTTCCGGCGGAGGAATGATTGGAAATTGCGGCGCGCGGGATTTCATTTCTGCAGTGTCCGCAGATGATTAACGATGAGCCAACGCTCGTGCGATTTCACCGATTCATAATACGAAGGCATAATGAGCTTGCCGTTACGGATAACGTAATAGATGTAACCGTCCGGTATGCGCTTATACTTGTCGGTAGTCAGATCGGGTGGCTGTTGGAATTTCGCTGCGACCGGCCCGTCACCCTTCGCACTGAGTCCATGGCAGGGTGAGCAGTGCGTTTCGTACAAGAATTTGCTGGAGTCTGCGTTTTCCGGAGTCCATTTGACCGGATTAAGTAAGCGCGCAGCAGATGCTGAATCTCGTAGAGGCGCTTCGATGCCGGAGACCGGAACGGTGTTTTTCACCGGCGGCAGCGGGTCTTCCAGTTTTTTAAATGACGGCTGCGTGTGCATATCCGTGCGGTAACGGTAATTGCCGATTTCGCCGTTGTCGTTGGTGCATGCTGCGAGCGCTACAGCGAGCAGCACCACTATGTAGGTAAGATTCTTCATTTTTTCTTTTTAATATCGATAGCTCCCGCCTTCACCATTACCTTCTCAAACTTCGTCAACAAGGCCGTATCTTCTGTGAAGATTTGAATTCCGTAATGGTCGTTGGAAATCCGCTCGTCGTATTCTGCCGCGAGCCGTAGCTGCGGCAAGCGGGCGTTGATCAAAAATCCCAACATCGTCGCCAGCGCGCCGAAGAGTATCGTGAGAATGTACGCGAGCACGCCGAACGGCGGCATAGAGATAAGCGGTTTCCCGCCGACGATGAGCGGATACGAGGTCACCGAGTAAATTGTCAGCCCCCAGCCCGTGCAGAATCCTGTCAGCGCACCGACGAGTGTAAAGACTCGCACGGGACTTTTAGGTCTTTTCAACGCGCGCTCAACTTCGTGATGCGGCAATGGACTATAGACGAGAAAATTCTCGTGCCCAGCGGCCTGCAGCTGTTTAATCCCGTCGATGAGCACATCCATCGCCGGGAAAACGGCCATGATATTTCTGCCCTTGTATTTAGACATTACGTGTTAGCCTTTGGAGGCTCCTGCTGTTCCTTCACTTCCCACATGGAAACAACCGGCAATGTTTTCGCAAAGATCATGAACAGGAAAAAGAACCACGAGAAACTTCCGACCACAATACCCATCTCTGTAAATGTTAAATCCGGCAAGCCCCACATGAAGGGGATATACTCGTGCGCGAGCGAAGTTGCAATGATCACGAACCGCTCGAAGAACATGCCAATCGTGACGGCGACCGACACGAGCGCGAGCGTGAACGTGCTTCGCCGGAAACGCTTAAACCAGAACAATTGGGGAAATGCGAGGTTACAGATGAACAATGCCCAGAACGCCCACTTGAAATCGCCGAACGCGCGGTAGCTGAAGATTGCCTGCTCCCACGGGTTATGGCTGTACCACGCGATGAAGACCTCAATGATATACGCGAAGCCAACCATGCTTGCGGTGAAGAGCAAGAACTTTGCGAGGCTTTCGAGATGATGGTCGGTGATGTATTCTTTCAAGCGGAACGCGTTGCGCATCGGCATAAGGATGAGAATCACCATCGCAAGGCCGGAGTGAATTGCGCCAGCTACGAAATACGGCGCGAAAATCGTGCTGTGCCAGCCGGGCACGATGCTCATGGCAAAGTCCCACGACACGATACTATGCACAGAGACAACGAGAGGCGTTGCGAGCGCGGCGAGGAACACATACGCCTGCGTGTAGTGCCGCCACTGGTTGTCCGTCCCCTGCCAGCCCTGCGCGAGGAAGCCGTAGAGTTTCTTGCGCCAGCCTTTTGCCTTGTCGCGCACGATGGCGACATCAGGCACCATGCCGGTGATGAAGAAAATTGTGCTGACGGTAAGATAAGTGGTGATGGCGAAGACGTCCCACACGAGCGGAGAGCGGAAGTTCGGGAACAGCCCGCCCATCTGTGGGTACGGAAGCGTCCAGTAGAACACCCACACGCGGCCCATGTGCAGCAATGGAAACAGTCCCGCCGTAGCCAAACCAAACACAGTCACCGCCTCAGCACTGCGATAGACCGCCGAGCGCCACTTCACACGGAACAAAAATAAAATGGCGGAGATGAGCGTGCCCGAGTGCGCAATACCGACCCAAAAGACGAACGTGGTGATGTACAAATACCACCCGACCGGGTTATTCTTGCCCGCAACGCCGATGCCCGTCAAAATTTGATGCAGCCACGAGCCGGCGCCCCACGCAACGCCGAGTCCGAGCAGTGTGACGGCAACGTACCACCACTTCTTCGGCTTATTCAGCGTCTGCGTTAAGTCGCGGTCGGTTTTGGAATATGAGAGGTTAAAAGACACTGTTTAGGTGATAGATAAAGGGTTAAGAGTTTTTTAAAATTGAGACCTCACCCTGTCCCTCTCCTAAGAGGAGAGGGGACTCATTCCCTTCCCCTCTTAGGGGAAGGTGAGGATGGGGTCTGTTTTTTTATTGAATAATTTAAAGTTTCTGAATATCACCAAAAAGCTTACCGACAATTTGCTTTGCTATTTCGTGTATGTAGAGAAAATAGTCCGGAGCCTCATGCTCTGCCTGCATGGCTTGGATCAGACCTTGACCAATTAGGAATTGCGCAATCTCCACCTCTTCAGGCGGCTGAACTAAAAGTTTATCTCCGTCAAGGCTTATTCCTTGTACCGGCATTTTTGCATCACCAAAGGTCTTATCCTTGTCGGAATGTCCAAATGCATTTCTAAACTCATCACGCAATTGATGCAGTATTTCCTTTTGTTCTTTAGTAATTAGTCCTCGTGAGCAAGCCTTATTAATATTATCTCCCAAGTTGGAACCACCGTGTTTTTTCTTTGCTTGTTCGAAATCTTTTACTAAGGATTTTGGCAAAGATATTTTGTCATCAGTTTTCTTTTTGCCCTTTCTCTTTTCTTCTATCGCATCAAACGTGATGAGTGCGTATTTCATCAAGCTTTCAAAAAAATGATTCGTTAGTGTTATAGCTGCTTGATGCAACCCAAAGAAAATGCAAAGACATATTTCATGCCGGAGGGGATCTAACTCAGGGTCATTATAAAACTCATTATACGCGTCTCGTATTTTGATATAGTTACGACCAATAAACTTATATCGCGATTTAATAATAGCCTGAGCTTCTTCTGTGAATTTTTTCCTTAACTCATCATCCATAGCGCCTAATACTTTCTCCTTTTATTTAACCATCACCTACAACCTCTCTCCTTGCTTCAGCAGTATCGCTCTCGCCCTCTCCAATGCCTGGTCGATATCGCCGCAGACGTTCTCTACACCGATTTTATCCATCAGCCCGGACGCGCTCAACCTAAACAAAGGCTGCTTGTGAATGCCGGAGATCACCAAAATGATACCGTCCTTTTTCGTGCGCTTGAGCAGATCCTCCAACGCCTGCTCGCCCGAGGCATCGATTGCCAGCAAGTTACGCGTGCGGAGAATGAGTACCTTGGGTGGATTTTCGACCTGCCGCATCGCGTCTTTGAACTGGTCGATGGCCGCGTAAAACAGCGAGCCGTACACTTCGAATACTTCTACGCCGGGCGGGACTTCCCGCGTGGTGATCGCCTTGGGGTCATCAGGGTCTTCGTCTTCCCGCTCCTCTAAATCCTTCGTAATCAGCTCCACGTTCGTAACGCTCGCCATCTGTCGCAGGAACAAGAACGCTGCAAGCACAACACCGACCTCGATTGCTACAGTGAGGTCGATAAGCACTGTCAGGAAGAACGTTGTCAGTAAAATGGCCGCGTCGCTTTTCTGGCCGCGCACGGTTTTCAGAAATGCATGGCGCTCGCTCATATCATACGCGACGACAATCAGTATTGCTGCGAGCGTCGGCATGGGAATCAATGCTGCCCACTTTCCAAAAAACAGCGTAATCACGAGCAGCGTCAGTCCGTGAATGATGGCGGAAACCGGCGTCCGCCCGCCGTTTTTGATATTAGTCGCCGTTCGGGCAATGGCACCGGTCGCGGGAATTCCTCCAAATAAAGGCGAGAGCACGTTGCCGACGCCTTGGGCCACAAGTTCCATGTTAGAGCGGTGACGCGTGCCGAGCATACCGTCCGCGACAACGGCGGAGAGCAGCGATTCAATTCCCGCGAGCAGCGCGATAGTGATTGCGGGCGAAAACATTTTCGTGATTAATTCCCAGCTCAGTTCCGGAAAACCGAACGCGGGGAACGTATTCGGCACATCGCCGAACCGGCTGCCGATGGTCTCCGCAGGAAGATGAAAAAACTGCACGACAAGTGTCGAAAGAATAATCGCGACCAGCGAGCCGGGGATCCGATGTGTCACAAGAGGCCACAAGGTAATCACGAACAGCGAACCGACGCCAATGCCGACCGCGTAGAAATTAACCGAGCGGATCACTTCTCCGTACATCCACCACTTCTCAATAAAATCCGCGGGCAAGACGGGAATATTTAGTCCCAAGAAATCTTTTATCTGCGACGAAAAGATTATCAACGCGATACCGCTTGTAAATCCCACCGTGACGGGATAGGGAATAAACCGAAGCAACACGCCCATACGCGCAAAGCCCATCACGATTAGGAGCACGCCTGCGATCAGCGTTGCAACTGCGAGTCCTTGATAGCCGTACTGTGCCACGATACCGTAAATGACCACGATAAACGCGCCCGTGGGACCGCTGATTTGTGCACGGCTGCCGCCCAGCACTGCAACGGCAATACCCGCAATAATTGCCGTGTACAAGCCTTGTTCGGGCTTAACGCCCGATGCAATGGCGAACGCAATCGCCAGCGGCAAGGCGACGATGCCAACCACCATGCCAGCAATAAGGTCGGAGGAAAATTGTTTTGTGGTGTATCCCTCTTTAAATATGCTCACGAGTTTTGGCTCTAAGCGAGATGGCATTTGTTCTCTTATTTTCTCCTTGCAATAGGTATAACCAGCCTTAATGATGTATGCATATCCGAGAATGCTACGACTTTGTTATCGACGAGTCCGGCCGCTTTTGCCGCAGTAATAACTTCCATCTCTTTGACCGTGGCGAGTTTTCCCTTTAGCGACACGACCCAGATGGCGCCGTTTTGTTTGATGTATCGTTTAAGACTTTTGAGCTCCTTTAGCTCGCGCGTACTGTTGGCTTCATAGAAAATCAAATCAGAGTCATCGAGAATCTTTTTCGTTGATACCTTATGTGCTCGTCCGCGAACCTGCTCAAGAAAGTTTTCGTCGGTCACGCCAACAACGGAAACAACCGATTCCTCCTTAACGCCCAGCTTATCCAGCAGCGAGCGATGCGAATAATCGCGCTCTTGTTCTTTGGCCATTTACTTTTTCTTGCTCGCTTTATAATATGCGCACACGGAATTCATCACGCATGCGGGGCAGTTGGGATTCGTCGGGCGGCAGATTTCGCGACCCAAAAACGAAATCGACATTCCCAATCCGTTCCACATTTTTTGCGGCACCAGTTGCATCAATTCTTTTTCAATTTTATCCGGCTTGTCGGTGTCGATAATCCCGAGCCGCGGTACCACACGCACCACGTGCAAGTCGACAATAATGCCCTCCGCCTCGCCGCCGGTCTCGCGGATGATGACGTTTGCGGATTTTCGCCCGATGCCGGAGAGCTCGGTCAGCGTGTCCATTGTGCTCGGGATTCCCTCGTCGTCCTTCACCTTCTGCGCAAGTGCGACAAGCCACTTCGACTTGTTGCCAAAATTCCGCACCGAGCCGATGATTTTGTGCAGCTCCTCCGGCTTGGCTTTCGCCAGGTGCTTTATCGTCGGGTATTTCTTGAAAAACTCCGGCGCCACTTGATTGATGTGCTTGTCGGAATCCTGTGCCGAAAGAATCACCATCACCGTGAGCTGGTATTTGTTCTTGTACTCCAGCGGGTGTTTTTTGTTTTTGTATTGCTTGATGAGTGGCTGAAAGGCTTCAGCCCAGTTTGTCGTCATTGTTTTCCTTATTGTTTATCCACGAAGGACACGAAGAAGCACTAAGGTTAAGAAAACCGTTTCTTGCAAAACGCGAAATTACAGAGATTAAAATTCGACCGTGGAAATAATTTTTATTCCTAAAACAGGTTTATTCTTAGCATTAAACTCCTGAACTAGTTTTTTTAAATCCTTAACTTGTCGCTGCACAACTTTGAAATTTGTCTCAAGCCCATGGTTAAGAATATATTGATACGCATCTTGTTCATTTTTCCAGCATATTATGTTGCCGTCATAATCCATAATAGCGTTGATCTGTTTACGAGCGGCGGTCGCAGTGCCGAAACTTCTAACAATGTAAACTATACCATCATCTAGCATTGTCGCTGACCTCTATGACCTTATTTCTTTTAAATAGACCACCGCCGGCTGTGTGTTAAGCTCCTCAAGCACGCGGTAGCCGCGCTTCTCGTTTTTCTCGCGAAGCTGATTCACTTTGCTATCCGGGTCCTTCAAATCGCCGAAGGCAATCGCCTGTGCGGGACACGATTGCTGGCATGCTGTGGTAATCTCGCCGTCGTACACTTTGCGTCCCTCCTGCTTTGCGTTATTCTTGGCTTCCACAACGCGCTGGACACAGAATGTGCATTTTTCCATCACGCCCTTTGTGCGCACGGTGACGTCGGGGTTTAACTGCCAGTTCAGCGGCTCGGGCCAATCGTAATCGAACCAATTAAAGCGGCGCACTTTGTAGGGGCAATTGTTCGCGCAGTAGCGCGTGCCAACGCACCGGTTGTAGACTTGCGCGTTTAACCCTTCCGGCGTATGGTAGGATGCATAGACCGGACACACCGGCTCACACG
This sequence comes from Ignavibacteriota bacterium, assembly GCA_022616555.1. Taxonomy (GTDB): domain Bacteria; phylum Bacteroidota; class Ignavibacteria; order UBA10030; family UBA10030; genus JAKEEG01. The sequence continues at coordinate 65,023 of JAKEEG010000056.1, read as the reverse complement.
GGGCGTTATCACATTGCTGGCAGAGCATCGGCAAGAATTCCGCATTCGGCGAGTATGGTATAGTCGCGTCTGCAGGTGGATCATCGAAATACCGTTCTACGCGCAGCCAGGATAATTCCCTCCCGAGCCGCACTTGCTCTTTGCCCACCACGGGCACATTGTTCTCGGCATAGCATGCCGTGACGCATGCGCTACAACCCGTGCATTTATCGAGGTCGATTGTCATCCCCCAACGGTAGTCGGGATGGTCATGCTCCGGATAGAGAGAAAGCTCATGGTGCGTGAGCTGTTTGGGCTCAATGTCGGAGTTCGCGAGCAGTTCTTCGACGGTCACCATCTGCACGATGTTTCGGCCGTGGAGATAGTCGCTGCCCGCGACGTCTGCAAAATCTGTTTTGCGTTCTTGTTTCGCAACATGCACCGAAATGCCTGACCAGTGAAATCCACCTGATGTCGGCAGCGGATCTGGCGGAAGGATAGAATACACATTCGCGCCGTTGCCTTTCGCATAGCGTCCATATTCTGTATGACCCTGACCAATCGGAACGGCAAGCGTTCCCTGCCGCACGCCGGCATAGATGTACGCGGGAAGTTCAATCGTCCCGTGGTCTGTTGCAAGCCGAAGAATATCACCGCGCTGCACGCCCAGTTGTTTGGCATCCTCGGGATGAATCTCAACCCAGTTTTCCCATGTAATTTGTGTAATAGGATCAGGCAGCTCTTGCAGCCACGGACGGTTTGCTCCCCGCCCATCATAATGAGCGAGTGAAGGATACGTGACAAGCACAAAATCGTTTTGCGGCGGGGACTTCCGTAGTTCCTCCACTGCAAAAAGAAACCGCGGGGTTGGACCTGTCCATCTCGGCTGCCGGGCTATGCGCGCGGTGGGCTCAACGAACACCCCGCCGTTGGCGAGCGCTTCCGTCCACCACTCATCAAAATCACTGCGCGGTTGCAACCGCCGGTGCAGGGCTCTCCATCGTTCCCTGACGTACTCAAAAAAAGGCTGTTCCGAATTTGAAACAGATGTCCGTTTGCTTAGTTTGCCTCTCCACGTTATCAATACATCGCCGAGCATTTTCGTCGTTTTGAATACTGGCTGCATGACAGGCTGCATAAGTCCGTATGTGCCCATGTTCGGCTCGTAATCGCCCCAGCTCTCGAGCGGCGTATGGATCGGAAGCACTAGTGTTGCGAGCGCGGTCGTTTCATCCATGTAGCTGGAGAGCGCGACTGTTAGCGGTGTCTTTTGCATTGCCTCAGCAACGTTGGCGCCTGCAGGAGCGGTGAAAACGGGATTAGTATCCGTGAAGAACAGAGCAGAGATTTCACCGTTTGACATCGAACCAAGGAATGCAGTCAAGTCTGCGTACCTATTCAGGTTACTGAGTGTTGACGGCTTATCGAATCGCACGGTCTTGCCGATGTTTCCGCATACGTAGTTGAGCAGATTGACCGCAGTCAGCGTGGCGAATTCATGCTCGTCGCCGATGGCGGGACTGCCGCCGATCGCGAGGCTCGGTTTGGCGGAGACAAATTCTTCGGCAAGCTCTCGGATTTTTTCCACACTCACGCCCGTGATTTCGGCAACTCGGCTTGGTGCAAATCCGCGCGTGACGGCGAGAATTTCATTCGCGTCGGCAAGGCGAATACCATCCGCCATGCCTGAGGTGAGCACAACGTTCACCAGTCCTAGCGCGAGAGCGCCTTCGGTGCCGGGTCTGGGAGCGATCCATTCGTCGGCGTTCGCGGCTGTCATAGAGAGACGTGGTCCAACGTATACTGAGCGGTTAACCTTCTCTCCATCGAATCCCCGCATAGCCGTATAGCCGCGCGTATTCTGCGTGGGGGAGTGCCACGTTTCCAAATAATCCGCGCCAAACGACAATACCATTTTTGCAGAAGCGAAGTCGTGCGAAGGAATCTCGGCGATATCGAATGCAATTTCGTTCGCCTTCTTGTGAGCTTCGTACGCGATAGGTTCGTACCGCAGGCGACGTCGCGAACCAAAGACTCCAAGAAAATCATCAATGAGCGCATTGAGCGAGCCAGTCGTATGCTGCGACATGAACGCGATGTTTGAGCCTTTACCGGCGGCGATAATTTTATTCAGCTCCGTCATCAAAAACTCTTCTGCGTCCTGCCACGAAAGTTGCTCCCACGTTCCGTCGGCGCGTTTGCGGAGTGGATGCTGAATCCGGTCTGGATTATACAACCCGTGCAACGACGCCTGCCCGCGCGCGCAGAGCGTGCCCTGGTTGACGGGGTGTAGTGGATTGCCCTCGACTTTCACAGCGCGGCCTTCGCGCACGCGCACATGGATGCCACAGCCTGCGGGACACTCGCGGCACACGCTTGCGTACCACAAAGCCTTGCCGGGAATAATTTCCTCGTGCGGGATGACGTACGGAATCAACGACTGCGGCTTGTTTTCCACACAGCCGGGCAACGCGGTAGCGACCGTCGCTCCGCCGAGGATTTTCAAAAAGTCTCTACGCTTCAGTTCCATCGTACGTTATTTCCGGGTTCCGTTCAGAATGCCTTCGATTTGCAGCATATGATTGATATCGTGACCGGCGTACATCTCAACTACTCGCGCGACAGTTTCCTTTCCGCGCTCCTGGTGCATGCCGAACATCTCCCACTGCTCTTTTGTAATCGACTTGAGAAGCGAAACGTTATACATACGGAGCATTTCAAACAAGTCAAGCGCCTTTTTCGGTTCTCTCATCAAGTGCCCGGCGTTCGCCTGCCAGGCGTTTTGATCGACAACCTGAATCAACACGCCATTCGATGCAAGCATCATCCGTAATCGAAAGGAGATGACCAGCTCACTTTCAGCGAGGTGGGTGATGATCTCCGCAATCGACCATTTGTCCGGTGAAGGACGGTCGGTCATTTTTTTACCCTTGGCTTTTTTCGCCAGAGCGCGCAGCTTTTTCGGTGCTGCCTGAAATTCCTTGAAATGATCCTTCCCGGCTACGTAGCCGGTGATGCGGGTGATGTATTGTTCGGTAGTTTCGGGCATAATAAATCAGAATAAAGGAGTTAGGAGTAAGAATTAAGAATAGAGGCTGTATAAGCGCGAAGCAATTTACTGACTTCTTCCAATAAACCCATTGCTTTGCTTACATCGGCATATCCCAAATCCTTGGACAGACTTAAGTAATATCGACATTCTTCTACTGAGCCTTCGCTAATGTTCATGAATCGAACCTTGTCCGCTTTACCTCTTTTCTTGAAACCTTCAGCGATGTTGGCGGGTATCGAAACCGCTGCTCTCCGTAATTGCGAAAGTAAGCCATAGGTCTCGCTTTTAAGAAACCCTTCTGTAAACTTATAAACGACCAGAACAAATTCATGCGCCCTTTGCCAAACAATTAAGTCCTCAAAACTTTTTGCCGGTTCTCGCTTAATAGTATTCTTAATTCTTGCTCCTTGATTCTACCTCCTGCTTTATCGATGACATGTATAACAGTCAATGCTCGCTTTTTGCTCGCGGTGGCAATCGACACAAAAGGTCATATTGTTCAGCTCGAACGGCGGCTTGACCTCTTCCATCGTGGCGACATCGCCGTGGCACGCAATGCACTGAACGCCTTTCGCGATGTGCGGATAGTGGTTGAAGTACACGAAATCCGCCACACGGTTGACTTTCATCCACTCGATTGGCTGTTTATTCTCCCACGCTTGCCGCACTTTGATAATCTCCGGTTTCGTCGCCGCCGTTAATTGATGGCAGCCCATGCACGTTTGCAGTGATGGGATGTACGCGTGCGGTCCGCGGCGCACTCCGCTGTGGCAATACTGGCAAGCGATTTGGTATTCGCCCGCGTGTTTGGCGTGACTGAACGCAATCGGCTGGCGCGGGCCTGTTTCCTGGCGCTGGCATGCGGCGATCGTGCTGGCGGTGAGTGCACTAAGAGCAACGAACGCATAAAGAGAAAATGTATGTCGAGATTCCGGTGCCACGTACTATTGGTTTGTTCTCAGTGCAGAAAGCTCTGTCGCGCTCCACGGCGCTCGCACGCCAAGCTGTGTGCGAATCGCCTCAACCTGCTCAGATGTTACTGGCGATGCCTCATTACTCCACGACGAGCGCACGTGTGTGAGCACGGCAGCGATTTCGTCATCTGAGAGTTTATCGTGGAACGGCGTCATTTTATTGTTATAGGCGCTTCCCTTGACGGTGATGGGACCCTCGAGTCCGTAGAGCACAATGCGAATCGGCGTCTCGGCGTCACGCAACAGCCACTCCGAACCGACAAGCGGCGGGTATTGTCCCGGCACGCCAACGCCCGTTGCCTGGTGGCATGTCTGGCACACGCCGATATAGACTTGGTCGCCCTTCACGACTTTTTTGATTGCGCCCGCGGCTGCGAGCGACGGCTGTTCTACCTCGTGAGCAGTGTTTGACCACGACCCGCCATATTTGCCCATATAAAATCCCATTGCAAAAAGCACTAACACGCTCACTGTCCATACCCACCACGGCGGCTTCTCGAAGCCCTCCTCAGGCTCAAGTTGTTCGCGCGCGACGATGCGGCGATGAACTTCATCGACACGGTATTCATCCGAATCGCGGAACTGCTGGGAATTTTGTTGTTCGTCAGCCATTGTTATCAACCACATCCACGAAGGACACGAAGCTCACTAAGACATTTTTGTTTTCGTGTTACTTCGTGCGCTTAGTGGATTTTACTTTTTTGCTGTCGTATCCGGCTTGCCCTGTGCAACGGGATACGAGCGGTTAAGACTCAACAAATACTCAGTCAATGCGATGGCATCACGCCCCGCTATGATGACCTTGCCCTGCGGCGCGAGGGAATCGGGCAACGCTAACACCTTGTCTTTCGGTCCCGGACTGAGCTTTTCCTCGAACAACCACGGGAACGGCGGCATAATCGAGCCGGGCACAACGATGCGTGGATTATATAAATGCATCAAGTGCCAATCCTCGCTTGATTGCCGGACACCGATATTCATCAGGTCGGGGCCTGTGCGCATCGTTCCCAATAGATGCGGCTTATCGAACACATAATCTGCCGGCACTGATGGACGCCCCCAGAAGCGATCCTGGTCGGAGCCGTAACCTTCCGGCCGCACTTGCTGGCTGTGGCAGTACATGCAGCCCTCGCGGATATATACCGACCGTCCGTAGAGCTGTTCGTCTGTGTAGCGCTGTAAACCTTCGGGCGGCTGGATTTCAGAAATCATGAAATCGGGCACACCGACGAGCGCTGCCCACCCAAGCAGGACAGTTGCCAGCACGCCGAAAAAGAAAATAAATGAGCGGATGAACATCATGGCTCGCGCTCCTCCTGTTCCATCGGTGCACGGTCGCGGAACAATGCGGGGGCGAAACGCCGCGGCCCAGCGTGCTTGATGATCATGAAAAACTGGAATGCAAAAATGAAATGCGAAATCACCATTAACGCGCCGCCGATGCTCCGAGCCCACAGGTATATCTCAGTGAAGCTTACGACTTCGATAAAGGGAATCGCTGCGTTGTTCATCATCTCCCCCTGGTACCACCCCCCGATGCTCATTGCGACTACATAAATGAACACGCCGATTGCCGCCATCCAGAAGTGCGCTTTTATCAAACCGGGATAGGGCCATTCCCAGCGTGCAAGGCGCGGCATGATATAATAGATGGCGCCGAAGAGCACCATCGAAGTAAACGCGTATAAGCCGAGATGCGCGTGGCCGATGGTATAATGCGTAAAGTGCGCGACCTCCTGGAACGAACGGATGGATTCAAGCGAGCCTTGGAAGCTCACTGCCGTATAGCACATCGAACCGAAAACGACGAATCGCAGCGTGGGGCTGTATTTCAACATCTGAAAATGATTGACTGTCGTGAGATGGTGGTTTACCGCCACCGCCATCACCGGTATCACCATCATTACGCTCGCAACGATGGAGACTGTGATGAGCCATGTAGGCAACGGCCCCCCAACCAAATGGTGAATGCCGTTCCAATTATAGAAGAGAGCGAACGCCCAGAAACCGAGTAATCCCAAATAGTAGCTATAGATCGGGCGGCCAATGACTTTCGGGATGAAGTAATACGCTCCTGCCAAACCGATAGGCGTGAACCATGTTGCAATGGCGTTGTGGCCGTACCACCAATTCATAGCGGCTTCTACAACGCCTTGATAAATGCCGAGGTTTGCTACAACATACAAATATGGGAACCACAGCATCGACGCGAGAATGTACCAAAGGCTCACGTACAGGTGGTCAACCTGCCGTTTGCGGAACGTCTGGAAGATGGAGATGGCGAAGAGAACAAACGCCAACGCGATAGGCGCTCCCGCCGCGCGTGGGAACTCCAACCACTCAAACCCCTGACTGTAGCCTGCGAGGATTGCAACCGTACCAGCGAGCACGCCGAGGTTCCAGAGAATTGCTGCAATGTAGTGCAGCCACGCCAGTTGAAGTGGTACTCGACACAGTCGCGCGGTAAGCCAGGCAATCATCCCGGCTCCGGTAAGTGAAATCCAGCCGTACGCTACTGTGTTCAGATGTGCGGGACGGATACGTCCGAATGTGAGCGCGGCCGTTTCGCCAAGCCAATCCGGCAGATTAAACTTCAGCGACGTCACCATGCCGAACAGCGAGCCGGCAAGCAACCAGAAAATTCCGGAGATAAAATAAACAACTGTCGGTGTGCGGGCGGCATCGTCGATAACGATGCGTTGCTCTTGATCTTGTACTGTGGGTATCGCGCGCGGCTCGCTAGGCGGGTCGGCGTGTTTTCGCGTCTTTGTTAACTTGGCCTTTGCCATGGTTCGGTTTTTCGGTAAACATCATATCCTGCGGCGTGCCGACCGGCTCCTCGTCGTCAAAGATAAGAAGCGCGCCGCGGTTCAATCGCTCGACAGAAAATTGTTTCGTGCGGATTGACCAGATGAATGCAGAGAGGGCAAGCGCTCCAGCGATGAGCGCGATAATTAATACGATGATGACGGCGAACGGAAGTGCCATGGCCGATTGCAGAATTGGGAATTCTCCCGAAGGAATGCCTTCGGCAAGATTGCGGATTGAACAGCTACAAATAAGATACAAACTCAAAACTATTAGCGCAAGACAAACCCGATTGCTTTCAACGGAATGATTAAGTACGTTTTACTGATAGCTGATTACTGATAACTGACTACTGATAACTGACTATTGCTTTTGGACTACTGGCTCTCATTCATTGCAGGACTCTTCGGCAGCATGCACTGTGTCGGCATGTGCGGCATGATTGTGATGGGGTATTCGACACAGGGAATTGCCTCTCAACCATCCACGCCGTACGCATTTGCCGCACATATAACCTACAACGCTGGACGTGTGCTTTCATACGCGATTGTCGGGGGAATTCTGGGCAGTCTCGGCGCTGGAATTGCTACGCTTCAGGACATTGCCTTTGGGTTTTCGGTTGTTGCCGGGTCGTTGTTATTACTTTTGGGAATTTCGCTTTTAAGAATTATCCCCAGCTTTGCGACATCCGCCACGCTTGCGCTTGAGAGTCGCGCGCGCAATATGCTGTTCCGAATTTATCAGGCTGTGTACGGCTCGCTTATCGCTCAACAAGGGCTTGAATCGAAATTCTATATTGGCTTGCTTACTCCCCTGTTGCCATGCGGATTGCTGTATTCGATGTTCCTGAAAGCGGCAAGCACCGCGAGCCTGCTGCAAGGCGCGCTGGTGATGGCGAGCTTCGGCGCGGGGATTGTTCCGGCGCTGGTCATTACCGGATTCGCGAGCTCGTACTTTTGGAACAAAGGGGGTAACAAACTGCGCTACTGGGGCGATAAAATCGCAGCCATCACTATTATAGCGATGGGACTCGCCCTGCTGTGGCGGGCGTTCGTTGTTCCGGAAGCGGGCGGACACGGGCAGCACATGTGATATGGGGCGATGCACTATCAGCGGCGATCTTCTGTTGACTTCTGACCTCTGGCTTCCAACTCCTGTTCTTCTACTCTTCCGCTTCCTGCCGTTGTTCCACCTTTCGCACGCGCACGCGTTCGATAACATTGTTGCCGACCTCTTCCACGGAAAACTCCGCGCCGTTGACTTTCAGATTCTCGCCTCGCTTGGGGATATGTCCCAATCGCTCGGTAATAAATGCTCCGATAGAAAGAATATCGCGCGCAGAAAGCTCCTGGTTGAGCAGCCGCTCCACGTCGTTCGTCGTAACGCTGGCATCGACCACGAACTCCGACTCACTCACCTTGGTTACTTCAGGTGTTTCGCGGTCGAACTCGTCTTGTATCGTACCGACCAACTCCTCCAAGACATTTTCCAGTGTGATGAGTCCCGCTGTGCCGCCGTACTCGTCACCGAGGATGATCATGTGCGTCTTGCGCTGGAGCATCGTTTCAAGCGCACTCTCAAGGCTGACGGTTTCGGGCAGAAACGCCGCATCGCGCAGCACCGACTCGATAGAGAAATTAGGCTGGAGATGCCGGTCGTGTTTGAAAATATCCTTCGTGTGCACAATGCCGACGACGTTATCGATGGTCTCGCGGAACACCGGGTAGCGCGAGAATTTATTGGAGCGCATCAACTGCACGTTCTCGGCTACCGGAGCGTTAAGAGAGAGCGCGGTAATATCCCGGCGAGACACCATCGCGTGCCGCGCTTGCTTGAGGCGGAAATCCATTGCGTTCAAAACGAGCGCCTTGCTGATTGCCGAAGTCTCCTTATCCTGCGTGTGCAAGAGCCGCAATTCCTCCTGAGAGTGCGCAAGCTCGGATTCGCTTACTGCCGCAATGCCGACGGCGCGCAAGATCGTGTTGGCGAGTGAATTCAACGCCCAGATAATAGGCTTGAAGACGATGTAGAACAACTGGAGCGGGTAACTAATGAAGAGCGTCGTGCCGAGCGCTTTTTGGATTGCGAGCGATTTTGGAGCCAGCTCACCGATGACAATATGTAAAAACGTGATGATCGAAAACGCCAGGCCGAACGAGACCGCTTGCAGAATTTGCGGATTCGTGACGCCGAGACTTTCCAATGGACTACGAAGCCTCTCAGCGACAAACGGTTCGCCGATCCACCCGAGTGCGAGGCTTGCCATCGTAATCCCGAGTTGCGTCGCCGAGAGATAAGCGTCGAGATGTTTGACGATATCCTTCGCTATTTTGGCGCGGAGATTTCTCCTTCCCACCAAGGGTTCGATTTGCGTTGCCCGGACTTTGACGATAGCAAACTCTGCCGCGACGAAAAAGCCGTTCAGCAGAACGAAGAACAACACGAGCAATATTTCGAGTAGCGTTCCCAGCATAGTGTTCATCGAAATATATCCTTTAATCGACTCGCCTTCAAGGAAAGCCGTCTTAAATACGGCAATTGCTTGAAATCCAGCCAATTTTTGAGCATACTCATACTGATATGGCACTCACCGACATACAGCGCAAGCGCGTTCAATCATTGTTTGGGATTTTGCTACTGGCAGCCGTACTGGTGCTGTTCCTGGACAGTGGTTTGTACGACGAAATGTCGATAGAAAACCTTCGTGCGCTCGGCTCCAACCCATGGACTCCCGCGTTGATCATCATTGCAATGACAGGAGCATGGGCGTACTCGCTTCCGGCTTCCGTATTTTTTTTCATCACACCGTTATTATTTTCTCCGCTGATGGCCACGGCGGTCATTTGTATCGGGAGCGCAGGAGGCACAACACTGGGCTATGTCGCCGCGCGCTACGTCGGAGGCCCGTGGGTTGAGCGATTCAAAGACCACCGCCTTACAAAGTTCATCGAACGACATGCGACGTTTCCCAGCCTGTTTGCCGTCCGAATTATGCCGGGTTCGTGGCATGGGCCTCTCAACTACGGTGCGGGCCTGGTGAAGATTCCGTTCCTCAAATTTTTGATTGCCACGCTCATCGCCATTAGTATTAAGGGCTACCTGTACGCCGTCGCCATCTCCAATAGCGTCAACGCCACCAGCGTGCTGGATGCGCTCAACTGGCAGACAGTCACCGCGACAATGTCGCTCGCCGCGCTGGGCATCGCCGGCCACCTGTGGCAACGAAAATGGAAATTGCAACGGGTGGACAAGCAAGAAAGATGAGTTAAAAACCAGTTTACTTCCGCAGTTGCGAGGATATCCACGCAAGGTACGAGTCGAGCTTACCGAGAATTCCGACGTAGCCCTTCGACCATTCCGCTGGACTTGATGGATTCGGCTTGCCGAGCGTTTCCTGAAACACCCGCGAGACAGCGACGGCGAGTTTTTGTTTTCCCTCTTCGAGTGCCGCCTCTACATCCTGAGAGTAATAACTTTTGAAATTGTAGATATCCTGCCGTACGCGCGTTTCGGGCGCGGGCTTCGTATAAAACGCGGTGGTGTTTTTGTGCCCGCCGGATTTTTCGTAAATCAGCAAATTCCACCGCTCCATAATCTCGCGGAAATCCTTTTCGTTCTGGCAGAAATCAATCAGCAGGTGCTCCGTTGCCTGTTCGGTCGTGAGGCTATGGTGAAAGAGCGGCTCGCCGCCGATGAACTGCGAGAGCAGGTTGTTGTCGTGCAGGCGGCCGAGCACGCGCAGCACAGCAAGGAACGTTTCCTGCTCGACGCTCTGTGCTCCAGGGTCGGCTTGCTGCCTACGCTCCAGCATTTTCATTTTGTAGGCGAGCTCAGGGTCCGTTTTCGCTGGGTCGTGTTGCTCCTTCATAGCGACAGGCTCTTCCACTTTCCCGATTTTACTCTTGATGTCGAACAATGGCGCACGCTTGTCCCACTCGAGGTCATCAAAATGCCTGACCGACTTCGGCAGCGGCGCCATGCCATCCGATTGCGATTGCAACTGCACGAGCAACTTTGGAAAGTAGCGCTCTTTGTAGACGGATTGAAAATGCCCCATATCCGCGAGAACATAGAGGTCTTCGTTCGTGCAGGAAAATACGGTGTTCAGGAGCGAGGCGACTTTCTGTTCGCCGACTTTTCGGTCGTCGAGGTGGCGCACGGTGTAATCCACCCCGGCCATCGTTGTGTCGAAGATGATTGCTTTCTTGCGTCTCCCGCGGAATGTTTGCGGCGTCCCGACTTCGACGTTTTTAATGCCTTCCAGCCGTAGGAGTTGTTTGATAGAGAGCGTTTGCCCGTTGAAGGGAGTGATGACGCCGATGTCTATCGCCGACCTACCCGATTCCATCAGTGCATGCTTCACGCACTCGACGGCTTTTTGAGCCTGAAGGTTATTGAAGGGAAGAACCCGCTTCCGACCGGCGTACTGCTGGCATTCGCCCTTGAGCGATGATGTGTCGAAGAAATAGATCCTCCCCTTTGCATTTGCTGAAGCAGTTGCCTGCACTTTGTTTTCAAAGAGTGTTGACGCGACAAACTGGGCAAGTTTCGGCGTCGTCGCGTACTGAGCAGAGAAAAAGATAAGCCAATGGTCGTTCCGTTGAGACGCTTCGAAGAGTTTCGGCAGGTCTTCTGTCTGTGCTGCGTACATGAAAATATCCCGCTGGAGCCAGAGCTGTGACGCCTCGGTGTTCGTGGCAGATTCAGGGTCGACTTGAAACGGGTCGCCCGCGATGACGAGCTTTTCCTTGGCGTGCGCAGCGAGCGCGGCGAGGCTGGGGAGATTAATCACCTCGGCATCATCCACCATCACAAGGTCAAACGGCGTTTCCCGCAGACGTGCGTCCGCCAGCGCGGTTGAAAGGGTGGTTCCGATAAACTGTTTCGCATCGAGCAGTTTCGTTTCATTCACCAGCCCGGATTCTTCCACCGCCTTGCGCAATATATCCAGCCCGCCTAGGTCCTCGATGCGTTTAGCCGTCGCCTGAAACGTTTTAGGCTCTTCGCCCCGAACTGGGGCTTGGGCTTCGAGCTTCAAGACTTCATTTGCGAGTGTTCCGGATAAGGTCTGAAGCCGTTTTTGCGCCGCAAGTTTATCGGAGACCAGTTTTTGCGCGGCGACAAGGCTATCCTTGTAACCGGACTTCATTTTTTCGAACATCGAGGCGCTCTCGAGTTTCTTCACGGCCTCTCTCGCTGAGGAAAGCTCCTGAGTCGTGCGGTCGAATTGCAGCTTGCTCTGTTCCGCGCGGGTGCGGAGGTCGTTCAGCTTCAGATAATAATCTTCATGGAGCGTTTGCTTGACGCGCACGCGCCAATATTCTTCGAGAAGCTGAAAGCGCTCCTTGAACAGTTTTTTCTTCTCTTCGTCTACTTGGTGCTCGAAAGAAAGTTTTGTTGTCAGGTCGGATTCGATGAAGAGCGGCAAGCCGACGCGCGTTGTCTTCTCGAGCATATCAATGCCGATCTCGTTACCAAGCGCGATTGCTTTCATCACAGTATCATCGACACGCCCGCTGGTGGGTGCAACGAAGAGTACCTTCTTACCCGCCTTAACATAGTTTGCGGCAAGCAATGCGAGCAAGTGCGTTTTGCCAGTGCGCACGGGACCCCAGAGCAAGCTGACGCGGTTTTGCATGATGCGCTGCAGCGCAGATTGCTGTTCTGCCGGCGTTGTCGGCAGTGTCTGAAGCTCGATCGATGCTTTCGCACTATTTGCTACGTCCCAAGGTGCGAACAGCAGCTCTGACAGCGGTGTCGTTTTCCCGAGCGTTGCAAGCCTGTCAATGACCGGCTTGAGCGATTCCTCGTAATTCCATGTGCACGTAACTTCGGGGATAACAGGGCCCATATCAACCGGGACGGCGAGCGTGAGAAACTGATTCTCGAGACAAATGACTTTTGAGGGCAGCTCCATCGGCTCAAACTGTCCTACGACAAGCTTGACACGGTCGATACCGTACAGAAACAGGTCTTCTGAAATTTCAAAGCGATAATAATAGAAGCCGGCGTACGAGCGAAGATACTCGCCGCTCATCAGTGTTGCGCGCTGGCGAAATTTCGAGAGCTGCGCGAGCTCGCCGTTCAACGCGGCGGCAAGCGTTTGGAACAACTGCGGGGATGTCGTTGATTCCGTGGGCACGTACAAGAGTTAACGTTAACAAGGGTCTGCTATCGGATTCACATCGAGAGCACGTAAACTACGGGAAATCCGTACAAATGCAAAGCACGAAAAAAATTTTCCGCGTCTTTTTGCAAACCCGAACATGAAGCGAGCAGCTATTCGCAAATGATTGGTAACGAAATGAGACGCAGGCGCGCTTCCGCGAGGTCTTCGTGATGATAAAAAGAAAATCGTGTCGACTCGACCGTACCTAAACGGTCGGAAGTGGAGACGGTCGTGTTAGGGATGGTCGGGCAGTTCTTCGAACGCGTCGCCAAACAGGTCGTCTGCCACCGTTGAAGAATCGAAAATACCTTGAAACTCCGTGCCGTAGAGGTCTTTCCGCCGGAGGTAGAGGACCATAGCGGAGATTGTGAGTCCGGCAAGGAATCCGAACATAATATATTTTTTCATAGTTCCCCTGAGCTGAAATACACTACACCTAAGATACATATTCGCGCGGAAGAGTTCAACAAAAAACGGTTCGCTGCGTACTATTTTTTTTGTTGTACGACGCAAATTCCGGCGGACGCATAATGAAGTCTCAGGTTTAAAGTCCAAAGTTTCAAGTCTAAGATGAATATCTTCTCCTGTCCCGAAGGGACTTCTTCGGAGAAAGTACTCCCGAGGGATGCCTTAAGCAGAAGCGCGAAGTTTAAAAAAATACCTCCCCCTTTATCCCCCTCTTAGAGGGGGATAGCATCCCGCGTGCCTCATTATCGGTATTTGTCGTTACTCAACTACTTCATACTTGCTGTTTACTGCTGCTTTGTTTCTTCCTTACTTTATTCAATATCCTAAGCAAAAGGCGTCGCACCGAGGCTAAGAAGAAGTTGACGACAAATAAATTCACTCGGCGCGACGCGGCGGAGAGTGTTGCTACCGCCTGTCGGACCCAGAGAGTCCAGAGCCCGTAGCGCTATGCCACGTGTCGTAGGCCCCTACAGAGGACCCTGAGAGGGACGCCTTTGCAAAGGATGATGTTGCGCGGATTTGTCCGGAATACGCAGAAAAACCCAGGTGGCCGTTCTGGGTACGAGCGTTTGCGTAATCCGTCAGAATCAATGTTATTTATTTAATGTATATTAATATAATATAGTAAAATTACATTGTCAAGTAAAAAATAAATAAAATTTGAAAATGTAAAATCACTGGAAACATTAAGAAAATGAACTGGTTTTAAGGGGATATGAGATGTGAGCGAAAAGCGATACAACAGTGGATACGCTGGGATGAGGATAAAAAAAGAAGGGCGTTCATGAGAACGCCCCGTGTTGGTCTCGGTCGGGAGACCGTCGACAATGACTGTATTTTGCTTTATCACAAACTCAGCATCATGCCTGCGGTAAAAGAGTTATACTTACCGATATTATAGTCGGCATTAATGTTGATGAAGAGCAGCTTGACATTCATCCCCATCGTGAGGCGAGATGAATTTTCTCCGTCGATTTCAAAGGTGACGTTCTGCGGAACCGGCCCCGTTGGTGTATCAAGCTCGTAGTCGTAGGAAAATTTCAGCGTGGAACTTTCAAACATGAACCCGACATACGGTGTCAGGTTGAGCGCGCTCCATCCCAGTTGTTTGCTGGCGCTCGCCCCCCAGGTGGTGGCTTTAGCTTCGAACAATGACCCGACACTCAGCGTCTGCGTGTAGAAGTTGACAGAGACATCGAGTGGGAGGAAGTCCTCTCCGAACCACACCATTGGATTGTGCTGTATTCCCCAGCCAACGTATTTTGTTTTGCCGATCTCGTCATTCAGTTTAACTTCCGGCAAGTACCGGAGGGATATATTTGTTCCGAAGATCGTTCCAAACGTGACCTGAGGCGCGGCGAGAGGAACCATTTGTCGGCCGAAGATCTTTGCGTCTTCCAACAATCCGCCGACCGGCAGCGCGAGGCTCGTATCCGGGATCGTCACTGTTTGCTGTTGCCCGAATTGGTCTTGGAATGTGAATTGTCCACCGCCGAACCGCACCCGTATGCTGTCGTCTTTCGAGCCGATGATCGTTGCGCCGGAGACGCCGACAGTAAAATCTTTTCCACGGATCAGGTCGATGATTTTTCTTCGAGCATCGTCTCTATAGTTTTGAGGCAGGTTGCTGTATTCCGAGTCAATGGTCTCCGAAACGAGTTTATCCGCTTGCGAGGAATCGAACTGGAAGATTCCGTCCGCACTGAAATGTTTGTGCTCATCTTTGAAAACTGTGGCCATCGCCACAAGACCGAACTCAAGATTGAATTCAAAGTACGTGGGTCTGGGCGAGCGGCGGAACCAACCGGCGTTCAAATCGGAGCCGAAGCCAGAGACCACCGGGCCGACGTATCCTTTCGCAAGGTCGAGTGAAAGCCGCCCGAGTGTCTCCTGGAGATTTTCTCCGTCTCCATTCTCTCCGTTATTTTGCTCTTGGGCCGCAAGCGGCAACGCGAGCAATACGAGTGCAGCGAGTAGAACAAGGGTTCTGCTGTACATGAAAAACCTCCCGGGGAAGTGAACGTGTTACAAACGGTGCAATGAAGCCGAACTGCTTACGGTGCGATCGGTCTCAACGTGACCGATGAATATGGAGAATGAAGTGCTTTAATGCAAGACGCTAAGCTGACGCCTATCACATTTACAGGAAGTTGCGAATAGGGGAATTTTCCAGTAATTTATTGTTGTCTCAATAGGGGACGGCGGGTAGGTCGATTCCCACAGCCGCCCCACAAATAAGTTATTTTTGAACGACCCTTCCTGGGGAGAGTTGACGAAACTCTTCGCGGGAGGGGTGGGCTGTTTTCCCCATGCTCAATGCCCCCGGATTTGGGATTGGAGATTTGAGTTAAATATGATACGTCAGCTCAAGCAAAAAATATTTCGGTCTGAGCCGTTACAACTGTTATCCGAACAGTTGAAGGGTATTACCAACAATGTGCCGATTCACCTCAGCGGTGTGAGCGGTTCGCTGCTGGCGTTTGTCGCGGCGTCTGTTTTTGAACAGTGCCGTTCACAGCTGGTGGTGATCGTTACCGACGAGGAAAAAGCCGAGCGAGTACGGGATGATTGCGCGTTATTGCTTGGAGAAGACGCCGTGCGCCTTGCGG
The DNA here is from genome assembly GCA_022616555.1 of Ignavibacteriota bacterium. Lineage (GTDB taxonomy): Bacteria > Bacteroidota > Ignavibacteria > UBA10030 > UBA10030 > JAKEEG01. The sequence continues at coordinate 48,964 of JAKEEG010000056.1, read as the reverse complement.
TATACGACGGAAGCCACCACTCCGAAGCGCTCGACGTGAGCACGTCGATTGCGATGGTCGAAACACTACGTGCGCTCGGGGAGGGCAAGCCGTGTCTCGTTGTGGCGTCTGCGGAAGGGATAGCGAGTAGCGTGCCTCAGCCGGAGTTGTTTAAGCGGCAGAGCATGCAGGTGCGGGCAGGTAGCGAGCAGCCGTTCGAGCCGTTTCTCGCGAAACTCGTTGAGCTTGGTTTCGAGCGTAAAGAGTTCGTCGAAGGGTACGGGGATTTTGCGGTGCGCGGCGGCATCGTGGATGTGTTTCCGTTCATCGGCGATAATCCCGTGCGCGTCGAGTTCTGGGGCGACTCCGTTGAATCGATTCGCGAGTTCGACGCGCTCTCACAGCGCTCAATCCGGCGGCTCGAAGCCGCGCACATTTTACCAGGTTTTTGGGTGCCGGGCTTTGGATCAAGCGCGCAAGGAGGACATGCCGAAACGCCGCACGTATCGCTCTTTGATTATCTGAAGAACGATGCTATACTCTTGTTGGACGAACCCGCTCTACTCCAAAAAGAAGTTGATGAGTTTCATAAATTCGGCGGCGAGCGGAGTTCATGGGAGGAGGTTGGGAGCGCCGTCAACCGTTTCGCGCGCGTGGTACATTCGTCATTTGAATTTACCGATGCGATTCGATTCTCTTCCACAGCGCAGGCGAGTTTGAACGGAAACATCAAGCTTGCCGTCCAACGCATACGCGATCTAAACGAGATGAAATACGAAGTACTCATTGCCTGCGACACGCAGGAAGAGGAGCGACGGCTAAAAGAATTGTTTGATGAGGAGCAGACAGCGCCAAACGAAGAACTGCAGAACGACGAAGCGCGAAGGTCGAACTTCGAGCTGCGCTACACGCTCTTCACCGATGCTGTGCATGCTGGCTTCACCTATCCCGCCGCAAACATCGTGGTGCTCACTGAGCACGAAATTTTTGGCAGACTGAAGCGGCAAGCCATTGCGAAGAGGACGAGGTTCAAAGGCATCACGCAGAAGGAGCTGAGCCAGCTTCGCCGCGGCGATTTTGTTGTGCACGTCGATTACGGCGTGGGAAAATTTTCCGGGCTGGAGAAAATCAAGGTTCGCGGCGCTGAGCAGGAAGTGATGAAGGTCCTCTATCTGGACGGCGATGCGCTCTACGTCAACCTGAATTACGTCAACCGCGTGCAGAAGTATTCCTCACGCGAGGGGCACGTGCCAACACTTACCAAGTTAGGTGCGCCGCAATGGGACCGGTTAAAAGAGAAAGCCAAAAAGCGTGTCAAAGACATTGCCCGCAAGCTCATTGCGCTGTACGCGCGGCGCAAGATGGAGCTGGGATTCGCGTTCGCGCCCGATACGCACTGGCAGAAGGAAATGGAAGCGTCATTCATGTATGAAGATACCCCCGACCAGGCGCAGGCGACTTTGCAAGTAAAGCAGGATATGGAGCAGCCTTCACCGATGGACAGGCTGGTGTGTGGGGACGTCGGTTTCGGCAAGACGGAGGTCGCCGTCCGCGCCGCGTTTAAGGCAGTATTGAGCGGAAAGCAGGTCGGTGTGTTGGTGCCGACAACCATCCTGGCGCAGCAGCACTATAATACATTCCTTGACCGGCTGGGGCGGTATTCCGTGAAAATCGAAGCTTTGCACAGGTTTAGAGCGAAGAAGGAACAGACATCGGTGCTGGAGCACTTAAAGGACGGCAAGGTTGACGTTATCATCGGCACTCACAGACTGCTCTCAAAGGATGTGCAGTTTAAGGACATCGGGCTGCTGGTGATCGACGAGGAGCAGCGCTTCGGCGTTTCCGCCAAAGAGAAGCTGCGGCAGATGCGCGCCAACGTGGATACGCTGACGCTTACCGCTACGCCGATTCCCCGCACGCTGCATTTTTCGCTGATGGGTGCGCGGGATCTATCGCTTATCAACACGCCGCCTCGCAACCGGAGACCCATCCAGACTGAGATAGCGCAGTTCGAGATGAAGCTCATTCGCGAAGCTATTCTCCGAGAAATGCGCCGCGGCGGGCAGGTGTATTTCGTACACGACCGCATACAGAGCATTGAGGATATTCAACGGATGCTGGAAGAGCATGTGCCCGAGGCGCGGTTCCACGTCGCCCACGGACAAATGAAAGGCCACGAGCTCGAAGCGACGATGATGGCATTCCTTGAAAAGAAGTACGACGTCCTGATATGCACGAAGATCATCGAATCCGGTATCGACATTCCCAGCGTCAATACCATCATTATTAACCGAGCGGACCGGTTTGGGTTAGCTGAGCTGTATCAGCTTCGCGGGCGCGTAGGGCGGTCGAACGAGCAAGCGTACGCGTATTTGCTCACGCCGCCGCTTTCTGTACTGCCGCGGCCCACGCTCAGGCGTTTACAAGCATTGCAGGAATTTACGGAGCTTGGGTCTGGATTTAACCTGGCGATGCGCGACCTGGAAATCCGCGGCGCGGGCAATTTGCTGGGCGCGGAGCAGTCCGGGTTTATTATTGAAATGGGATTTGAGCTTTATCAAAAGATTGTCGAAGAAGCCGTAGCGGAGTTGAAGGAGAAGGAATTCAGCGAAGTATTTACGGAGCAGAAAACAGATGGTAAGCCGTCAAAAGCAGAAACAATTATTGAGACAGATATAGAAGCGTTCATTCCGGATTTTTACATCGAGTCAGATGCAGAGCGTCTGGATATTTACCGGCGACTCTATAAGATAGAAACGGACGCGGAAATACAATCCATGCGCGATGAGATGCGAGATCGGTTTGGGGAGTACCCGGAGGAAGTCGAAAATATGTTCGCGACCGTTGAGTTGAAAATCCTCGCGCGGCAGCTTGGATGCACGAAAGTGGATCTACGCGGAAATCTTCTCGTGCTGGATTTTCCTTCGACGGAAGAGGAGTGGTTCTATGGCAAGGATGGCGAGGACTCGTCCTTTCAATCTATCATGGCTAAAACACAAAGCCTCAAATCCTATAAACCGCAGCTTAAGCAAGACAACAAGCGCCTGCGGTTGCATGCCACGCTAGAGCGTGATACCGAGACGGCTAAGGTAATTTCGTCGGCGAAAGCATTCCTCCAAGGCCTCCTTAAGTAGCAATAAAATCAATAGTTTAGCAGTATGTTACCAACTTGTGGATTTTGAGGGAACTTAATTTCAATTCAAATAGTTTAAATTTGAAGTAATTCAGAAACCCATGAAAACGACAAAACAATACGGCAAGAAAGCCGATAAAGCGCTGAGCATGTGGGTGAAGCTCGCCCGCGCCGCGGCGACGTTCGGTCAGTTAACGGACGAGGATATCCGGCGCTATGGCGTGACGCAAGCGCAATTCGGAGCGTTGGAAACGCTCGGGCACCTCGGTCCCCTCACGCTCGGCGAGCTGTGCAAGAAGCAGCTCGTCAGCGGCGGTAACATGACAGTCGTGGTGGATAATTTGGAGAAAGAAGAATTGGTCGAGCGCATTCCCAGCACCGAAGACCGCAGGGTTGTGCTCGTACAGTTGACGAAAAAAGGGAAAAGGCTGTTCGACGAGATTTTCGTCCAGCATGCGCAATGTGTTGCCGACCTTGCCTCAGTGCTGACGGAAGAGGAGCAAGATGAGCTCGGCAGGTTGTCGAAAAAATTAGGGATGTCGCTGCAAAAAAGATTATAGCGTTTTTTAATTCGCGGAGATTTAAAGCTAAAAAAGCAGACCCCCCATCCTTACCTTCCACTAAGAGGGGAAGGGACTTTGTTCCCTCTTCTGTTAGGAGAGGGACAGGGAGAGGTCTCAAACAGGGAAATGATATGAACACACGCACAGTTGAAAAAGTTGTCCAAAGCGTTAAAGTGGAAGTCGCGCCGGGTTTCCGAGTGCGGCGACCTCTGCCGTTGAACGACATCCAAATGATCGACCCGTTCTTGCTGCTCGACCATTTCGGTCCCCAGCCTCTCGATCCGAACGGCGGCGAGGGCGTTCCGGAACACCCGCACCGCGGGTTTATTGCCATCACGTACTTGCTGGATGGCTATATCGAGCACAAAGACTCCGTTGGGAACAAAGTGCTCGTGGGTCCGGGCGACCTTGATTGGATGGTGACCGGGTCAGGGATTCTGCATTCGGAATTGTACGAGGAGGATTTCCGTCAGCGTGGCGGTACGGTGCACGGTTTTCAAATTTGGCTGAATCTCCCACGCGCTCATAAGATGACGCCGCCAACGCTTTCACCTGTGAAAGCAGAGGATATCCCGACGGTGGAAACGCCCGAAGGTGCAAGAGTGAAAATTCTTGCCGGGGAATTTCAGGGCAAAAAATCATCCGTCAAAACGTTTACGCCGGTGTTGTTTTATCATGTGCATCTCCCTGCCGGCAAGAGTATCGAGATTCCCGTTCCGAATACGTTTAACGCTTTTGCCTACGGGATGGCAGGCTCGGGAAGTGTCGGCGCCGAGCAGAAACCGCTCATACTTGGAGAGTTGGCACTGTTTAAGAATGATGGAGAGTCTGTGCTACTCTCTGCAATGCAAGACCAGCCTGCCGACATCATTGTCCTTGGCGGCGAGCCGCTCAACGAACCGGTTGCAACATACGGGCCTTTTGTGATGAATACTCAAGGCGAGATCCGGCAAACAATATTGGATTACCAAGAAGGGAAATTTGGAACGATTACTGTTTAGCTATAAAAGCTAAGAAAGGATAACACCATGAAACCGATTCACATCACTGACGATACATTTAAGAAAGAAGTCGTTGAAAGCAACACGCTAACGCTGGTCGATTTTTGGGCTGAATGGTGCGGGCCCTGCCGCCTCATCGCTCCTATTTTGGACGAGCTTTCGGCTGAGTATAAGGGCGAAGTGAAATTCACCAAGCTGGACGTGGACGAAAACCCCTCCACAGCGATGGCATTCAGTGTCCGCAGCATCCCGACGCTGATAGTCTTCCGCAACGGAAAGCCCGTCAATAGAATTATCGGCTACATGCCGAAGGATGAGTTGAAGCGCCGCATTGAGGATTCGCGGCACATGGTTGTTGCGTAGGGAGATCTCAGTGAACAACGGAATATTCACGCTCCCGGCACAAACGCACATTGAGAGCGTGCATTTGCGCGTCAGCTCGCTGGAGGAGTCGCTGAAGTTTTACCGGGACTTGCTTGGGTTCAACGAAGTGCGGCATGAGGGGAAAACGGCATTGCTTTCAGCCTCTGGGAAGGCTTCTGCGCAAGTCGTATTAACTGAGCATCCTGGCGCCAAGCCGCGGTCCTGGCGAACGCCCGGGTTATTCCACACGGCTATTCTCTATCCAAGTCGCAAGGAACTTGCCCGTGCATTCAAACGGTTATACGAAGAGCGGTACAGGTTTCAGGGATTCTCCGACCACGGAGTGAGTGAGGCGATCTATCTCGCCGATCCCGAAGGCAACGGCGTCGAGTTGTATGCCGACCGTCCACGCGAGCAATGGAAATTTGACAGCAATGGACTAGCAATGATGACCGCGGAGTTGAATCTCGATAATCTGCTTGCCGAACTCGACAGCGATACCAGGGAGTGGGCAGGTATTCATCCTGAGACGCGTATCGGGCACATACACCTGCAAGTATCTGACTTGCAGAAAGCCGAGCGGTTTTATCATGGTGCGCTTGGGTTTGACATCACCCAGAAATCATATCCGGGCGCGCTGTTTGTCGCAGCGGGCGGATATCACCACCATATCGGCTTGAATATCTGGAACAGCCGCGGGTCCGCTCCGGCTCAAGGCGACACGCTCGGTTTAGCATCGCTCCGCATTCGAGTGCCGGAAATCGGTTTTGGAGACACGCTCGCGAAACATCTGAGTGATGCGGGTGCACTGGTTGAAAACCGGAACGGAGTCATTCGTGCGAGAGATGACGATGGAATTGTTGTTGAGGTAGTTGTTGGAAGCCAGTAACTCATTCACATCATGTTCAACCTTAAAGAAGGAGAAATATCATGAAGCGCATTGTGTTTGCCTTGCTAGTAGCAGGGATAGCGGCATCGACGGCGATGGCGCAAGGCGGGTGGAGTACCGATAAAGCACATTCCAACGTCGCGTTTGCCGTTCGCCATTTGGTGATTTCCGAAGTGGTGGGAAATTTCAAGGAGTGGGATGTCACGGTGGCATCGAAAAAAGACGACTGGTCGGACGCCACTGTAAGCGCTGTTATTAAAACGGGCAGTATCAACACGGAGAACGAACGGCGCGACGGACATTTAAAGTCCGACGATTTCTTCAATGCCGAAAAATTTCCCGAAATGAAATTCGTCAGCACGAAGTTTGAAAAGGTCGGCGAGAACAAGTACAAAATTTCCGGCGACCTTACCATCCGGAATATTACGAAGCCCGTGACATTTGACGCGGAGATTCTTGGCACTATCAGTGACCCACGGATGGGGACACGCTCAGGGTGGAAGGCAACGACGGAAATCAATCGCTTTGACTTCGGGTTGAAGTGGAATATGGCAACGGAGGCAGGTGGGCTCGTGGCGGGCGATAAGGTGAAAATCACCGTGAATCTCGAACTCGTTAAAGAAAGCACCTAATCCCTGCTGTAAGAAATTCGTCATAAAGCCAATCCCGCTCTTCATTGTCTGGAGTGCGGGATTTCGCTTTTATTCCAGCCCGGAAACCCTTACAATATTAGTCTCGATAGTTCGTCTTTTAGAAGGAAAGCTACTGAGTGACCGGTTCCAACGACATAGCGGCGATACAGACAGCAGGTCAACCCGTTCGGCCTAGTTCGGGGGATAGTACCGTGGAGCGCGCGTTCCGCTCGGAGCGGAAACGCCTGTTGGACTTCATCCGCCGCCGTGTGCGTACAGATGAAGACGCGGAAGATATTCTGCAAGATGTCTTCTACCAGTTGGCGACGGGGTACAGCGTTACCGAGCCGATTGAGAAATTGACGTCATGGCTGTTCACGGTGGCTCGCAATAAAATTATCGATTGGTACCGGAAACGAAAGCCGGAACCCCTGCCCACCGACAGGGACGACGATTCGATGCCGGTGAACCTGGAGCAGATATTGTTCGACAGGTCTCAAAGCCCTGATGAAACCTATGCCCGGTCTCTGGTGTGGACGCAGTTGGCGGACGCGCTGGACGAACTGCCGGATGAACAACGCGAGGTGTTCGTCATGCACGAGTTGGAAGGAAAAAGTTTTAAGGAGATGGCTGAGATGACCGGGGAACCGATCAACACATTACTTTCACGCAAGCGCTACGCAGTATTGTATTTGCGCGAACAATTACAGGAATTGTATGACGAATTTTTTACTTTGTAGAAAGGGACAACTATGAAACGCTGGTGGCTTGCTAAAATCGCCAAGGGCGTCATTTTTCTCACTCTTGCTGTCGCTATCTTTGGCTACGCCGTGATGTTGCTCTGGAATGCTGTCGTTCCTGACGTCTTTAGCGGTCCGGAGCTGAGCTTCTGGCAGGCGGTCGGCTTGCTTGTGCTCTCGCACTTGCTGCTGCGCGGATGGGCTCCGTGGCGGCACGGTGGCGGCTGGAAACACGACCGGTGGAAGCGGCGCTTTGAAGAAAAGCTCGCCGCGATGTCGCCGGAGGAGCGCGAGAAGTTTAAAGAGGAATGGAAGCGCCGTTGTGGGTATTACCCCGGCGAGTGGGAAGAACACAAGGAACAGCAAGCGAATGTGTGAATGTGAAGAAACAAATACTTGTCATTGCGAGGCGCTCTTTGCCGAAGCAATCCCTTCTTGTGAAAAACGAGATTGCTTCGCTGGGGAACGCTCGCAATGACAGATGATTTTTAGACAGGAGATTGAATGAAGTTTTTTTCGAAGGACGCCGCTCCGAAAGGAGAATGGCAGTTGTTGCTGGTGCTCGCCGCAGTACAATTTACCAACATCCTCGACTTTGTCATCATGATGCCGCTCGGCCCGCAACTGATGCGGGTCTTCTCCATTTCACCGCAGGAGTTTGGCTTGGCGGTTTCTGCGTATACCTTCAGCGCCGGGACGACGGGAATTTTAGGCGCGTTATTCCTTGATCGGTTCGACCGAAAGACAGCTCTGCTCACGCTCTACGGTGGTTTCGCTGTAGGCACGCTGCTCTGCGCTGTCGCTCCAACCTACGGTTTTCTTGTCGCTGCCCGCGTTGTCGCCGGCGCGTTTGGCGGGGTGTTGGGAGCGACGGTTCTTGCCGTCGTAGCGGATGTAATTCCTGAAGCCCGACGCGGCGCGGCGATGGGTGTGATCATGACTTCGTTTTCCGCGGCGTCGGTGTTTGGCGTTCCCTTGGGACTCTACTTTGCAAACCTGTACGGCTGGCACATGCCCTTTGTGTTGCTCGCAGTGTCTAGCGCGGTTCTCTTCGCTCTCGCATACCGCGTTCTTCCCGCGATGGGCACACACAAGGCGCACGCGACAGGCGAGAACCCTGTGCGCTCTCTGCTTTCGTTGCTAACGCACCCGGACCATCTGCGCACGTTGGCGTTTATGATGACGATGATTGTAGCGGGGTTCTCGGTTATTCCCTATATCGCTCCGTACATGGTCAGCACGATTGGGTTTGCAGAGGAAGACTTGCCGCTCGTGTACTTCTTCGGTGGTGGAGCGACGATCTTCACCGCGCGGTATATCGGCCAGCTTGCAGACCGCCATGGCAAGCTAAATGTGTTTATGTGGATAGCGGGGCTTTCAATCATTCCGATTTTGTTTGTCACGAATATGCCGAACATGTCGCTGGCGGCTGTTCTGGTTGTGACAACGTTGTTTTTTATCCTTGTTTCCGGCAGGATGACGCCCGCGATGGCGATGGTGACGGCAACAGTTGAGCCGCGGCGGCGCGGGAGTTTCATGAGCCTTAATGCTTCTGTTCAGCAACTTTCCGCGGGGATTGCTTCCTACGGGGCTGGATTGATACTCGGCGAGGCGGCTGATGGCTCGCTTACCAATTATGGGATTGTCGGCATTCTCGCAACGGCTATGACGGTCCTTTGTATTATTCTTGCCCGCAAGCTCAAGTTTGTGGAGGGCGTGCACATCGACTCTCATCGAGAAACTGTATCGGCTGAAGCCTCATCACCTGAAGTTGTTGCGGCGACGATCGCCAACGAGGAAATTACATAACCCTAGAACGAATATTTCACCTGTCGTAGTATGCCAGTGCCGGGTCTAATAAATTATATTGTGTTTGAACTTGGAAGAAAAGTAACCACCCGTCCCGACAAAAACGCCCGCCTGCCGGCAGGCAGGTCAGGACACCCCTCTCCCAAAGGGATCCCTATGGGACTTAGTCAGGAGGGGAAAGGGCTTTGAAAAGGCATTTTGTCTCCCTCACCAAGGGGGGACGCGAGCATTTTTCCAGCGAGCAGGGGGTTTCTTCACGCACAAAGAACTACAAGATTATTTTTTTGAAACAGTACTAGGAGCCTTCTATGAATATCGGAGTTCTGGGGACTGGGATTGTTGGGAATACCATCGGCACAAAGCTTGTCCAGCTAGGGCACACGGTGAAAATGGGCTCGCGGACGGCGAACAACGAAAAAGCCGGGGCATGGGTAACGTCGGTCGGTTCGCATGCTTCGCAGGGTACATTTGCCGACGCCGCTTCATTCGGAGAAATTATTTTCAATTGCACGAGCGGCGCAGGCTCGCTCGAGGCGTTGAAAGCGGCGGGAGCGCAGAATCTCAAAGGAAAAATTATCGTGGATATCAGCAACCCGCTGGATTTTTCCAAGGGCATGCCGCCGACGTTGTTCGTCAACAATACGGATTCTCTCGGTGAGCGAATCCAGCGGGCATTCCCCGACTCGAAAGTCGTCAAGACGCTTAACACCACAAACTGCAACATTATGGTCAATCCGTCGTTACTGAAAGGTGAGCACGATATGTTTCTCTGCGGCAACGATGGCGGCGCGAAACAGCAGGTGGCGGATATCTTGAAGAACTGGTTCGGGTGGAAATCCGTTATTGACCTTGGGGATATCACTGCCGCGCGCGGGATGGAAATGGTGATTATGCTCTGGTTGCGTTTGTGGGGTTCCTTGCAAACGACAAATTTTAATTATAAAATCGTGCGATAAGCAGAACAGCATGAGCACGACCGGCAACGAACGAACAGGACTTACTATGGCTTGGCAATGGGTTATCTGGATTTCGATTTTACTTATCGTCTGGGGCGGTGGTTATTTCTTTATCAGCAAACGGCTGATTGGCACAACCACGATGCCCGATGCATGGAAACTCGGCGCGCGTATTCTGCTTATTTCCATGATTACCCTTACGCTGGGGACGATGTTCCTCATTCGCTATTCGGAGCAATTGGGGTCCTGGTGGGCGTGGGTAACGTTTGTTGGGATGGGGTTTCTCTCGTTTGTGTTCGTCCTGCTGTTTGCACGTGATATGATTTGGCTAGGCTCTCTTGGGGTTGAGAAAGTCTACCCTGTTCTCCAAAAACTATTTTCCGGTAAGGATGCAATTGCACAGGTCAATCCCGCGCGGAGAGAGTTTCTTCTCCATGTGTCAAATCTCGGAGTGATTGGCGCTGCCGGGATTTTGACTGCCTACGGCGTGTACGAAGCGCGGCGCAGGCCGGGCATTGTGAATATTTCCGTTCCGATTGCCGGACTCCCGAAAGATTTTGCAGGATTCAAAATTGTGCAGATTACGGACATTCACGCAGGGCTTACCGTGAAGCGGGACTGGGTGGAGACCATTGCAAAGGAAGTTGCCGACCTCAAGCCGGATTTGATTGCCTTCACCGGCGATTTGGCGGACGGTTCTGTGCCACATCTCCGCAATGATGTCGCCCCGCTCGGCGAGCTACAGGCGCCGCATGGGAAATTTTTCGTCACCGGCAACCATGAATATTATTCAGGCGTGGAGCAATGGGTTGATGAGGCGCGGCGGCTTGGGTACGATGTGCTGTTGAATGAGCACCGGCTCGTTCAGCGCAACGGCTCCGCTCTTGTGGTGGCAGGAGTAACCGACCCGACCGGCGCACAAATGATGCCGCAAACGCATACACCGGATTCGAAAGCGGCGATTGCCAGCGCACCCCAGGATTCAGTGAAAATCCTGCTGGCGCACCAGCCAAAGGAAGTCTTTGAGGCGCAACCGTTAGGCTATCACCTGATGCTCTCCGGGCATACGCATGGCGGACAGTTTTTCCCCTGGAATCTTGTCGCCGCGCTCGCGCAGCCGTATATCTCTGGATTGCATGACCATAAGGGTACGTGGGTGTACGTGAGCAAAGGAACGGGCTACTGGGGTCCGCCGGTGCGGCTCGGCGCGCGCTCCGAAATTACAGTGATTACATTGACTGAGAAAGATAACGCGTAGGAGAAATACCATGCAGAATATTCATCCCATATCGATTTCAAATTCGTATACGCAGGGGAATGCAGCGCAACCCGCTCATCTTACCGATATTGCATTGCTCGATGCGTATTCTCGAGCCGTTGTGCGGGCGGTGGAGAAAGTAAGTCCGTCGGTTGTTAACATTGAAGTCCAGCACGTTGCACAGCGAGGAAGACAGCCACAGCGCTCGAACGGCGGAAGCGGCTCCGGGTTCATTTTCACGCCGGACGGGTTTATTCTCACAAACAGCCACGTTGTCCACGGCGCGAGCAAGATCGACGTGGTGTTAGCGGACGGCAGAAAATTCGATGCTCAATTGGTCGGCGACGACCCACACACAGACCTTGCCGTTGTGCGCATTCATCCTGTCCATGATGCGAGCGCGCCGGAGCTGACAGCTGTGCAATTTGGGGATTCACAGGCAATCCGTGTTGGACAGCTTGCCATAGCATTGGGAAGCCCGTACGGTTTTCAAGCAACGGTCACCACAGGAGTTGTGAGCGCGCTCGGAAGGTCATTGCGCTCTCGCTCGGGCAGGTTGATCGATAACGTTATCCAAACGGACGCGGCGCTGAACCCCGGCAACTCCGGAGGCCCGCTCGTGACGTCGCAGGGCGAGGTCATCGGAGTCAACACGGCGATTATTCTCCCCGCGCAGGGAATTTGCTTCGCGATTGCGAGCAACACAGCGCGGCACATCGCCGCATTGCTTATCAAGAACGGATTGATTCGCCGGAGTTTCATCGGCGTTGGCGGGCAAAACGTGCCCATCCCGCGCAAGGTGGTGCGGTTTCATCATCTAGATGCTGAAACCGGCGTGCGCGTGATTACAGTGGAAAATGGAAGTCCCGCGCACCGCGCGAAGCTTTTGAATGGCGACATTATAATCTCGTTCAACGGACAATCGATTCGCGGCATCGACGATTTGCACAAGCTGCTGACGGAAGATTGGATCGGCAAGGAAGCGACGATGACCGTGCTGCGTTGGACTGACAAGGTTGACGTGAAGATTACTCCCACCGAAGCGCCGGCTGTGGTGGATTAATGAGTGCAAGGAGTGATCTTGTTATGCTCTGTGCATAAAGAGACCCCCTGCGTTCCATCCGCCGCGGCGGACAGAACACGTCCCCTTGTTTAGGGGGACAAAAATACTTTAGTCCGGAGCTTTTTTCCCCTCCTTACCTAAGGAGGGGTGTCCCGCTGTTTTACAGTGGGACGGGGTGGTCGCTTTCGTCTTATGTTTAGTATACGTGATGATTCATTCAAATCAGTACCAATTAAACTATGTCAATCGTTGGAGCACAACAGAAGATACAAGATGCTGCAAAGGGATGGGAAGGCGTCACCGTTCATCCGCACCGATTCGGCGGCGTGGAGTTCAGGCTGGGGAAACGGGAGTTGGGACATATCCACGGTGATTCGCTGGTGGATATTCCGTTTCCGATGAATATCCGCAATGAATTAATTGAGAGCGGGAAGGTCGAGCCGCACCATGTGTTGCCCGAAAGCGGCTGGGTGAGCTTTTACATTCGCGAGGGAGCGGATGTCGAAGAAGCGATTGCCCTTCTTCAGCGGTCATACTCCATCGCCGTTCAGCAAAAACACTAAAAGCCTTCTCAAAATAACTTAAATTTGTCATTGCGAGCGTTTTCCAGCGAAGCAATCTCGTTTTTCTTCTGCGGTTAGATTGCTTCGGCATAGAGCGCCTCGCAATGACAATTTCCTTATGGATAACATCACGCACAGCCTTACCGGCGCGCTCGCGGCGAAGATTATCGAGACCAACAGGCATGCAGCGCAGCCGGAGCAGAAATCCATGTATCGCACGGTATTTTGGCTGACCGTTATCTGCGCGAACCTGCCGGACATCGACGCGCTGTTCAATTGGGCTGGAGACCCGTTTTTTGTCATTAAGCATCACCGGAGTATCACACACTCGCTTCTGTTTGCGCCGGTGCTCGCGTTTCTCCCCGCTCTCGTAGCTTACCTTGTTACTTCAGTGAAGAATCTTAAACTGCTCTGGCTTACCGCGCTCATCGGCGTTTATCTCCACATCTTTTTCGATTTGATCACCGCGTTCGGCACACAGTTATTCGCTCCGCTCTCGGCGGAACGGTACTCGCTTGACTGGATGTTTATCATCGACCCGCTGTTCACGATTACCCTCATCATTTTGATGTTCCTCGGGAAACGTATCAAGAGGCATAGCCGTGCGTTTACGCTCGCAGGCGGTGTGTTTGTGGTTTCGTATCTGTTGGTGGAAATGGCCTCTCACGGCATTGCCGTCAACCGTGTCACCCAAACCGCCAAGGAACGCGGAATTGAGGCGGAGCGTATCTCCGCTCTCGCCCAGCCGCTCAGTATCTTTCGCTGGATGGGATTAGTGCAGGCAAGCGATGGCGTTTATCAAGCTCACTTTTCCATCTTCGATAACCCGGAGCCGCCGGCATTCACGAAATCGACACAAGCCTCAGATGAGTTTGTCGAGCGTGCGTTAGAGACAGAAGAAGCGAAGTGGTTTATGAAATTTGCCCGGCATCCTCTGATACAATCCAGGGAAACAGATAAAGGGCACATTGTGGGGATGCGGGATATGCAGTTCTCATTCGACCCGAAGATGACGGAGGCCATCGGCAATGCGTTAGGTGTCGCAGAGTCCGAGCGCCGGCAGCCGTTTATTCTCGTGTTTGAGTTTTCGGGAGAGGGAGAATTGCTGGCGACGAAGTTTAACAGGTAGGTATTAGTCTTTCGCGGCTTTAATTTTCTGGTGGATCTCGTCGTGTCCTTCGCGCGGTTCTAAGTGCGTGATAATGTTAACCGGAAGCGAGAAGGCTTGCTTCACTGCTGCTTCGATTTCTGTCGCCTTGCGGTGAGCGTCTTCGATCATCTCTCCACGGGGAAACAACAGATGCGCTTCCACCCACAGCGACGCGCCGCTTTGCCTATAGCGCAACTCATGGTACCAGAGTCCGCGCTTTTGCGTCTCGGCGTCGAGCAACGCGCGCAGTTGCCGTTCCAATTCCGGGTCGCCCTCGTCCATCAATCCTCCCACAGATTGCCGCAAGAGTTTGCTGCCGGACCACAGAATGTTGAATGCAACAAGTATCGCGAGTATCGGGTCGAACGGCAGCCAGCCCGTCCAAATGGTGAGCAACAACCCTACGATAACCCCAAAGCTTGTCCACGAGTCGGTCAACACATGCTTGCCGTTGGCGATGAGGATGATCGATTTATGCCGCTTGCCCTGCCACACAAGATAGCCGCCAAGCGCCGCGTTGATGGCAGTCGCTGCCGCGGTGTAGACCGTGCCCGTGCCGAGATTCTGTAATTCCATTCCGCCCAGCCATTTTTGTATCGCTTCGTAGATAATGAAGATCGCTGCGAGCACAATCATCATCCCTTCCATCCCAGCGGAGAAGAAACTGATTTTCTCGTGCCCGTAGGGGTGACTCGTATCGGGTGGCTTCAAGCTGAGCCAGAGGCTGAATGCAGCGAACGCAACGGCAAAGACGTGCACGACGGATTCCGCCGCATCCGAGAGAATTGCTGCCGATCCGGTGATGGCGTAGGCGTAGGTTTTCCCCGCGAGCATCAGGAAGCCGACGATGAGCGAGAGCGAGATGGCGAACTTTTGCTGGGAGACGGAGCTTCCGTTGTGGCGTGAAGACGATGCGGGTTCTATGAGCGGGTTGTGCATGAAGGAGTTACACCTTGATAATCCATTTGTAACGATACATAACATACGCAACAAGATACAAGCCTGCAACATACGCCAGCGAATGGAGAAACGAGACAACCATCGGGTCGCCAAGCGGCAGGAAGAGTGTCTCATAATACCAGCTTTTCAACGAAATAAGCGTCCCGTCAGCATTCTCAAATTTGATAAGCCAGGAAAGCTTGGCAAACAACCCCGCGAGCACATAGACGGTGATGGCGTTGATGCCATAAATCTCAAGCGGCTTCGTAAGGTTTTTTATCAGCCCGCGCACATCGATAAGCCAATAACAAACGCCCAACACCACCATCGACATGCCCGCCATGAAGACTGCGTACGAGCTTGTCCATAGATTCTTGTTAATCGGAAACCAGAGGTCCATCACAGCACCGGCAAAAAGCAGGAGGCTTCCGTACACAAACAGCCAGATGGTTTTTTCTTCCGCTGTTTTTTCGGAGCGCAGCAAATGTCCGGTCAACACGCCGAAGAGCGTCGTAGCGATTGCCGGTATGGTGCTGAAGATTCCCTCGGGATCGAAACCCGGAACAGGCGCGCCCGTCCATGTGTGTCCCGCAAGGAGGTTTGAATCGATGTACCAGCAGAGATTTCCGGTCGGTTCCAGTACGCCCGCTCCATAGCCGGGCACCGGGATGAGCATCATAGCCAGCCAGTAGAACACAAGCAGCGCAGCGGTGATGAGCAATTGTTGCTTGTAGTTTGAGCGGAGAAACAGTAAGCCAACCACGAAATAGCACACAGCGATGCGCTGCAGCACGCCGGGGATGCGCAACGTTGCGAATGAAAAATTGTTATTGAACACAAGCCCAAACGGGAATGCCGCGAGCAACAGACCGAGTACGAAAATGATGGCTGAGCGTTTGGTTATGTGAAGAGCGAGAGTAGCGGCGTTTTCTCCGCGCTCGATGCGTTTGGCGAAGGAGAACGTCATTGCGACGCCGACGATCCAAAGGAAAAATGGGAAGACCGTGTCGGTGTATGTCCAGCCGTGCCACGCGGCGTGCCGGAAAGGCGGGTACACATAGCTCCAGTCGCCGGGGTTATTCACCAGCATCATGCCCGCTATGGTGGCGCCGCGGAAAACATCAAGCGAAACGGGGCGGGTATTAGGCAGGGCAGACATGAGGCATGTTCAATCGTCAATCGGCAATGTGCAGATCGTCAATTTTGTCGGGGGTTTAGCCCCACGCGGTCCCGGAGCGGAAGAAGACTACGGCAACCCAACCAATGATTAATGCTAATGCTATAGCGATACGGAGTTTTTGATTCTGGGTCATGAGAATAACTTAGTTACAAATGTCGCGAGATGCAAAAAACAAACTTATCCGCTCTTTCCGCGTCCTATTCTTAACTTACGCGTGCATTGCCCGGATTTCTTCCGGTGTGAAGCGCACTAACTTGATTGCCCGCGCCTTATGACGCTCAAGCGGTGGCACAACGAGCAGCGCCTGCTGGTTGCTCTCCGCTTCGACGACCACCCAACCGCAGTGCTCGCCATCCTTGCAGCCCCAATCCCAGCGCGTAAGACCGCTTGCAGCTTCGACAATTTTAATGGCTTTGGCGCAATCTTCCTGCGTGTGCGGTGATACGACCAAATAGCGATTCATACGAGTTCCTCCTATTCTGACATAGAAATTTTTTTCTCTGTTGCCGGACCTAAAATAATCTGCCCGGGGCGCGCGCCGGTATGGCTCTCGTGGTTGATAACGGCGATGCCGTTCACGAAGACATAATGAATGCCTGTCGAATACGCGTGCGGTTTTTCAAACGTTGAGCGGTCGGTCACAGTCTTCTCATCAAATACCACTAAATCCGCCCACATACCGGGGCGTATAAGCCCGCGGTCAGTGAAGCCGAAACGCTGCGCTGGGAGTGACGTCATCTTGCGGATTGCTTCTTCTAGGCGCAGGATTTTCTTCTCGCGCACGAAATGCCCGAGCACGCGGGCATTCGTGCCGTAGTTGCGCGGGTGCGGCATGCCGTCTCCGAATTTAATCACACCGCCGTCCGATGCGACCATGGAATACGGGTATTGCATGATGCGCTTGACGTCCTCGTCGCCCATTGTATGGTAAATCATGCTCGCGCCGCCTTTCTCGATCATCTCCAGCACAGTTTTGATTTCATTATCCAGCGTGGCTTTGCGCTTCAGCTCTTTGTTGATTTGCGAGATAGATTTGCCTTCGAGCGTGGAATCCCAGCGGCAGCGTGCAACAAACGCGTAGCTGTAGTTGTTTCTGCCCGCGCGGTCGAGCGACTTTTTCATATCGGCGACGATCTTCTTCCGCGTTGCAGGGTCGTTGAAGCGCATTTTCATAGCGCTGTCGCCGTCTGCCAGCGCCCACGACGGAGCGAGAACGCCTAAATTTGTGCTCGAGGCGGTGTAGGGGTACTGGTCGACCGTAACGTCGAGCCCCTCCGCCCGCGCTTTTTCGATAAACCCGATTGTTTTTACACTCTGTCCCCAGAGCTTTTTGCTGGAGACCTTGAAATGCGAAATCTCCACGGGCATGTGTGCCTCGCGGCCGATATTGATCGCCTCGGCGATCGCGCCGAAAATATCCATCTGCTCATCGTTCCCTTCGTTGCGGATGTGTGACGCATACACGCCGTTGCGCCGCGAGGCGGCCTTCGCCATGCCGAGGACTTCCGGAGTTTTGGAGTATGTGCCGGGGAGGTAAATCAAGCCTGTTGAGAATCCCACGGCTCCGGAACGCATAGCTGTATCGACAAGCTCCTCCATTTGTGTCTGCTCTTCCGGTGTCGGGTCGCGTTGCGCCAAACCCATGACCGCGCGGCGCACGCTGTTATGCCCGATGAGTGTCGCGACGTTAAGCGAAATGGCGCTATCGCGCAGCTCTGCAAAGAACGCGTCGAGGTCGGTGACAGATCCACCGCAGTTGCCCGTGATGATCGATGTAACGCCGTCGAACAGGTAATTATCCGCGGTCGGTTGCTCGCGTATGCTGCGCTCCACGTGCGTGTGCACATCGATGAAGCCGGGTGCGACGATAAGCTCGTGCACGTCTTTGAAGTTTTTCGCGAGATCCGTATCCAGTCTGCCGATGGCGGCAATTTTCCCGTCCGTAATGCCGATATCTCCCGCGTACCATGGGTTGCCGCTTCCGTCGATAATGCGTGCGCCTTTGATGATGAAATCATACGGTGGGTCTTGAGGACTTTGCCAGCCGAGCAACAGCAGCAGAGAAAAAGCGAATAATGTACGCATGAAATTCCTTTTTCAGATTGAGTAAATCCAGCACTGCGTGTACAGGGGAAGAAATATCTCAAAACTTTTGGAGAGTTACCAGAACTGTTGTAGGTGCGCAGGTTGTATGTTATAATGCGAAAAATGCGGCGAAAACACGTTATCGAAACGAAAAGCCCGTTCTGACCATCCTGACTGCTTCCTGCGACCCCGATGGAAATTCCCCAATCGGCGATGGATTTTCCCCATCATCTCTGGGTGGTATCTTACTAGAGTCGGCAGAGAAAGTTGCTCTAAAAGGCTCTATGGAAAGAATTTGATAGGGAGAATAAACAAGGTTTCAAAAATATCTTGAGAAACGCTCATTTCAACCTGCGACCTATGACATAAGAATAATAAAGAGCCAATACACAAGCACATTGAGCGCTGTTAACGGGATGCCGATACGCGCAAATTCCCAAAATGTCACCGTCTCCCCCGCGCGCTTCTCTGCTGTTTGGATGACGATGACGTTGCTCGCCGCGCCGAGGATAAACAGATTGCCGGCGATGGTGCTTCCGGCGGCGAGCGCCATCAACACTTGCGCACCGGCGCCGGCTTGAACGAGCGCTGGCTGGAATAACGCAACAAGCGGCACGTTGGAAATGAATTGGCTCACTATCACGCTCAAGCCAATAATAACGGGAACAGCGCCGAGGTCGAGGTTCATGCGCGCGATGATGTTTTGAAAAAAACCGGTCAGCCACACGCTTTCCATCAACACAAACATGGCGGCGAAAAACGCGAGCGTCTGCCAGTCAACCCGCCGCAGAATATGCAGCCGCTGCTTGCTGCCGAGCAGTACCGGCAACGCAGCGATAAGTGCGATTGAGGTCAGCGGGATATTAACAGACGGAAGAATAACAACGGCGAGAATCTTCACGGCGACGAGCACAAGCACGATGCCGAGAGCAATCCGCGCAAGGAACGCAAGCTCATGGTTTCGGATGGGTTCCTGCGAGTGCGATAATTCAGTTTCATGAAACTCTTCACGGAAATAATGTTTGAGCACACGATGGGCAATCAAGAGGTTGATGACAGTGGGGATAAACAGCCAGCTCAAAAACGTTACAAAAGGATTCGGCATATTTCCGTTGAGTGCGATGAGCAGGTTCTGTGGGTTACCGATAGGGCTTGTCACGCTACCAATGGTGATGGCAACGCACAGGGTGATGAGCAGAAGCTTTGGCGACATCGCGTGTTTGCGGGCGAGAAGCAAGACGACAGGTGTTCCGATGATGGCAAGCGTGTCGTTCATAAGGAACGCAGACGCCGCTCCGGCACCGAAGAGTATCGCAAGCAGCAGGCTGTCGATAGTCTTTGCCCGCTTGATATATTTGTAAGAAAGATGCGCAAGGTAACCGCTTTCCTCCAGCGCTTGTCCGACAACAAACATGCCGAACAAGAACGCCATCACATCCAGGTCGATGGCGGTGAGGGCTTCGCGCGGTGAAATGCTTCCGGCAACCAAAACGACGGAAGCGCCTAGCGCCATGATTTGCCATATCTGAAGACGGAGGGTGCCGACTTGCCTGACCGCGATGAGCACGAACACGGCAGCAAGAGTCAGGACGGGAATGTTCATACGGTACGGGTGTGCAGAATATTTTTATCCACGAAGGATACGCCTGCGTGCCAAAACGCACTCCGGCGTACAGGCACAAAGCAGCACGAAGAAATCTATTCTCCATCACAATTCAAAATACTTGCTACTCTATACTTAATACTTTTTTTACAGCATGCCATTTCGTTTTCGTACAAACCACTCGAGGGAAAATAACCCTACCACCAACCCTAGCATCCAGCTTTTATTCCAGAGCTCGATGTCCTCGGATTGTACGGATTCACGCGGCTTAAAGCCGGGTAATGCGGCGATGTCTGAGGCAAGAGAGGCGACGTCGCCCGGGGAATAGTAAGCTCCTCCCGTCCGCGACGCAATTTGTTGCAGAAGCTCTTTGTTCATGCGGGTTTCAAGAAATTCGATGTTCAGCCCGCCGACGGAGAATGTGCCGTTGTCTTCTCCGGCAACATCGCCGTTGACGCGCGCAGTTGCGCTGTAGCGGTAATCGCCTTCATTGAGAAAATCCAGTGAGCCTTCGTACTGGCCGTTACCGACGGGTGAGAGTTTCATTTCATCTTG
The DNA here is from genome assembly GCA_022616555.1 of Ignavibacteriota bacterium. GTDB lineage: Bacteria > Bacteroidota > Ignavibacteria > UBA10030 > UBA10030 > JAKEEG01. The sequence goes on along the minus strand of JAKEEG010000056.1, from coordinate 28,503 downwards.
CGCGTCACCAGACGCGCCGGACTGGCGCATGCTCACCGTTACATCGGCATTATCGACCGGCCTGTAATTTTCGTCGTACACTTGCGCGGCGAATTCAACAGGCTCCGTTCCACCGAAGGTTTCGCGCACAGGTTGGACTCGCACTCGGCGGTCGTCTTCTCTCGTAGTCAGCCATCGCACGGCGTTGCTTAAAAACTCTTCCAGTAATGTATTCGAGCCGGATGTGTTATCGGCAAGCATCGTCCACCGCCAGATGCCGTAGCCCAGAATTGCCAGCGATTTTCTCCGGTTGATGTTGCGGCTAAGCAGGAACGGCTCCGCTGTCGCGAAGTTTTGAATCCGCGTCGTGGCGAGCACCTCTGCTTCAGGCTTCGCTCGGAAATTTGCTTGCAGCTTGAAGACCGGCGCTAATTGCGTCCATTGGTCGGTGCCGTCGCTTGTTGAAAGCTTCAACAGCGCGTTATTCCGTTGAGCGTCGGGTACGGTGATGAACGCCTGGGATTCGTCCGTTGACATGCCTTGCACCGAGAACGGCAGGCTGGGTTCCAGAGCGCGAAGTTTCGCGAGATCCAACCTGCGAGAGACTAAAAAGAACACGGGAGTGCCGTTGCCTGCTGCTTCAGCAATCGCCGCAACGGCAGAGGCGGGGCTTTGAGCCTCCGGGAATCCGATGAGCACGAGGCATTCTGCTTCTCTCAGGATGGCAGAAGTCAAGGCGCCTTCGTACAATTGTCCTCCTTCCCGCTCGATGAACGTGCGCACTTCTATATTTGGGTCTGATTCGAGCGCGCGGCGAACAAACGCGACATCCGGGCTGGGTGCCCCGGCGATAAGCGCAACACGCATTTTGCTCTTCAGAACTTTGGTGAAGAAGCTATGCCGGTTGTTTTCGTACGTCAGCTCATCCTTCAGGCGGGAGACATCCACGGTGAACTTCTGCGTGCCCTCCTGTCGGGGCGTCATCGAGAGCGGAACGGAATATTCTCGCGTGCCATTTTGCAGCGTAACGATTTTACGGTCGAGCTCGCCTTCTGCGCCGTTCAGCGTGACTTCCACGCGTTCGCCGTTGAACCCAGAGCTTTTCAATGTTACTTGCACGGGCACGTTGTTGCCGACGTACGTGATGGAGTTGGTCAACACTTTTCGCACGAGCACGTCGCGTTGCTCGCTCGTATCGCCGATGCCGATAGTAAACACGGGCAGGGAGAGCTCCTCCGCTTCGTAGAGAGGGCTGCTGCCGACGGTAACGTTTCCGTCGGTCACAAGCACAACAGCTTGAATGTTATTCGTTGCTGAGAGCGTTTTAATTTCCTTGAGCGCGGCGGCGATATCAGTTCCCTTTCCTGCCAGCGTCAGCGAATCAGCGGTGAACGATTCCAACACGCGCGCCTTTGTTGCAAACAAGGCGTGACGGATAGCCCCGGCCGAAGCAATGCCCCCTATGTTGCCGGATGAAACCAAATTCTTCAGTACGGTTTCGCGCTCGCCGCTTCCGTCTTTCATCGTCATGCTGCGGGAGTTATCCACGAGCACCATCGTTGTCGGGGGCAGTGTCGTACGGTTGAGCAGGGAGAGCAACGGCTCGCCGACAAACAAAATCAACAGAAATAGCGCGAGCCAGCGGACAACAGTAAGAAGCCATCTCAGCCGGCTTGAGACAGGAGGCACTGTGATACGATAGACAAACCATGCAAGCACAAATGCTGCAACAGCGGCGGCGCCCAGAAGAAGTGAATGATAGGAAAGCGAAAGATGAAGGTCGGGCATTATCTAATGTACACCATTTTTCCGGTCAACGTTGTTGTCGGTGTCGTCAAGCGGGAGAAGTATACGCCGCTCGCTGTCGGCACCCCGTCCACTGTACCATCCCACGAGTATTGATTTGTTCCTTGCGTCGAAAGGCCTCTAAAGAGCGTGCGTATTTTCTGTCCTAACACATTATAGATTGCCAATTCGACTTCAACCACCTGCGGGGCATCAAACCGGATAATCGTGCCCGAGTTGAACGGATTCGGGTAATTGGCGTGAAGTATAAACTTGTCTGGAATAGTGGGGTTAGGCGGTATCCCTGTTTGGTTTGAATCTACTTCCAATGTTAATAAGCTGTTGGGAGCGTCGTAGGGATTTGTTCGTACCGCGCCGGAATTATCCCTTGCCGAGAAGTAACCTTCGAGCACGCTATCCGTTGCCGCGACCGACGCAGAGTACATATTCTGTTGGCCCGTTGGACTCAGCGGCACGCGCTGAAATTCTGTCTCTGACGGCGCCCGGTAATAGAGAAACAACGAATCACCCGTCAAGGGCGTTGAGGGGTTTGGCACGATAGCGGTCGTGATAATCAGATTGCCGCCGGATTGCGCCACAACCGGCTTGTTGCTGAACACCAGTCCGTGATAGAGAACCGCAGCATAGGCATCGACCTTCCCCCATCCGTAATAATTATTGGGCCATTCGGCCGCACGTTGAGGATCGTTTACCTGCTGCGCAGTCTCTATCAATGCCTCGCGGATTTGCATGGGAGTTAATTCCGGATGCGCGGAGAGCACTAGCGCCGCCGCACCGGCCGTGAGCGGTGTTGATAACGAGGTGCCGTTCACAAATGCATAATTAGAAATAGTACTTCCAATTGCTGACCGTACGCTAACCCCCTGCGCAACAACCTCTGGTTTAATTCGTCCGTCGAATGTCGGTCCTGTTGAACTGAAACTCGCGATAATATTGTTGGAAGCAACCGCGCCCACGGCGATAATACTATCCGCATCTGCCGGGGCTATGAGCGTGCCGGTGCTGTTGGGATCGAATGTACGGAAATGCTGCTCATTTCCCATCGCAGTGACCAGGAGAATGCCCCGTTGGGCGAGTATCCGTGCCGCTTGTGTTGTTACCGCGGTGTTGCCATCAAGGTCGTCGTAATCGTACCAATCAATGTACCCAAGCGAACTGGAAATAATGTCAGCGCCTAACGAATCAAGCCACTCCAATCCTTCAACATAGTAGTCCTCTTCAATTTGTGTTTCACTCTCAGCGACTTCAGTTTTCGCAAGAAGCAGAGAAGCTCCGTACGCAGCTCCAATAAGCTCGCCTTCTTTAAACCCCGCGAGTGTGGAAAGTGTCAGTGCTCCATGACTGCCCCGCGAAGCGTTTTCTCCCGGCTCAACGGAGGTATTACTGTCTCGTTGTATGAAATCGTACTCCGCCAGCACGCGGATGTCCTTCATTGCTTCGTGCACGCGGTGGTTGTTGTACCCGTCGTCCACCATACCCACAATCACTCCATAGCCATTGATGCCGAGGTCGTGAAGTCCGACTGCGTTGATATTTTCAATCTGTGTGATCGAAAGTCCGTAATCCAACGCTGCTGCCGTTGCACGTTTCCGGAGAAGAGGTGGAGCGACAGATACTTCCGGCTTTCGCCTGTAAGATAGGGCAACGGGTTGAGAGTGTTGAACGAAGGGTAGTTGCCTGCACGCCTGTAGTTGGTTCGGCGTTGCTTCAATGGAAACGGCGTTGAACCACCGGGAGGTTGCGCGGATTCTCGCTCCAGTTGCACGAATGGCATCGATATTCTCGGCGGCAACGGGCAAATCGCGTTCATCGATCAACCGGCCGGGCGGCAGTACCTTTGCGCGCCGCCAGAGGGCGCGCTTGGAAATTCCCAGCACGTTAGGCGAGAGAGCGCTAACGTCTACGGCCGCTGAGCCGCGATCCTTAAAAAATATCCACGTGAGGGACGAAGAGGACTGTGAAATAGCGGAGTCGGCACAAAGCGACACGAGCAGCAGCACAAGATACAGTCGGGACGTACGTATCACACAGCCTCCCCCAAGGGTGATTTACCTAAGTTAATCGGAGTGTTCTAACAGCTTCTCGATAATCATCAGTGGGGAGATGCCTTCCGCCTCGGCGTTGAAGCTCGTTACCAGCCTGTGCCGCAGCACCGGAGCGGCTATTGCTTTGACATCATTAATATCCGGAGTGTGCCTGCCGGAGAGGATGGCGCGAGTTTTCGCGCCGAGAATCAAAAATTGTGATGCGCGCGGGCCTGCTCCCCAGCGGATCCAGTTCTTCACAAACGGCAGCGCGCCGTTCGTCTGGGGCCTGGAGCGTTCCACTAAAGCTACGGCATATTGGATGACGTTATCCGCCACCGGAACGCGGCGTACAAGGTCCTGAAAAGCGATAATGTCGCTAGCATTCAATACATGCTTTAGCGTTGCCGAGTACGGGCTGGTTGTCGCCTTAACGATAGCAACCTCCTCCTGAAAGCTCGGATAATCAAGCCATAAGTTGAACATAAACCGGTCGAGTTGTGCTTCGGGCAACGGATAGGTTCCCTCCTGCTCGATGGGGTTCTGCGTAGCAAGCACGAAGAACGGCTCTTCGAGCACGTGGGTTTCTCCGGCGGCAGTCACGCGGTGTTCTTGCATTGCCTCCAGGAGAGCGGCCTGGGTTTTCGGAGGAGTGCGGTTGATTTCATCGGCAAGGATGATGTTGGCGAAGACCGGGCCTTTGATGAACTTGAACGATTTTTGCCCCGTCGAAACGTTCTCTTCGATGATTTCCGTGCCCGTAATATCGCTCGGCATGAGGTCCGGCGTAAACTGGATGCGGCTGAATTTCAAATCGAGCGCTTCAGCGAGCGTTTTAATCAGCAGCGTTTTGGCTAACCCCGGCACGCCGACGAGCAAGCAATGCCCGCGGGCGAGCAGAGCGATAATCAATTGCTCAATCGTTTGGTCCTGTCCTACGATCACTTTCCCAACTTCGGAACGAAGGCTCTCGTAAGCCTGGGAAAGTTTTTTAACGGATTCGACGTCGCTCATTATCTACTACCAATTTTCATTGTTCTATGAACAGTTTTTGTTTAATACCGGTTTACTATCTCCACAGTACGAAGGAGCGGGGGTGAAAAAGCTTTCCTCCCCGGCACCTCTGCACCCCTACAGGTACACCAGCATACAGTTCGCATGTAATAGGATACAGAACCGATTGAAACAAACCGCTCTGTGGGAACTACAGCCGTACTTCCCAATAAATGTTTTTCTTTAAGTCTTCCATCCACTCGTCGCCTTCGCGCGCGCGCTTGAGCTGCAACGCGATTTGCTCGATACGGCGATAATCGCTTTTAAGTGTGGGGGGATGTGCCGGTATCCGTTTTTTGACCTTTACGATTTGGTAACCATACGCGGATCCTTGCGGCACACGTTGAGGCTGGCTAACCTCGCCCTCCTGTAAGTCTCTTACGATGTTGGCAAGCTCCGGTTGCAGCATATCGAGCGCGACGGTGCCGAGGTCTCCTCCAGTAGCTTTGGTCTCTTCATCCTCGGAGTACCGTTTGGCAAGGTCGGAAAATACAGCCCCGTTCTGCAGGCTATCCCGCAAGGCGTTCAAAAATTCCACCGTTGCCGAATCGCTTGCCGGGCCTGTCTCAATGCGTTTCAAAATGTGCCGGGCATGGACGGATTCGCCGCGCCGTTCGATGAGTTGGATGATATGAAAGCCGAACTGGGTTTTCACGATGTCGGAGATTTGGTTCTCGCGCAGCGAAAAGAGTGCCTGCTCAAATTCTTGTACGTAGTCGCCTCGTTTCGCCCACCCAAGGTCTCCGCCGGCCGCCGATGAACCGTCGTCGGAATACCGCTTGGCAAAGTCCGTAAAGCTTGCACCCGCACGGAGGCTGTCGAGTATCGCCGTCATAACGGCTCGTGTTTGCCGCTCGACCGTCGTATCGGCTTTCGGCTTGATAAAAATATGACTGAGCTCGAATTCTTCCGGCACGGTCTCAAGGCTGTCTTTGTACTCCTCAAAAAATTCCTCGACTTCACGCCGTGAAATTTGGATTGAGCTTTCCTTCGCCTGCCTCACGCGCGACACCAACATCTGCTTGCGCATGATCTCGCGCGATTCGCGTTTAATGCGTGAAAGCGGCATGCCGTAAATTTGTTCCAGCCGTTCTTGTGAGCCTGCGCGGCGGATCAAATTGTCAACCTGTTGGTCCAGTTCGCGCGATACTTCTTCATCGGTCACAACAACGCTGTCGATGAAGGCCTGGGCAAGCACCAGTTTTTCAGCGATGAGCGCATCCAGTATTTGCCGGCGCAGCTCTGGGTCGGAAGGGGTGAGCCGGTTTTGCAATGCCACCAGGGTAGTGCGTTCAGTCAGCTCGGATTCGGTGATAATTTCCTTATCGACGACGGCGACAATGCGATCGATGAGCGTTTGCGCCGTCGTTGTCGTTGTTGCCAGGACGGCGCAGGTTGCGATGAGAGCAGTGATGCTCAGGGTTTTCATACATTCTTTCTCAACTGTAAAAAAATAACCGGAGAGTTACTCTTGTTCATTTTCCGGTGTTGCCGTATCGGGTTCAACTAATATTTCAACAGTATGCCGGGCGCGAAGGTTCTCCAGCAGCGAGTCAAAACGCGCCTGCCTGCGTTGAATGGCAAGCCTGCTGCGAATTTCCGGCTCGACGTACGCCAGCTCGGCTTGCTGTCCCTGCCGTGCGTACCGCCAGACAACGAGCACATAATACCCCTCATCTGTGGGAATGGGAAACGACGGGCTGCCCGTACCGATGCCCCGCGCTGCGCGCCAAAGCTCAGGCGGGAAGAGCGTTTGTTGCGTAAAGTACGTCGAATCGATGCGCGCGAGAATAGCTGTGCCTTGTATCGAGTCGCGAACGGCGGTTCCCCACGGGGTTCCGCGAAGGACGGCCGAGCGAAATTGATTTGCCTCGTCGCGCTCGGCAAACAGGGTAAAGCTTACCAGTACGACGTCGTTCGTGAGAATAAACTCGCTTTTATGTTCTTCATAATAAGCGGCAATCTCGCCGGATGCACTTGCGGCGGTTTGGGCGTTGTAAATTTCCTGGTCCATCAGCGCGTTAATGACCAGCTGCCTCCGGACGTCTTCTAATCGGGCGGCAAGAGAAGGCTGCTTATCAAGCCCGCGACGCACAGCTTCACGATACAACATCTCATCTGTAATCCACTGCTGCAAGTAACCGTGCACTTGGGCATCCGACACCCCCCGTGCCGAATCGAACCGCGCGCGAATATGCTCCAGCGTCAACGTCTGTCCGTCTACACGCGCCACGGGTGTTTCCGGCGGGGTTCGCTCACCGCAACCGATACAGGCAAGCGCGGCGAACAAGGCAGCCGCACCGCGGGCAGAGTGATTGCCTACCATGCCGAATGCGCTAGTTCGTCTCACCCTGATTCCTGCGGAACGCCTCGACGAGCGAGCCTTTTGAAAGTGTAACGCCGTATTTATTCTTGAGTTCGTCCACCCATTCTTGCTCGCGCTGTTTTGAAGCATACTCGCGATAACTGTTTGCAACCTCCGTGGCTACTTCATCAAACGGCTTTGTTCGCGCGTGTTGCTTGGAGAGCGTTTTAACGATTGCCCAGCCTTCGGGAAGTTTGAATGGAGCGCAGATCGAATCGACAACCATTGCCCAAGCCTTTTCCGTCACCGGGTGAGTCTGCGGGTCGAGGTCGCCCCATACACCTTTCGAGGCTTTAATCTTGCCTTCCCTGACGGTGTATTCTTGGGCGAGTTTTCCAAAATCCTCCCCCTTCTTCAGTCGCTTATAGAGAGAGTCAGCGCGGAGTGTGTCTTTCACGAGGATCTCCTGGGCATTGACCCGGTCCAGAAGCTGGTATTGTTGAAGGTTTGCTTCATAGTAAGCGCGTAAAGCGGCATGCGAAGTGTCGATTTTATTCCACACCTCGTCTTGTTCAATTTTAAAGAGCAGCACGCCGTCTTCGTACTCTTTCATCAGCCTATCGAACTCCGGGTGCCTCTCAGCGAGATTTTTCGCCTCGTGCTCGAGCGCTTTAATCTCCGTAAAACGCTCGATGACCTTCTCAACATTTTGTGAGCTGAGCAGCGTTTTTTTAAATTCTTCGCTCGCCTTGATGTACGCCACGGCGTCCCCTACACTGTAACCCGACCCGCCAATGGTGAGAAGCCGTCGCTGTAAGAAGTCCGTATCCAGCGTGTCGCTCCATCCTTCCCGCGAAGGCGTTGTGGCGGTATCGAACGCATGAGTAAATGTGTACATCGTGTTAATGTCGAGCGAGAACTGGAGCTTCTTTTTCAGCCCGTGCAGGTACGCCGTATAATCGTCTGTGTAGCGGTTGGCTTGATACTGATTTCGAAGTTCGCGCTCAACCTCGGAAAACGGAAGAACCGGCTTTTTCTCAATTGTTTTAAAGATATGATAACCGTACGGAAACCGCATGGGCTCGAAGACAGTGCCAACCGGTTTGCTGTAAAAATCCGCAGCGATGTGCTCGGGAATGCGCGAGCGGTCGATAAACCCGAGGTCTCCGCCGCGCGTGGCTGTCGTGGGGTCCTCAGAAAACTGTTGCGCGGCTTTAGCGAAGTCCAGTCCCCCAACAATGAGTTTATAGATAGCCTGGGCGGAATCGCTCACCGCTGTCGAGTCCTCCCTCGTGGGCGAAAAGCGCCTGAGAATATGGCTGACGCGAATAGAGCCCGAAGCAGGCCGGCGGTCGGTTATTTTGATGATATGGTAGCCGAACTGCGTCCGCACCGGCACCCGGTTATATTCCCCGACGTTCATGCCATAGGCCGCGTCCTCAAATTCCTTCACCATTCTGCCCGAGGAGAAATAACCGAGGTCGCCGCGGTTCATCATAACGCTTTGATCGCGCGAGTATTGCATGGCGAGCGAGTCAAACGGTAACGTGGGAACAAGGGCGATGACCTCTTTCGCTTTTTGATAAGCGACAGCAGTATCTTCCGGCGTAGGCGGAGTATTCGCGAAACGAATCAGGATATGACTTGCACGGATTTCCACCTCCCTGCGTTCGTAGAGCTTCTTGATGTTCGGCTCGACAAGCTCCTTATCCAGCATGTACGACGTTGCGATAGACGCGCCGTAGCTTTCAAGCTCTTGCTGGATGGAGGAATCGCGCTCCAGCCCGCGCTCGCGGGCTTCGCGCACTTTCAGCTTAAACTTGACCAGCAGGTCGAGGAACCGCTCGCGTTCCTCCAGCGAAGCGGCCGCTCCCTTTTCCCAGCCGCCGTTATTTTTAGCATACGCGTCTTCGAAATTCTTGAGCGTCATTCGCTCGTCTGCAATGACTGCGACAACAGGGCTGTTATCTTCCGTCTGCGCGTTCCGTCCGGTGCCGGCGCAGCCGCCGAGCAAAAGGAAGCCAGTGACGACAAGCAGTGGTGTTGAAATTCGGTTCATATCCATCATAAATGATAAAAAATGTGGAAAAATAGGTGATAAGACAGTTAAAAAGGTAACCAAAAATGCCTAGCGAATCAAGAAGATTAGGGTGGTGTTACAACCAACGATATGCTCCAACAAACACGCACGTCTCAAGCTGTCACTTCTTTACAAAATCGCTCTTCCTCTTCAGCAGTTGATTGACGCGCCAGTTTTGAAGCTCGTACCATTGCGGGGATGCGGAACTTTGCACGTAGTATTTTGACTTATCGGAGGCTTCGTGGAAACGCAGTTGCGTACTGCTGACAGCGATCTGAGCGGTGAGCTTGGGAAGCAGTGTAGGCGCAGTGTCAACAAACTCATCAGCCTCGATTTTTGATAGCGACGTGAGAAAACTCTGCACAGTGTTATCATCTGCGGGGTCGCCGCCGACCATCCATACACTATCCTTGAACGCAAGCATAAAACGCTCGTTGCCGTACTGGAACGCTATCTCAGTGATTGTCTCTTTGGGAGCGGTGAAGATCGTTCTGTCGCGCCACTCTTTGAGCGCTTTATTAAAGACGAATGATTGTCCATCGCCGACAAGGAGGACGTCGTTCGAGGATGCGAGCCGCGCGTAGCTGTCGGAAAATGCAGGACCCGTTTTGCCGAGGATGAAACTCGCCGCCTGCTCGCCGTTCTCGTATAGCGTTACGCTCGTGCCTGTGGAATCCACCTCGAACATGCCATGCTTTTCTGCGTTTGTTGACACGACGTTCTTCACTTTCATATCTCTCGCCTGTTTGATAGCGCTTGTGACGTTGGCCTGGTTCGCTTTGTACGAGATGGGTTGTTCGAGGAACCACTCAGACCCGCGCTTGACCAGCACAACGGATGAAAGCGGCGCGCGGATTTCGATTTTATCTACCATGGCAGAATCGACTTCCACGACAGGCTCCCCCTCATCCGAGGAAACACTTTGCTCGCCCGGCTTCATGGTGACAAGATACGCCGCACCGAGCAGCACAACGAACAAGAGAAGAAGTATTATGGTGTTTTTCTTCATATTGTTTGGTAGGGGCGTATAATTATACGCCCCTACAGAAAAATTAAATATGTGCTTCCAACGCCCGCTTTAATGCCAGGCGCCTGCGCCACCTGAACAACCCGTACCCGACGATGAGCAACGGCGGCGCGAGCAGGTTGGCGTACTTCAGGAGTTTCTTCGTGCCGTCCGAGACTTCTTCCAGAGGCGGCATACCGACATTTTTGGATCGGATGGTGATCAGCCCTGTGTCGTCGGCAAGATAATCGACGACGTTCGCGAAAAACGTGATATTACCAGCTCCGCCCAGGTATTCATCCCTCATAAAATCGCCGTCACCAACGACGACAATGCGCGTCTCCGGGCTGGAAGATTCGGCAAAATAACTGTTGAACGACCCCTCCACCAGAACTGCCATGGGGATGTTTGCTTCCGGCAAGTCTTCCGCCGTGTATTTTTGGAATGGGTCGATCATCATAAATCCGGATTGGCGCCCGGCACGCGACGAGGAGCTGATCAGCACTTCTGATTTCAATCCTAAGGGCGCGGCGAGCGTCGTATCGAGCGAGCTGACAAACGGGAAGACGATGCTTTCCAAATCTTTCACGATGGCATTCTCCTCGCTGAAATTCGACGCCATCGGCAAGTATACGAATGGCAACTGACTGCGGACCATAAATGGGCCTTGTTGTTGCTGCACACTGATGTTGGCGCACTGCGCGTCGCGGATGAGGTCCGCATTCACCCGCACGCCGTACCGGGCGAGGAGGCTGTCAAGCCCGGTCTCAATCGGCTGCGCGAAGCGGGCGTTGAGATTGGCATTCATGCGGTTCACGTAGAATGCCGCCTTGCCGCCACCCATGATATACTGGTCGATTGCATAGAGCGCGCTGTCTGCGAGTTTTTTCGCCGGCGAAATGACTAACAGCGCAGCAAGGTCAGCCGGAATCTGATTTCCCGTGCTTAAGTCAACAGCAACAAGCTCGTACTGTTCGGCTACTGTTTGCTGTGCGGCGTTGATCGTTTGAAGTGCCGGTTCGTCGTGTCCCTGCGTATAGCCGATTTTTTTCTTCACTCGTGTGATGAGTTTCTTTAACGCGCTGCTGATGTCGTACTCTAACGAGGAAAGATTCTGTACAACGGGGATGACTTCCTTGCGGTCTTCGTACATCAGCACCAAGCCAAGGTACCCGCGCTTAACCTCGAATCTATCTTCATTCACAACCTGCACCTGCACCGGCGCAATGCCCTGTTGTTGTACTTCCTGCTCGCCTTCTTCTCCTTCTGGGTTGATAAATTCGTGTTGCAGGTTGCCGCCCGCGTAGGCTTTGTACTCGTTCAGGATATCCAACACCGTGCGGCGGTTGTTGTTGTACGGGGCAGGGAGGTCTTCGGTAAAGTACGCTCTCACCGTAACGCGGTCGTCCAGCGCGCCGACAAGGTTTTTACTCGCCTCTGCGAGCGTGTAGATTCCCTGCGCAGTGAGGTCTGCTCGCGTAAAGATACGGATGGAAATGAAATTCACCAGCGCGAGAATCCCCGCAACGAGTAGCACCCGAATCAACGCCTGTGTCTTTTTAGTATTCATGAAGCAGTAATCAGTTATCAGTAATCGGTCATCAGAATTCTGTAATCAAGCCTTCTTTACCACTTGCGGCGTTCCAGCGAGAGTATCGTCAGGTACAGCATCAGCCCAAGCAACGAAAGGAAGTACAGGATATCCCGTGAATCGATAACGCCGCGCTCGATATTGGTTTTGTGGTAATCGACGCCGAGAAATTCAACGGTTGTCGTGAGCCATGCCGGCACGAAGGGCAAAATCTTGTCGAACATAAAAAACGCCAGCACCATACCCAAACCGATGATGAACGCAACAACCTGATTTTCGGTCAGGCTGGAGGCGAACAACCCGATTGCAATAAATACGCCTGCCATCAGCAACAAGCCGAAGTACCCGCCAAGCACAGGACCGTGGTCAATGTTGCCGAGCGATGCAACGGTAATATAATAGACGAGTGTCGGCACGAGTGTAATGCCCACCAGCGCCCACGCGGCGAGGAATTTGCCCAGCACGATTTCGGTGTCGCTCAACGGCTTTGTGACGAGCAGCTCGATGGTGCCGGATTTTTTCTCTTCCGAGAGCAAGCGCATCGTGATAGCGGGGATGATGAACAGGAAAACCATCGGAACGATGTCGAACATCAGCCGCAGCGATGCGACGTTGTTCAAAAACAAACTGTTCGAATGAAACCACCCGACAATCCCGAGAAACACAACGATCACCACGTACGCCACCGCCGAGTTGAAGTACGAGCGAAGCTCTTTCTTGAAGATTGGGACGATGTTTTTATATTGACTCACTGTTTCCATCGGTTTTTTCTTTTTCTACCCGCAGGGGAGCTGGGGAGCAGAGGGGCTGAGGAGAAATCTCCCTGCGCCCCGCTCCTCTGCGTCTTTAAGATTCCGCGCGCGTCAACTTGTGGAAGATTTCTTCCAAACTTGTACCCTTACGTGTAAGCTCAAGCAGCACCCACCGTTCCGCCACAGCTCGGTTAAATAGTTCCTCGCGTATGTCGCTGCCTTTTGCCGTCATGAGCGTAAAGCTGTGCGAAAGCGCTCCGTCCGTTGCAATCCTCTCCACGGATTCAACATTCGCGAGCGATTTGAGTTTCTGTGCGATTGCATCGGCACTTTCGTTGGATTTAATTTCTACTGTAATCACTTCAGCGCCGCGGAACTCTTGTTGCAGCTTCTCCGGCGAGCCATCGGCGACAATCGTTCCCTCATTAATAATGATCACGCGGTCGCAGGTCGCCTGCACCTCGGACAAAATGTGCGTGGAGAGGATGACGGTCTTCTTCTCGCCGATGTCTTTAATAAGCTTGCGGATTTCCACAATTTGGTTGGGGTCTAAGCCGCTCGTCGGCTCGTCGAGGATGAGCATTTCGGGGTCGTGGATCATCGCTTGGGCAAGGCCCACTCGCTGGCGGTAGCCTTTGGAAAGCTCGCCGATGTCCTTATGCCGCATGTTGCCCAACCCACAGACCTCCACCATGTGCTTGAGCCGCTGGGTTATCGTGCCGCCGTTCATGCCTTGCAGCCGAGCGGCGTAGTCGAGATACTCAACCACGTTCATGTCTAAATAGAGAGGGTTGAGTTCCGGCAGGTAGCCGATCTTGCGGCGCACATCCATCGAGTGCTCGAAGATATTGTACCCGTCCACTTCCACCGTGCCGGAGCTTGGCGGCATGTAGCAGGTGATAATCTTCATCGTGGTGGTTTTACCCGCGCCGTTAGGACCGAGGAAGCCCAAAATCTCGCCGGTCTTCACCTCGAACGAGATATTCTCAACCGCTTTTTCGCGGCCGTAGTACTTCGTCAGGTTTTGGACGGATATTGCCATCGTCTCTTACGATTGTTCGTTATTGTTCAACGGGATACTAGGAGTACTGCTCACAATTCAGGCCCACAACGCAGTCACCCTTATAGACGCATAAAGGCGCAAAAAGTGTACGAAAAAGGAGGGAAAAATTCAAGGGGGGACGAAGGAGATGTCCGACTTTTAGCCTTGCATGCGCTTGAAAAAGTCGGACATCTTGCTGCAAAACCACCTTATTTCTTGGTGTCTTTGCTCCTTGGTCGTAAATACCCTCAAAACATCTCCATCTGGTTAATATTCCGTGCGAAGTGCGCAGTGCTGAGATGAAAGCGTTCTTCGTTGAGGTGGTAGCGGCGGCAGCTTGCGTCGAACAACTGGTGGATAGACTCGGCAATCTCGCCTTCACCGGACATGCGAGTACCGAAATCGGAATTCGACAGCTTGCCACCGCGCACCTCTTTAATACGATTAATAATCTTTGGAGCTTTTTCCGGGACGTTGCGGTTCGCCCAATCCACGAACAAATCTTTCAGCGCGTAGGAGAGCCGCACGATCGTATGTCCCGCCCATTTTGCTCCGCGCTCCGACGCGGCTTTGAGGATGGCGGGGATTTCCACGTCGTTCAGTCCGGGTATAATCGGAGCGGCGTTCACGCCAACCGGAATCCCGTTCTTCGCCAGTACCTCGACGGTCTCCAGCCGCTTGTGCGGCGCGGATGTGCGCGGCTCGAGTTTGCGGATCAGCTCGTTGTCCAGAGACGTGATGCTAATCGTCGCGCACACGAGATTCATTGACGCGAGCTCTTTCAGCAAGTCAACGTCCCGCTGGATGAGAGCGTTCTTGGTGATCATCCCGAACGGGTTGCGGAATTTCAAAAACACCTCCACGCACTTGCGTGTGATTTCCAGCTTGCGCTCCACAGGCTGATAGCAATCCGTGTTGCCGGAAAATGCCACCACCTGCGGCTCCCACGAGGGCTTGCGGAGCTCTTCTTCGAGGAGCTTCGGGGCGTCCATTTTGACAAGGATTTTCGTCTCGAAATCCATACCCGAAGAGAACCCCAGATACTCGTGCGATGGCCGGGCATAGCAGTAAATACAGCCGTGTTCGCACCCCCGGTAGGGGTTAATGCTGTAGCGGAAGCCTATATCAGGGCTGTCGTTACTGGCCAAAATCGTCTGGGTCTTATCCATGTAGTATTTGGTGGGGATTTTGCGCTCGGTATCCGGCTCCTCGAAATACTGGGCGATGTCCTCCGGGGGAGGACCGACCGAAATCTCCTCAAATCTATTTGGTGGATTGAACCCGGCTCCCCTTCCTTTGATCGTCATCGACTGCATTGCGCACCCATTTTTCAATTGACAGAATGTAAAAAAATCCGTATGTTGCTCGCGCGATGATACGACATATTTGTCGTCTTGTCAAGCGCAAATGTGACAAAAATATTATTACCCGCGAAATACGCGGAAAACGCTAAAAAGCTTTTTTTTTGCTGCGGTCTGAATAAAAGAATTATGTCATGCCCGCAGATTTTAAGCGGGCATCCACTTGCTGGATTCCCGACAAAAGCATTTAGGAATGACAAGTGAAGGCGTTGTGGGACGTGTTCTAGCTTTCGTGTGTTTAGCGTCTTTCGCGGGAAATTTTTTTAGGAGAATAAACAAATGAGCACCAAACTTGCGCGGCGCATACGCGAAGCGCGTTTATCAAAAGGCATGGACCAGGCAAAGCTCGCCGCCAAGATCGATGTTGCCACCCGGACCGTGCAGAGGTGGGAGAATAGCGAGCAGGTGCCGGACAGCAACTACCTGATGCGCCTTGCGCGCATGACGGGTGTGACCGCTCACTGGCTATTGACGGGCGAGGGCGATATGTTCGCCCGCGCGACAACGGAAACGAAAGTCGTGCACCTGCCGACGAACCGATACAAGAAGGTGGAGTTAGTGTCTGTGCCATTGCTTTCATCCGTGCCCGGCGGCGCGCCGAATTTATATTTTCACGCGGATTATGTCGAAAAGTACATCACGGTCGATAACGTGAGCGACGCGAATGCGTTCGCGCTCGTAGTCAAAGGCAACAGCATGGCGCCGCGCATCGAGGACGGCGATGTGATTGTTGTGAGTCCGAAATTAGAAGCGCGCAGCGGCGACATCTGCGTTGTGCGGGTGAACGAAGAGGATACGGTAAAGCGTGTGAAGATCGACGCGGAGTTTATTCAGCTTGTGCCGCTGAACCCGGAGTTCGAGCCGATGGTCGTGCGGAAGAAAGACGTGTCGTTCGTGTGGAAAGTTGTGCGGGTGATTAAGACGTTGTAATGAAAAACCGCGTAGGGGTTTGATTAATCAAACCCCTACTATGAATTTTTCCTATGCACCAACATTGTCGAGCCTTGGTGGACGGGCAACATGATCATTCCCGAGATCTGCACGTGCGGCGGACGCGTGGCGCAGTAGAGTACGGCGTCGGCGATGTCCTCGGGCTGTAACGGCTTCAATCCCAGATATGTTTTCTTCGCGCGTTCTTTATCACCCCTGAAGCGCACCTCGCTGAACTCTGTTTCCACCAGCCCCGGGTCGATGGTACAGACTCGCACGGATGTTTCGACTAAATCCAGCCGCAAGCCGCGAGTGATGGCATCCACGGCATGTTTGGTGGCGGCGTAGACGTTACCTTTCGGATAGACTTCATGTCCTGCTATCGAGCCGAGGTTGACCACTGTGCCACTATCACGAGCGACCATACCCGGCAACACGGCGCGCGTCACATACAACAATCCTTTAATATTCGTATCGACCATTTCTTCCCAGTCGTCGATGGAGCCATCCTGCAATTTATCCAGCCCGCGGCTCAAGCCGGCGTTGTTCACCAGCACATCGACATTCTGCCACTCGTCCGGCAGTTTGTTGAACACCTGCTGGACGGCCTTCCGATCGCGCACATCCAACTGCACGATGTAACTCGCTGTTCCGTGTTTTTCTTTGAGGCTGGCGGAGAGTTCCTGCAAACGCTCTCTGCGCCGAGCCATGAGCACGAGCTTTGCTCCCGCATGCGCGAAGGCTTCCGCACAGGCGCGCCCGATGCCCGAGCTTGCGCCAGTGATGAGGATGATCTTGTCTTTAAGCGAAATCATAATAATGGATTGCCGATGTGAGATATGGGATATGTGTCAGAAATACAGCCGGGGAGCAATAATAGCAAGGGATTGGGGGAATGTCAACGTAATGCTTCTTTTAATTTCGTTTTTAATCCATCTAACTCGCTCTCAACAATACGCCAGATGATTTTTGTATCAACACCAAAGTACTCATGGATTACTCTGTGTCTCAATCCAATGATATTATGCTAAGGAATGTTGTTATATCGAACTTGAATTTCCTCGGGCACGTGGTTGGCAGCTTCACCGATGATTTCGAGGTTTCTCACAACCGCGTCAATGATCAGCTGATTGCTGGAAAATGTCTCTGCAGTTATATTCCGCGTATAGTCCTGAATCCTGTCGATACTCTCAAGTATATCTTCGAGCAACAGTCTCCAGTCACGTTTAGACATAGATAAGGTCTTGTTCGACGGAGGGTAAAAAACGAGGCTTGATACCGCGCTTGGACACAACATCTACCTTTGAGCTCAACAACGATTCAAGGTAATCTGCCAGCTCGGTAAACTCCAAACCGATAGGTTTTTCAAAATCTACGACGATGTCGATATCGCTCTTCGCTCCGGCATCGCCGCGTGCAGACGACCCAAATATCCCTATCTCTTTTACGCCAAAGCGTGCGCGTAGTTCTTCCCGGTGCGATGCGAGAATTGATCGTATTTCCTGAGCGGTTTTCATGGCGTGGGGTCCAATTATATAAAGTAATGTACTTGTTTCACCCCCAAGAATCAATCCCTTAAAAACAGAGCAGCAAAAGCTGCTACTTGGAAAAATACTCTCGGAAAAATTTCACCCGCCAGAGCAGCAAAAGAATAATGCTGTACTCGGCGTACTCCAATGCCATGGCAGAGTATTTCGTATCGGTCTCCATATACCAGAATGTCTGCACAGCGCAGATTGCTGCCATGGCAATATAAATGACGGTCATAGCAAGCGGCAGGCGCCGCGAGCGAGTGGAGAAACCCCAAAGAAACGCAACCGACGCCGCCAAAATTGCCGACCAGTGAACAAACAGCATTGGCTGGTCGAATGCCGGGTTACTCAGCCTGTTCCACGGCACAGTGGGAGAGAACCATTCAATCCACCCGGCAATCGCCCACACGCCAAGGAAGACATGTACCAAGACTAACACGTATAACGTGATGCGCCCAGCGTGTTCGTTCATGATTATGAATTACCGATTTCGGATTACTGATTAGGGATTAAGAAAATCTTGAGAGCAATGATAGCAAGGGATTGGGGGAATGTCAACTAGCTAGGCAGCCGTTTACCAAGGGCTTGGCTGAACTTCACCTGTGGTGATTAGCTTGCGCAAGTTGCCGTTTATGAGCATGCCCCATGCGTTCGAGCAGTCCTTGTAACATTCATACGCCGGTACCAAGCCTTTGTGCGTGAAGCGAACCTCTGTTTTATCTCCTTTTTTATCGATCTCGAAAACAATGTCCGTGCCTTTCCACTCGGCTTTGTCTTTGACAAAGCTGAGGTGAGCGTCTAAAACGCGCCAAACGACTTTTTTGCCTCTGGTGAATTCGGTTATCTCTTGCTTGGAAAAGTGCACATCCGGGACACGGTACGTGAACGCAGCCCCAAGTTTATCGGTGTCGCCCGTAATTTCGCCCGACCACCATCCACGAACGTTGTTGATGGCGTTAAAGACTTCCTCAGGACTTTGGTCAACGGAAAAGCGAGTTGTGAAATTATTCTTATCCATGTTACAGGCCTCCTTTTTGATGAATCTTGTTGCCGTCTTTAATTGTGCGCGTCTCCGGCAGTCCCTTTGGCTGCAGACCGAATGTGACGTACTACGTCATTTGGGGCATCAAGAGGCAAAAAATGCCCGCCTGCTTCAACGGTGACGGACTGGACACCGGGAATCAGCGACTCGTCGTATCGTCTTTCTTCAGGAAGCGACCAGTCCTCTCCTCCCCAGATTATGAACGTCGGCACGTTGATATTCCCGTACTCCAATCGTGTGCGCTCCCAGCTAGATGAATTTCTCAGAAGGTTAATGAAACCGCGGTTGTGACCGCGCCGATTGCCGACCATGTACATCTCCTTCATTAATGCAGGAGAGATGGACTTTGGATCACGGACACCACCGGATAAAACGGCTTTCATAATGATGTAACTCCGCAGCCGCATGACGGTGTCACCGACAATCGGAATAGCGCTCAAGCTTACGAAAAGGCGTCCCAGCCACGATGCTCGCGCCAGTCCTTTTCCTTTATAGTAATCATAGGGATTGATGGGAATAATGCGGACAACCCGCGGATTGTTGCGTGCAGCGATAATGAGTGAGATAGTCGCACCGATCGAAACTCCGGACAGGGTTACACCAGTTAGATCAAGCTCGTCGAGAAACCCGTCGACGTATTTGACAAAAAAGTCAGCGTCGTATGATCCATCGGGGATATCGGAATAACCATGCCCAGGATAATCGAGTACGTAAACCGTAAAGTCCCTTGCTAATTCTGGGATCACCTTGTGAAAAAGATCCAGTTGGGTCCTCAGTGTGTGGAGCAATAGCAGCACGGGGCCTTTCCCGACTTTCAAATAGCGTAGCTTTACTCCATCAACTGTTACATACGCGGGTTTCAGGCTCGGATCCCATGGTATCGCTTCAGGTGTTTTCGGTGCCGGCCTGAGCGCTTCAACCAGGAACGAGGCGAGCCAGACGACGACAAACGACGCGAAAAAAATGATCAGGTAAACAATAAAATCCATATCGATCCCCTTTTTGAGGCATGTGGCCTAACGCTCCGGTTCAGCGGCGGCGGAGACGCCGTCCGCTACAACCGGTTGTTAGAGCGCACAAGCGTGTCTGTGTTGTCACGTGCCTGACGGCACCATAGTGATGACGATCTTGCCCTTCGCGCGACCCTGTTCCACATATGCCATTGCATCGACCGTGTCGTCGAATGGGAACGTCCGGTCGAGCACAGGACGCAAAGTGCCTGCATCGTAGAGAGCGGCCAACCCCTTGAGCTGTGCGCCATTAGGCCGCATGAAGAAGAACGAATAGCGTACGCCCAGCTTCCTGGCCCGTGCCCGAACCTTGCGGCTCATCAGCGCCATCACAGGCTTCAGAAGTGGCCGGCCGATCTGCTCGGCGAACGCAGTGTCCGGCGGGCCGACGACGCTGATCGCAAGGCCACCAGATTTGAGTACGGTCAGCGACTTCGCGAGGTTGTCGCCGCCAAGGGAGTCGAGCACGACGTCGTAGCCGGAGAGCATATCGGCGAAGTCTGCCTTCGTGTAGTCGATGACTTTGCTCGCGCCGAGGCCGCGCACCTTCTCCTCGTCGTTGCCGTGCGCAGTTGTGGCGACGTATGCGCCCAGATGCCTGGCGAGCTGGATGACTGTCGAGCCCAGTCCACCCGCGCCGGCGTGAACGAGGACCTTCTGCCCCGGCTTGACCTGTGCGAGGTCGACCAACGCCTGCCACGCGGCAAGCGCTACCAGCGGGACCGCTGCAGACTCTTCCATCGTGAGGGAGTTCGGCTTGAGGGCGATGTCGGCATGGTCGATGGCGATGTACTCCGCAAAGGTCCCGATACGCAGGTCGCGAGGGCGGGCGTAGACCTCGTCGCCGACCTTGTAGTCCCGCACGTCGGCGCCGACCCGCGTCACGACGCCCGCGACGTCGTGTCCGAGCACGAACGGCGTCTTGTACTTCAGGAGCAGCTTGAACTCGCCGTTGCGGATCATCTTGTCCAGCGGGTTGACGCTGGCAGCGCTCACGCGGACTAGAACGTCACGCGGCCCAACTCTGGGCTCTGGGACTTGGGCGGCACGCAGGCCACTCTTGCCATATTTATCGACGACGAATTCCTTCATGTGCGCTCTAACTGTAGTTTTTATGGTTTCCAGATAATAACCCTCTGTGGACTTGTTCGATCATTGGGTCAGGTGTGCCGCAAACCGCCTTTCCAATGAATCTTTGCTTGCGCCTAACTCAAGAATTAACGCATTGCATTTTTATTTCTCCTTTTTGACGCATGTGAGACAAGTTCATTACTAAGAAATTCCTAATTCCAGTTATCGATTTTCAGGTCGTCAGGCGAGGGCTTTCCTTTACCCGTTTCGACGTACTCGCGAAGACTCAAGAGGAAAACAGCCCACTTCATACTGCAATGAGCCATAAACTCAACCTGCTCTCGCCAATTTCTATGGCCGAAGATGACAATCGTTTGGTTGTCCTGTACTGAGAGCTGGAAGGTGATGTCGGTCCCTACCCACTCGGCAGGTCCCTCAACGCACCGCCAACGAACTTCTGTCGGTTCCTCCAGCTCCTGCACCTCCATCACCATGGTGCCGATGTCCTCGCCAGCCTTGGAGCGAAAACGAAACTCGATCTTTCCTCCGACCTGGCTGTCTCCGAGAACCTCCTCGGTCCACCAGTGGGCAACACCGTCTACAGTTGCTAACGCCTTATAGACTTGAGCCGCTGGTGACTTGATCCCGATACGATGAATAATGTCCGGCATAGTAATTTCCAATACGATAAGTTGTAGAATAAGAAAATTATAACTTGCAAAATGCAAGTAATTTAATATACCTCATTCACTTGCAAAAAGCAAGAAATTTTTTTATAGTATAGCATTATGAAAAAAGACAAAAATAAGCTTCGTTCTCACTGCCCTGTGAACTATGGTCTTGAGGCGTTCGGCGACCGCTGGGCGCTCCTGATCCTGCGGGACATTATTTTTCGAGGAAAGCGCACGTATGGGGAGTTTCTTAGCTCGGAAGAGGGTTTTGCCACCAACATTCTGGCGTCACGCTTGGACCATCTGGTGGAGCAAGGTATTTTGCAGCGCGAAGGGGATAAAACGGACGGAAGGAAAAGCGTCTATACCCTTACCGAAAAAGGTTTTGACCTCATCCCATTGCTGTTCGAGATGATCTTGTGGAGCGCTAAGTACGACAACCAGTCGGAAGCCAAACGTATTGCCCCGCTGGTCGAGCTTATCAGAAAAGATAACCGCAGAATACGCAAAATCAGCCAAACCGCCAAGGAGCAAGTAAAACAGGGAATAGCGCTTGCGCGAGAGTATTCGTCGTGACAGTATGGAAATCTCGCTTTGCTCGTTATGGGCATTAGCTGCCCGTAGAGGGGTGGTTTGAGCCGACCCTTTGCGAGTTTCACCACCTTGAGATGTCGGGAAAAATCCGACGGCATTCAGGGAATTTCCGACAGGGTTGTAGAAGGCTGTCGAGAAGACTAAAAGCTGCTTAACCGCTAAGGACACAGGGAACGCTGAGAAATTGAATATTTTGCTCCGCGAACTCGGTGCTCATAGCGGTTTTTTTTCTTTAATAAAGAGCTCAAAAACGTCAAAATGTATCAGTACTTCCGCCTTTTGTATACATCCTACCGACGTTGCCTCCGTATATTAGTATCGTAGATTAAATCAGAAAAAAACAATAAGAAAGGATGAGAACAATGAAAGGTATTTTAGCTTTTGCAGTTTTTACCATGCTGTCGTTAATGATGATGGGACAGGTCTATTCACAAACAACTACAAAAGAAGAAAGCAAAAGGATGAAAACAACAGAACAAATGGATCACTACACTTTTCAGTTAAGTGATAAAGTTACTCGTGAAAAAGTAACTTTCAAAAACCGTTATGGAATAACTCTGACAGGCGATTTATATCTTCCTAAAAATCGCAGCGGCGAGTCTATGGCTGCACTTGCCATTAGCGGCCCGTATGGTGCAGTAAAAGAACAATCTTCCGGACTGTATGCACAAAACATGGCAGAGCGTGGTTTTGTTGCTCTTGCGTTCGACCCGTCTTATGTTGGTGAAAGCGGAGGCGAACCCCGCAATGTGTCGTCACCAGATATAAATACTGAAGACTTCAGCGCAGCGGTGGACTATCTCGGTCTGCAGTCTTTTGTCGATAGAAACCGAATTGGCGTTATCGGTGTTTGTGGTTTCGGAGGTATGGGATTAAACGCTACCGCTGTTGATAAACGTGTTAAAGCAGTTGCAACCACCAGCATGTATGACATGTCACGCGTTATGGCAAAAGGTTATTATGATAAACTGACGAATGAACAACGGACACACATGCTGGAGCAAATGAGCCAACAACGTTGGGAAGATGCAGAGAAGGGAACACCAGCTCCTGGCCCACGTATTTTACCTGAGAAACTGAAAGGTAACGAAAGTCAATTTGTTGTGGACTATTTCAATTATTACCGAACACAGCGTGGCTTTCACCCACGTTCGCCCAACTCAAACGGTTCGTGGACTGCTACCAATGCGCTGTCGTTTATGAATATGCCGCTGCTGACCTACATAAAGGAAATCTCGCCTCGACCAGTTTTGTTGATTGCCGGTGAAAATGCACATTCCCGTTATTTCAGCGAAGATGCTTACAAAGCAGCAGCCGAGCCGAAGGAACTGTACATTGTTCCGGGCGCAGTGCATGTGGATCTGTACGACCGCGTGGACCTAATCCCATGGGACAAGCTCACGTCCTTTTTCACCGCGCATCTGAAATAAAGATGAAGACTGTGGGCGCGGTGGTCGTGTCACTTTCTCTGGTTGCTTCGGGATTTGCTCAAGGGAAGCACGGTGGAGATAGACAAGCAGAGGAGCAGTTAATGAAAAATCAGAAGATCAAAATCACTGCGGGCGACACGGTGTTAACCACTACGTTGAACGGCAGCCAAACGAGTAGAGATTTCATGTCTCTGCTGCCATTGACCTTATCGTTGGAGGATTATGCAGGCACCGAAAAGATCAGTGATCTGCCAAAGAGACTATCGACAAAAAACGCTCCTGCCGGCAGCGATCCTTCAGTAAGTGATATTGCATACTTTGCTCCGTGGGGTAATCTGGCGATCTTTCATAAAGATTTCGGGTACTCCCGAGGACTCATCATCCTTGGAAGATTAGACGAAGGAATAGAAGTATTTAGCGCGCCCGGCACGATGAAAGTGAAAATAGAATTTCTCATGCAGGGGGAGTGAAGACGAAAAAGTACCGCGGCAGCCTTAGTTCGATAGTCGGATAACACGCCCGTTTAGCAATGTCGACGTTCCTGCCGCAGACACGGTTTGGAGAAAACAATAACCTTTCGTAATTTTAACTCTATGGTACACTTTAAAACAATAGCCGAGCTCGATAAAGCGGATGGCTTCCCCCCTCCCGAACATCCGTTGATCAGTCTGAACATGCTTGACGGACCGACTGCTTTGAAGAAGCCTGTGGAGCTCACGGCTGATTTCTACATTATTTGTTTCAAGAAAGTAAAATCCGGTGAGTTGTGGTACGGCAAGACAAAATATGACCACAACACAGGCCACATGTTCTTTATGAGGCCGAGACAGGTGCTCGTCGTACGCGATTTACAATATGCAGAAAAGGGGTTTGTCGTCCACCTTCACGAAGATTTTTTGATGGGGCATCCCCTGTTTTCGGAAATCAAGAAGTTCAACTTTTTCGATTATGAAATCCACGAAGCGCTACATCTTTCACCGCGCGAAAAAGAAATCATGTGGTCGTTGTACCACAAGATGGAAACAGAGTATCACAACAATCCCGATGAGTTCAGTAAACCCATTATCCTTTCGCATTTGGATTCTATGCTAAAGTACGCCCAACGGTTTTACAAAAGGCAGTTCATTGACCGAAAGCCATTATCGGGCGTCACTCTTACAAAATTCAATGAGTGCCTAAGTGCGTATGTTGAAAAACGAGAAACAGAAGAAAAAGGATTGCCGACGGTGAACTACATGGCATCGCAACTTCATTTGTCGCCAAAATACTTAAGCGACTTATTGAAGCAAGAAACTGGCAAAACTGCTTTGGAATTGATTCATCTCTATATCATCTCCGAAGCCAAAAACATGCTCGTTGTCGGCGACCGAAGCGTTTCTGAGATTGCCTACCAGCTTGGCTTTGAAAACCCGCCATACTTTTCTCGCCTCTTCAAGAAAGAGGTGGGGATGAGTCCGAGGGAATACAAAAATCAACTTCTCAGTTAGCCGCTTTTAGAGGGGTACTAATAGCCGACCCTATGCAAGACACCACCCCGAGGTTGTGGGAAAAACCTGCCGGCAGGCAGGTCCACAGCCGTTTGGGAAATTTCCAATTGGGTCGTAGGAAGCAGATGAAGAAGAAGTCAGTGGTGAGGAGTCAGAATTCAGAAGACAAACGTGAATAAACACCGAAAATAACCAAGGAAAGAAATGATTTTTTCCTTCGAGTTCTTCGTGTCTTCGTGGTTTTCTTTCAAAGCTTTTTCAATCCGCAATCGCTTTAACTCCGCCCTCT
Source organism: Ignavibacteriota bacterium (assembly GCA_022616555.1). Lineage (GTDB taxonomy): Bacteria > Bacteroidota > Ignavibacteria > UBA10030 > UBA10030 > JAKEEG01. The sequence goes on along the minus strand of JAKEEG010000056.1, from coordinate 3,448 downwards.
CAAAATCTTCCATTTGTCTACCACGCGGTCTTCCTTCACAACGTAGTACTCGTCGAACTGTGCGGCGGTAAGGCATGAGTGATGCTCGAGGATGCGCACTTTATCGCCGACTTTAAACTTTCCTTCGATCATAGCGGGAGTATTGGCAATAACCTTGCCGTGTTCCTGCGAAAGCGTGCGCAGATGGATATGCGCGTGCAGGCGCTTGCGCTCGTAGTCGTCGTAAATCACTCCCATATCCATATCGTTGCTGACGTGCGTGGGACCCATATCCTTGGAAAGCGCGAGCGCGCCTGCGTCGAGGAGAAAGTGCGATGCGCCGGGCTGATGCGAAATGACGGACGACAACACCGTTAGAGCGCAGTCGCCGACGCTGCAAGAACCGATCATCGCCTGCGTATAGTCGTAGAACGCGTAATTGCCGGGGCGGATTTCCTTCACGCCTTTCAAATTCTGGATTGCCGACACTGCCGGCGTGGAGCCGATGCTCACGGAAAGCACATCATAGCCTTTCTTGCGCATGCGCTCCGCAAAATCTACCATCACGTCGCGCTCCTGCTCGGCAGCAACAAGACTGCCCTTGCTGTTTTTCACGTTGTACGCGTGACCGGAGTGCGAGAGAATTCCGTCGAAATGGAGCGCATCGGAAGTCGCCAGCGCCTTGACGAGTTCTTCGGCGAGCGGGGACTTGGGGTCGACACCCGCACGGTGATAGCCGCAATCGACTTTCAGCCAGACGTGGATTTTCTTTCCCTTCTCATGCGCAGTTTTCTCAAGCGCGTCTTTCGCCTCCATACTGTCGAGCACCACGCGCAACGTTGCGTTCTCGTCAAAGTTCAGCACGGGTTCGATATACACAGGGGGTATGGGAAACGCCCAGGTGATGTCAGTGAATCCCGCTTTCGCGAATTGCTCCGCTTCGTAGAATGTCGAGACGGTGATACCTTTCGCTCCGGCGTTTTTCTGCTTCTGCGCGATCTCTATGCACTTGTGCGTTTTGATGTGCGGGCGTAGAGAAACGCTGAGCTTGTTTGCCTTCCCCTGCGTTGTCTTGATGTTGCGCTCGAGGATATCGGCGTCAAGCAACAACGCGGGCGTTGGAAGGTCGTAGATTGTCGTTGTTGGCATGATGAACAATGATACTGTTACAACACGGGAATCCTTTGGATATATACCTCAGACGGTTCAGCAACTTCAGAATCCTCCCCTGTCCGCTAAAGCGGACTATCCCACTCTACGAGGGGGACAAAGCCCCGAAGGGGCGCAGGGGGAGGTTTTCCAATGCGGCAAAATAAGTAAGATGTTAATACGCTATCAGCTCGTCCAGCTTCTGCTTCAACCGGCTCTTCGCGAGGAACTGCTTTTCCAATTCCACATTAAACGGCACAGGCGTATCCAGTGATGCAACGCGCATCACCGGCGCATCGAGGGACATAAAACATTCTTCCGTTATCGCGGCGAAAATCTCCCCGCCTATGCCGCCGAAGAGCGTATCCTCGTGCAACACCAAACACTTGCCGGTTTTGCGTACTGATACAAGCGTCGCTTCCTTATCCCATGGCTGTAACGTGCGTAAGTCGATAATCTCAATACTTGTGTCAGGAAATTCCTTTGCCGCCTCTGTTGCCCAATGCACGCCCCAGCCGTAAGTAATGATGGTGACGTCATCGCCTTCCTGTACCACGCGGGCTTTGCCGATCGGTACATTATAATAGTCGTCTGGCACCAATTCTTCAAGACTGCGGTATAAAAATTTATGCTCGAAGAATAACACCGGATTCGGCTCGATTAGGCTTGTCGTGATAAGCCCTTTCGCGTCGAATGGCGTAGAAGGGTAAACGACTTTCAGCCCCGGCACATGTGCGAACCATGCTTCGTTGCTCTGAGAATGAAACGGACCCGCACCCGCCCCTGCGCCGGTAGGCATGCGCACGGTGACGTTCACAGACTGTCCCCAGCGATAACGTGTTTTCGCGAGGTTGTTGACAATCTGGTTGTAGCCGCACGCGACGAAATCAGCGAACTGCATTTCGACCATCGACGCTCTGCCGCTAATAGCGAGTCCCAGCGACGAACCAAGAATTGCCGACTCGCACAGCGGGGTATTGCGGACGCGCTCCTTGCCGAATTGTTGCACGAATCCTTCTGTCACTTTGAACACGCCTCCGTATTCAGCAATGTCCTGTCCCATCAACACAAGCTTGGGGTCGTGCTCCATCGCTTGTCGTAAACCGTCCGAGAGCGCGTTGACGAAACGCTTCTTGGATTGTTTTTCGGTGTTGGGTTGAATGAGCTGATACGTTGCCGGGGCGTACACTTCGCTGAGCTCGGCATCGACGTCCGGCACAATGTCCGGTTCGGCTTGTGTTTGTTCCCATGCATCTTCAATCTGCTTTTTGTACTGGGCGCGAAGTTCTTCTGCGCGTTCGTTCGTCAACAGCCCCAGCCCAATGAGATACTGCTCATAATTTTTCACCGGGTCTTTCTTCGACCATTGGTCAAACAGTTCCGGTGGGACGTACTTCGTGCCGGACGCTTCTTCATGCCCCCGCATGCGGAACGTGGCCGCTTCCAGTAGCACGGGCTTGTGGTCGCGGCGCATCTTTTCGGCAATATGGCGCGTTGTTTCATACATCTCAAGCACGTTGTTGCCGTCTACACGGATGCCCTCAATGCCGTACCCGATGGCTTTGTCGATCAATTGCTTGCAGCGGTATTGTTCATTCGTCGGAGTGGAAAGCCCGTAGCCGTTGTTTTCAACAAGAAAAATCACAGGCAGATCCCACACGGCGGCGACGTTCACCGCCTCGTGGAAATCGCCTTCGCTTGTCCCGCCGTCGCCGGAGAACACAAGCGCAATGTCGTTCTTTTTGTCGAGATTGCTCGCAAGGGCAAGGCCATCCGCGACCGGCAGCATGGCCCCCAAGTGGGAAATCATGCCGATGATGCGGTGTTCCGGTGCGGCGAAGTGAAACGATCGGTCGCGCCCTTTGGTGTAGCCGAGGCGTTTTCCCTCCCACTGCGAGAACAGTTTTTCCAGCGGTAAGCCGCGTGCAGTAAAAACGCCGAGGTTGCGATGCAAAGGCAGGATGTAATCAGTGTCCTGCAACGCTTTCGTACAGCCAACGGCGATCGCTTCCTGCCCGATACCGGAAAACCACTTGCTGAGCTTTCCCTGCCGGAGCAGAAGGAGCATTTTTTCCTCAATGGCGCGGGGAAGCAGAATCGCTTCGTAGAGGTCGAGAAGCGTCTCGTTACTCAGGTTGCGCTTGTCGAAGCTCAAGGCGGTTGTCGTTGTTGGGATTACTGAAGTCATAATTTAATGGAAGCTATCTTAAAAAACTCAAACTAGCGCGAAGGCGTCCCCGCCGAGCACGTTTTTTTACTAAAAAATCCTCGGCGACCTGCCTGCCGGTAGGCAGGGACGCCTTCCTCCGTAGGAGTCCCT